>CAZZLY010000003.1:16669-88970 GCA_964655175.1 uncultured bacterium
CCGGCAGCACGATCTCGACCTTCGAGCCGTCGTAGTACGCGTTGTAGGTCTGCGGATTCATGTCCCACTCGGTGCGGTCCACGGGCTTGCCGAGCTTGTCCGCCGCGTGGCGGAACCGCCACGCGTTCACGGCCAGTTGATTGGCCGTCCCGGACTCGCGTCCGATCGTGAGCGTCGAGTAGTCACGCCAGTGATCGGGATACGCGACCTTGCGGTCCACCTTGGCGAGCTTCGCGAGCGCCGCCTGCTTGGTGGGCTCGCTCATCCACGGCATGGCCTTGATGCGCTCGGCGAACACGCTCAGAACGTCATCGGTGAGCTTCGTGTAACGCGCCTTGGTCGCGGGGGGGCAATAGCGCTTCACCCACTCCTGACCGACGAGTTCGCCGATCGCGTCCTCACTCGCATCCAGCATGCGCTTCCAGCGCGGCCGCATCGCGGGCGTGCCCGACATCACGCGTTCGTAGAAATGGAAGTCCTGCGCCACGAACGCCTGCGACAGCGTCGGTGCGAGCGTGTTGACGAGCATCCAGCGCAGATAGGTCTGCCACTCGGAGAGCCGTGCCACGGACAGGCACGAATCGATCCGCGTGAAGAACTCCGGCTGCTCCACGATGACGGTGTCCTGCGCGGGGAGGCCCATCGTCGCGAACTGCGCCGCCCAGTCGATCGTCGGGGTGAGGCGGGCGAGTTCGGCCTGCGACATCTTGTGGTAGTTGGCCCACGGGTCGCGGCGCTGCTCGAGCGTGCGCGAGCGCTGCGCGAACGCGGTCTCGAGCTTGAGCACGATGGCCGCCGACGCGCGCGACGTGACCGAATCCTCGCCCAGCAGCGCGAACATGGCCGCGAGGTGCTTGCCGTACTCGCGGCGGATGCGCACCGTGGTGGCGTCCTTGTTGAGGTAGTAGTCGCGGTCGGGCATGCCGAGCCCACCCTGCGACAGGTGGACGAGGAGGCGGTCGCTGTCCTTCTCGTCCTGGCCCACGTAGATCCCGTAGGTGGAACGGATCCCGACGGCCTGCAGGCGGGCGACCACCTCGAGCAGTTCGCGCCGCGTGTGCAGGTCGCCGATGAGCTTGAGCCATGGCGCGAGCGGTTGCGTCCCCAGACGTTCGGCCAGCGCCGAGTCCATCGCGGTGGCCCAGTAGTCGCCGACCTTCTGCGTGGTCGAGCCCGCGGGCGCGTTCGCCTGCGCCGCCTCCTCGAGGATGACGAGCCGCTGGCGATAGGTCTCCTCGTTCACGATGTTGGCGATGCCCCACCCGCGCTCCGAGGCCGGGATCGGGTTGCGCTTGAGCCAGCCACCGTTGGCGTACTTGAAGAAGTCCGCGCCCGGGGACACCGAGGGGTCCATGTTCTGGACGAGCGGGTCGAGCTCACGCGGGAGGGTGGGGCCGGCCGCGCGCGACGGCGACGCGACGACGAGCGTCGCGGCCGAGGCGATGAGGAGGAGGAACGTTCGGAACGACGGACCGAAGCGGTGCATGCGCGTCCTTTTCCTGGGAGGGTCGAGCGTGGAACGGGAGAGGGGGAGAGTAGGCAACACGAGGGGGCACCGCCAGCCCACGGAGTGGCTCCACAGGCCGCGCCCGTGGGGGCTTCGACGCAGTCCTGGGTGGAATGGCGCGGGCTGCGGACCGGTCCCCTCGAGCGGTCTGCACGAGGGTCGTTCCGCGACCGCTCGGTCGTCTGAGACGGCACTTCGAGCGACGATGCTAAACCCTTGTGGTGACGAGGGCTGACAGTATCACTGAACCGCTGTGGCGGGCCGTGCGCGAAGCCCGTGTATCCGCTACCACCTTTGGCCCACCTCTTGCGCTGCAGATGCTGGGGAGACCTCATCCTCACGCCGATCCAAGCGGCTCCCCGAGTCCATCACCGGCCCCATCCCCACTTCCAGGACGTCCCTCTCCTCATGAACCGTCTCGTCGTGTTCCTGATGGCGCTGGCCCTCGCGGGCCCGGCGTCCGCGCTCACGCTGTCCGGCACCGTCACGAAGGTCGGTGGTGGGGCGGTGTGGCCGTGCGACCTGGACATCATCAACCGGCAGACCAATCAGATGGTGCTGCTCACGAACGACTCGACGCTCGTGAACGGGACCTACAACGTCACGCTGCCGGCCGGCCGCTACGACGTGTACTTCAAGCCGCGCAAGGGCCAGCACATCTTCCAGGGCGTCTATCTCGACGTGCGCATGACCACGGCCAACGTCGTGATCAACCCCGCGCTGCCGCTGGGGCGTTACGTCTCCGGTCGCGTCGTGGGCGTGGACGGCGTCGGCGTCGCGGGTGCCAACATCCGACTGGTGAGCCCCACGGGTGCGGCGCCGGTGAATCTCGAGGATTCGGGCACCAATCCCGACGGCACGTTCGCGACGCTGGTCGATCCCGGGGTTTGGGACGTCGGTATCGTCCCGGCGCTCGCCGCGCGCAAGGCGCCGCTGTTGTTCCCGGACCAGCCCATGTCCACCGCGGACGTGAATCTGGGCACCGTCGTCGTGCCACCGGGTCGACTGCTCACCTGCTCGGTCACCGATGCGCTCGGCTTCCCCATCGCCAATGGCAGCGTCATGGTGCGTCACGTTCCGTCGCGCGAGAAGTTGTATCTGCCGTCGAACAACACCACGGCCGCGGGCGTCGCCTCGATCATCGTGCCCGACGGTACCTTCGACGTGATCGCCTGCCCGCCCAGCACGCAGGTCGCGACCTACGCCACGAACACGCTCTACAACCGTGTGGTCGCGGGTGCGGATCAGGTGCTGCCCAACTTCGCGCTACCCGCCGCCAAGCCGTTCACCGCCAAGGTCGTGGACTCCGGCGGTGCCGCGATCGTCAACGCCGACATCGACGTGGACTGGACGCAGCCCCCGGTCTATCCGCGCATCGAGACCCCCAACGACTTCACGAGCGCCCTGGGCACGTTCACCGTGTACGTCCCGACCGGTCTGCAGCGGCTCACGGTGCAGCCCTCGATCGCCTCGAAGCGCATCCCCATCCGTCTCGACTCGCTCACGGTGGGCGCGACCGGGATCAATCTGGGCACGCTCGTGTGCCGCACCGGGCATTGGGTGGACGTCACCGTGCTCGACGGCGTCACCGGGCTGCCGCTCGTGGGTGCGAACGTCGGCCTGTATTCGGTCACCACCGGCGCGCGGCTCCTCACGATCAACAGCACCGCGGGCACCACCGGTCTCGTGCGCGTCGTCGCCGACACCGCGCGCTACACGCTCAAGGTCGTGCCACCGACGGTCGGCCTCGACACGATCCTCGTGACGGGGGCCGTGCAGTCGCTCGGGGACACGGCGTTCACCGTGCGCATGTGGCCGCCGAACACGTTGGGCGTGGGGGACCGCGCCGCGACCGCGCTGCGCTTCGGCGCGCCGTGGCCGAATCCGTCGCGCGACGGCGTGTCGTTCGCGTTCGCGGGCCGGGGGATGGGCGCACTCGAGATTCTGGACCTCGCGGGACGCCGCGTGGCGTCCCCGTGGCGCGGCACCGCCGCCGGCGAGGGCTCCGCGCGTTGGAACGGTCGGGCCGACGACGGACGCCGTGTGCCGGGTGGGCTCTACTTCGCGCGACTGCGCATCGGCGACGAGACGCAGACGCGACGCATCGTGATCGCCGACTGACGTCCGCAGTGATGACGTGCGAAGCCCCCGGGGAGCGTTTCCCCGGGGGCTTCGTGCTTCAGGTGCGGGCCCTGCCGCTCAGCGCCGCTTGCCCCACGTGGGCGCGGGCGGCTCCTTCATGAGGCGCTCGACCGGCTTGGCCGCGAGTTCGTCGAGCGCGATGCGCACCGCGCGCTCGAGCTGCGCGTCGTGGCCCGCGACCACGTCCTTGGGCCAGTTCTCCACGTCCACGTCGGGGGCGACGCCCTCGTTCTCGACCGCCCAGCGGCCCTCGCCGCCGGCCGCGAAGTAGCCGCCGCGTGGCGCGATCATCGAACCGCCGTCCACGAACGTGGGCGTGTCCGCGGTGTGTACGAGACCGCCCCAGGTGCGCTTGCCGACGATCGTGCCGATGCGGCGCGCGTGGAACATGTACGGCAGGTAGTCGCCGCCCGAGCCCGACATCTCGTTCACGAGCATCACCTTGGGCCCCCAGATGCCGGCCGCGGGGCTGGTGAACGGCACGCGATCGCCGGCCACGTTGTTGAAGTAGCCGTCGAACGTGCGCTGCATGACCTCGATCATGTAGTCGGCCGCCGAACCCCCGCCGTTGTAGCGCTCGTCCACGATCACGCCGGGCTTGTCCTGCTGCGAGAAGTAGTAGCGGTTGAAGCTCGAGTAGCCGGGCTGGCCGGTGTTGGGCACGTAGACGTAGGCGAGCCTGCCGCCCGATAGGCGATCCACCGTGCGGCGGTTGTCCTCGACCCAGGCGCGCGTACGCAGCGTCTGCTCGTTCGCGACCGGCACCACGGTGATCGTGCGCGCGCCCGCGAGGGTGGGCCGATCGCTCACGGTGAGCACGGTCTGCTTGCCCGCCGTGCCGTCGAGCAGGCGGTACACGTCGTCGGTGCCCCGCAGTTCCTCGCCGTTCACCGCCAGCAGGTAGTCGCCGCGCGCGACGCGCACGCCCGGCACCGCGAGCGGCGCCTTGAGCTCGGGGTTCCAGTTCTCGTTGTCGTAGATCCGCTCGAAGCGGTAACGACCGGACTCGACCGTGAAGTCGGCGCCCAGCAGGCCACCGTTGCTCGTCGGCATCTCGGGCAGGTCGCCCCCGCGCACGTACGAGTGCCCGATGGCGATCTCGGCGCCCATCATGTCGAGCAGGTAGTTGAGGTCGGCGCGATGCCGCACCCACGGCAACAGACGACCGTAGTGCTCGCGCATGCGCGGCCAGTCGGTGCCGTGCAGGTTGGGCTGGTACAGGTAGTCGCGCTGGTTGCGCCAGCCCTCCGCGAAGATCTGCGCGAACTCGGCGGTCGGGTCCACCGTCATGCGGAGCGCGTACGTGAGCTTGCCCGTGCCCGCGGCAGGGGCGGCCTTGTCGGCGTCGACGAGGAACAGCGACGGCGGGGTGGGGCGGGCGTTCGGAGCCCCCGCGCCACCGGAGGGCGGTGCGGCGGTGCGGTACACGAGCCGCTTGCCGTCGGCGCTCACCGCGTAATCCACGACGTCGCTCGCGAACGCCGTGGGCTTGCGATCGGCGACCTTGTAGCGCTGCAGTGTGCCGCCCGCACCCGGCGTCGCGCCGATCGCCGTCTCGAGGTAATAGACCGTCCCGGCCGCGCCCGCCTTGAGGAGCGCGTACGGCTTCTCGCTCACGCCCGGGGCGGTCACGATGCGGCCCGCGAGTCCCTCGAAGTCGATGCGCACCGTCGGCGTCGCGCTCTTCGGTGCGCTCGGCGTCACGGGCGCGGCCGCGCCCTTGTCGCCACGCTTCGTCGTTCCGGTGCCCGCATCCGCGGGCTTGTCGCTCGGCTTGTCCGCACCGGCGGTGAGCCCCGCGTCCTCGTCGCTCTCCAGCGTGAACGGCGTCGCGTCGTCCTTCGCGAGCACGGCCGCGTACAACGCGAACGTCTCGTCGCGATCGTACGAGGTCATGTCGAGCCACTGCGACTTGAGGCCGTAGTCGGTCGAGGCGAGGAACCACAGTAGCTTGCCGCCCGCGTCGAACACGGGATGCACGGCGTCGGCGAGTCCGTCGGTCACCTGATGCGACGTGCCCGTCTCGACGTCCGCGACGAAGATCGCGCGGTAGAGCGAGTTGAGATGCGCCGAATACGCCACCCAGCGCGAGTCGGGGCTCCAGGTGGGGAACAGCGTGCGCTGCGGCACCATCCACGGGTCGCGGCCCACGACCTTGGCGGTGCCGGCGGCGACGTCGGCGACCCACACGCGCAGGTTCGTGTCGTGGTACAGGATGCGCTTGGAATCGGGCGACCACGACACGGTGTAGGCGTGGCCGGGGTTGGGCAGGTCCAGCGTGCGCGGCGGGGCGTTACCGTCCGGCGATTCGATCGTCAGGCGGTACTCGCCCGAGCGATCGCTCCAGTACGCGATCCACTGGCCGTCGGGGGACCACGCCGGATCGCGTTCGGCCGAACCCGGCGAACGCGTGAGGTTGCGCACGTCGCCCTTCTCGGACGGGATCGTGAACACCTCGCCGCGCGCCTCGCACAGCACGCGCTTGCCCGTCGGCGACAGGCTCAGATTCGCGAGTCGGCCACCCACGTCCTCGCTGCGCGGCAGCATCCACGGGAAGTCGCCGTCGGCGCGAATGGGGACGACGCGCTCCTGCTTCGTGCGCGGGTCGTACTCGTGCACCAGCCCCGCCTGCTCGAACACGACCACGCCGGCTCCGGCGTCGAGCGTCTTGACGTCGTCGTCCGTGAAACGGGTCCACGGCTGCAGATCGCGGCCCTGCGCATCGCACGACCAGACGTTCGCCACGCCGTCGCGATCGCTCACGAACACGACGCGGTCGCCGAGCCAGACCGGGTCCATGTCCTTGGAGCCGGTCCATTCCGGCGTCACGGTCTCGAGCGTGGCGAGGTCGGTGATCCACACCGGGCGGTTCTGGCCGCCGCGGTAGTTGCGGCGCTCCTCGTCCCACGAGTTGTTGAGGCGGTAGGCGACGCGCTTGCCGTCGGGCGAGACGCGGCCCTGATAGGCGCGCGGCAGCACCATGGCGGTCTCGGGGCCGCCCTCGAGCGGCACCGTCCAGAACCGCGGTGCCGGGCTCGGTGCGGCCGACGCGCGGCCCGAGGCGAACACGATCGCACGGCCGTCGGGCATCCAGCCCTGCACCTGATCGGCGCCCGGGTGCCACGTGAGCCGGCGCGGCGCACCGCCCTCGGCGGCGACGACCCAGACGTCGAGGTTGCCCGCGACCTCGCTCGAGAACGCGATCCACTTGCCGTCGGGCGAGAACACCGGATGGCTCGTGAGTCCCGGGCTGCTCGTGAGTCGCTTGGCCTCGCCACCGGCGCGCGGCACCACCCACAGGTTCTGCGCGTACACGAACGCGATCCGATCGGCGCTCACCGCGGGCGAGCGCAGCATGCGCGTCGCGGACGCGGGCACCTCGGCGTGCGCGAGGCCCACGAGGGCGGTGACGAGGAGCGGGACGAGACACGACCACGGCTTCGGGGACATGACGGGACTCTCCGGAGGCAGGGGGACCGCGGGAACGGAGACGGCAGACGGGCAGCCTACTCCCGCCCGCGCGACGCGCGCACGCGCCGGGCGGGGCCGTGCGACCTGCGCGGTCCCGGGGCCGACGAGCGCGTTCTGCACGGGGCGGTGCGGCCTTCCGCGACCGCCGCACACCGCCCCCGCGGGGGACGGGCACCGGCTTGGTATCCTCAAGGGATGGAACGTGTTCTGCGCATCCTGCTGATCCGGCACGGCGAGAGCGAGAGCAACGCGGGGGCGGTCACCGACGACGCCACGTCCGCGTCGCTCACGCCGCTCGGCGTGCGTCAGGCGCATGCGATCGCCGAGTGGCTGGACGAGGCGCCGGCGCGCATCGTCGTCTCGCCGTATCGGCGCGCGCAGCAGACCGCCGCCGTGACGCTCGCGCGGCATGCGCACGTTTCCGTCGAGACCTGGCCGGTGCAGGAGTTCACGTATCTGTCGCCCGCGGCGCACGCCGGCACGTCCGCCGCGATGCGCGAGCCCGCCGCCCGAGCGTACTGGGCCGCCGCCGACGCGCACGCCGTGACGGGTGAGGGGGCCGAG
Source organism: uncultured bacterium (assembly GCA_964655175.1). Classification (GTDB taxonomy): domain Bacteria; phylum Eisenbacteria; class RBG-16-71-46; order RBG-16-71-46; family RBG-16-71-46; genus JAIOPA01. The sequence goes on from CAZZLY010000003.1 coordinate 24,354, forward strand.
TCCTTCGCCGCGTTCATGGCGCGGGTGCATGCGACGCGCGCGCGCCTCGAGGCGCTGCCCGAGGGTGTCGTGGCGGTGTTCTCGCACAAGAAGTTCCTCAACGCGCTGCGTTGGGTCTGGCTCACGGGCGAGGCGGCCGCGAGCACGAGTCGCATGGTGCGCTTCCGCGAGTTCGATCACGCGATGCCGTTCGCCAACGGCGGCATCGGCGAGGTGCGTGTCACCGCCGGTGCGGCGTGGGTGGGCCCGGTGGTCGTGCCGACGCGGGCGGAGGTGGCGTGATGCGCGTCGGCTACGTGCTCAAGGTGTATCCGCGCCTGTCGCAGACCTTCATCGTCAACGAGATCCGCGCCCACGAGGCCGCCGGGCTCGAGGTGGTGGTGTTCTCGCTGCGTCGTCCCAAGGCGTCGGACCTCGCGGTGCTCGACGGGTCGCTCCGGGCGGAGGTCGTGCAACTCGACGGTCCCGACGAGGCGCTCGAGGCGCAACTCGTCGCGGCCGCGCGCGCGCGCGGCATCACGCATCTGCACGCGCACTTCGCCAAGCTCGCCACGCGGGTGGCCCGTTCGGCCGCGCGCACGCTGGGGGTGCCGTACTCGTTCACCGCGCACGCGCGCGACATCTTCGAGGACAGCGTCGATCCGGTCGCGCTGCGGGACTACGTGCGCGACGCGGCGCAGGTCGTCACCGTGAGCCGCTTCAACGTCGAGTTCCTGGAGCGCACCCATGGACGGCGCGCGTCGCTCGTCTACAACGGGCTGCCGCTCGAGTCGTTCCCGTACAGCGCGCCGCGGGACCGCGCCCCGGTCGTGCTCGCGGTGGGCCGTCTCATCGCGAAGAAGGGCTTCGCCGATCTCATCGAGGCGGCGGCGATCCTGGCGCGCGAGGGCGTGTCGTTCCGCTGCGACGTCGTGGGCGAGGGCGAGGAACGCGAGGCACTGGCGGCGCGCATCGCGGCGCACGGCCTCGCCGATCGCGTACGACTGTGGGGTGCCCGCTCGCCCGAACAGGTGCGGGCGCACATGCGCGAGGCCGCCGTGCTCGCGGCACCGTGCGTGGTGGCCGCCGACGGCGATCGTGACGGCCTGCCCACGGTGCTGCTCGAGGCCATGGCGCTCGGCACGCCGTGCGTGGGGACCGACGTCACCGGCATCCCCGAGGCGATCACCGACGGCGTGACCGGCCGGATCGTGGCGCAGCACGACCCGACCGCCCTCGCGGCCGCGCTGCGCGCGCTGCTCGCCGACGCGGGTGAACGCGTGCGTCTCGCCGAGGCGGCGCGTGCGCTCGTCGAGCGACGATTCTCGAGCGCGGCCAACACGCGACGCCTGCGCGCGCTGTGGGGCGCACAGCCGTTGCGCGTGCTGTTCCGCGTCTACAATCGCCGTGGACTGGGGCATTGGATGCGCGGGCTGAACATCGCGCGCGAGCTGCTCGCACTGGAACCGGCCACCGAGGTGCGGTTCCTCACGCGGTCCGAGCCGCCGTTCCCGATCGACGATGCCCGCATCCGTCATCAGGTGGCCGAGGATCCCGCGACGCTGGATGCGCTGCCCCCGGAACTGGCGGCGTTCGCCCCCGACGTGGTGGTGGACGACACGATGCCGCCGACCCGACTCACCGAGGAGGGCGCACGCCACGTGTTCGTCATGCGCCGTTGCGCCGACGAGCGGCAGGCGCAGGTGTTCGCGCATCCGCAGGTCGCCGCCATGGACGCGATCGTGGTGCCGCACACGCGCGAGGGATTCGGGCACGAGCTGCCGTCCCCGCTCGAGCCGCGCACGACGTTCGTGGGACCCATCGCGCGCCGCGCCTCGGCCGAGCGCACCGCGGCGCTGCGCGCGCGTCTGGGACTCGTCGACAGGGGCTTCACCCTGGTCTCGACGCCGGGCGGCGGCGGTTTCGCCGACGACGTGGCGCACTTCGTGGCGGTGGCGCGCGCCGCGCACGCGCGACTGGCGGGGCTCGTGCGCGGCTTCCGGCACGTGCTCGTGCTGGGGCCCAACGCGACGCTCGCGGTCGAGCCGGTGGACGACGCCATGATCGTGCTCGCGAGCGAGCCCGAGATGGCGAGCCTGCTCGCGAGCGCCGACGCCGTGCTGTCCGCGGGCGGCTACAACAGCGTGAGCGAGATCCGGCTCGAGCGCCGTCCGGCGTTCTTCCTGCCCGGGCATCGCACGCACGACGATCAGCGCCAGCGGGTCGCCGAACTCGCCGAGCGCGGCCTCGCCGAGGTGCTGCCGACCGACGACGTCGCGGCGGCGGCGGAGCACCTCGCGGCGGCCTGTCTCGCGCCCGAACGGCTGGCCGCCATGCACGCGGCCTACGCGCACGACGACTTCGCGACCGGCAATCGTCGGGCCGCCGAGACCGTGCTGAGGTGCGCGCGATGCTGAACGACCGCATCTTCGGTTCGGGCGGGGAACTCGCGGAGCGCCATCCGGGGCCGTGGGTGCCGCGCATGCTCGACGCCTCGCCCGAGGGCCGCGCCGTCGTCGAATGGCGGCAGGGCGATCGCGTGCTCATCGCCAAGCTGCGTCCCGATGGCGGAGGGGCCGCGCAGCTCGCGTTGTTGCGCCAGTTGCACGCGTCCGCCACCGCGACGCTGCGCGTCCCCGAGCCCATCACGTGGCTCGAGGCCTCGCGCGCGCTGGTGACCGGTGCCGCGAGCGGCGCGTCGTGCCGTCATGCCGATCCGTTGCAGGACTCCGCGGTGTTCGAGCGCATCGGTCGTGCGCTGGCGGAGTTCCATGCACTCGCCGTGGTGCCGGGGCCCGCCAAGCGACTCGAGGACCACATCGAGGAGTTGATCCGACCCGCGCCGCGCGTGCTCGCCGCCGCGCTGCCGCAGTACGCGGTGCGCATCACGCGCGCACTCGCACGTCTGGAGGAGGAGAGCGCGGAGTGGGGGCTGATCCCGGTGACGCCGCTGCATCGCGACTTCCATCTGCGACAGCTCTTCGACGACGGCGTGCACGTCACCGTGATCGATTGGGACGATGCCGCATCGGGGGACCCCGCCTTCGACGTGGGTTACTTCACGGCGTATCTGCGGTCGCACCTCTCGAGCGAGGCCGCCGCCGTCGGGATCGACGCGTTCCGGCGCGGCTACGGGGGCAACGCGTCGTTGTGGGCGCGCGTCCCCGTGTACGAGCGCTTCAACGCACTGCGCCGCGCGTGCCGCCGGTTCCGTCTCCAGGACAACGGCTGGCAGCGCGAACTCGAGGCGATGTTCGCGCGTCTCGAGGACTGAGACGTCGTTCGCGGCGAGACGCGTCCGAGGCGGTGCGTGGGAGAGCGCAGGTCGTGCCGTCGCGGTCACCTGCTATCGCGCACATCCACAGTCGGTTGAACGCTCCGCCCGCGCCGACGTGCGGCTTCGCGCTCGGGCGGTTCCACGCCCGGCGCATGACAACTCGGCGGGACTGGATGCCCCGGTGGAATGTGAAGTGGTACCGGGAAAGAAATGGCAATCCCGACATTTCGCTGGTGCCGCGACGCACTGGTGCCGATACTTCGCTGGCAAGTCGAGAAAAATTGGTTCCGCCGTCCACGGTGAACCTGTTCATTCTCGACCCCCTGTTCGAAGGTCGGAGGCGCGTCGCGCCGGAGTCGATTCCGACCGAGCCGCATGGCAGCGTCGGGGGGCTGGTTCACCGGATCGGGCCGAGAGGATGGCTCAGCCTGGTCACGAACCGAGACCCCTGGCCTGCCAGATCTTCCGCGGTCCGCCGCGAGGGACGTTCCGGTCGAGGTGACGCTGCGCCGCCCCGCGAGGGTGGTCGTGGATCCCCTGACGCCGAGACCGACGTTCCACGCGCGGGCGCGGCGCCGATGCCGTGAGACGAGTCCCGCTGGCGCCCCGTTCGAGTCCCCGCGACTCACGGGACATCCCCCGACGCCAGCGACGGTCGCAGCCGACCGTGGGACCCGCGCTCACGGCATCGTTCGTTGGGGCGGCCGCGACTTCAGCGCGGCGTCCGACACCAGGTCGCGAACGTCGCGAGATCGGCACGCAGTCGCTCGCGCGTGCGCTCGTCGGCGAGCGAGCCATCGGCCGCGAAGGCCTGGCCCGCGTTCGACAGGCAGAACTCGTGGCCCGGCAGCATGCGCATGCCGACCGCGTACAGCGTCGGCAGCCACGCCTGATGCGCTCGCACGCCGCCCATGCCGCCGGGCGAGGCGCTCAGCAGCAGCACCGGCCGACCGCGCAGCGGCGAATCCGCACCCCGCGACACCCAGTCGAGCGCGTTCTTGAGCACGCCGGGCACGCCGTGGTTGTACTCGGGCGTCGAGATCACGACGCCGTCGGCCGCACGGATGGCCTCGCGCAGCGCCACGACGCCCGCCGGCAGCCCCTGCGCCTCGACGTCGCCATCGTAGAGCGGCACGTCGTGCACGGTGCGCACCGTGAGCGTGACCGAGGGCGGCACGAGCGACGTCGCCGCGCGCAGCAGTGCCGTGTTGTGCGAACCGGCGCGCAGGCTGCCGGACAATCCGAGGAGCGCGAGCGACACGTGACCTCCGTGGGGATGGGGTGGAGCGGACAGTCTAGGCCATCGCGGGGCCTCGTGCGCTCGCCGCGGGCGCACCCCGCGCGCTAGACTCGCGCGCATGTCCGCGCGTCCCCGTAAAGCCCCCCGGCCCGCTTCCGACGCCGTCGCCCCGGTCCCGCCCGTGCGACCGGCGCTCGCGCGCGATCCCTGGCTGCTCGCGATCGTGATCGCGCTCGTGCTGCTGATCGCGCGCGCATGGGGGGCGCCGCTCGGCGAACCGGTCGCGGACGACTTCGACCATCTGCATCACGTGCTGTTCTCGGGCTCGTGGTCGTGGTTCGACGGCGGCGGCTCGGCCTCGTTCTGGCGGCCGCTCGCCTACCAGGGCTGGTACGGTCTGTGGCACGACGTGATCCTGTCGCATCCGGGCGTGCTCGCGACCCTGCACGTGCTGCTGCTCGGCCTCGTCGCGGTGCTCGTGTACGACCTCGCGCGCGATCGGTTGAACGGGCCCGCCGCAGCGGTGGCGGCCACGTTCCCGCTGGGACTCGAGGCGACGCGCGCGCTCGTCACCGTGCCGGTGCACATCGTCGATCTGGGTCTCGTCGTGGCGTCGGGGCTGGCGTGGTGGGCGGCCGCGCGCGGTCGCTTCGCGCTCGCGCTCGTGGCGCTGCTCGCTGGGCTGTCGTGCAAGGAGACCGCGATCGTCACCGCACTGCTGCTGCCGTGGCTCGCACGCACCGACGACCGCCACCACCGGGTGCGTTGGATCGTGGGCGCGTGGTCGCTCGCGCTGGCGTGGGCGATCGCCTACGTCCTCGTGCGTCGCGGCATGGCGCTGGCGCTGCCGCACGGGCTCGAGGCGGGGCTCGGGCCCGCGATGCTCGGCGAGGGGGCGCGCTACGCCTGGGCGTTCGCGGGCACGCTGCGGGCGTGTGTCAGCCTGCCCATGACGCCGGTGGCGTGGGAGGGCGCGCTGGTCGGCGCGGGCGTGCTGCTGGTGGGGCTCGCCGGGTTGCGCTTCGCCACCGATGCCGCCGCGCGGGCGCGCTTCGCGGGCGTGCGCGGTCTCGTGCTCGTGGGGCTCGCATGGACGATCCTCGCCACGCTCACGCTGCTGCCCGTGCATCCGGTGTGGTCGCCGGAGCGCATCGTGTACACGAGCCTCGGCGCGGGCGTGGCGCTGGCCGCCCTGCTCGGGACCGCGCACCCCGCGCTGCTCGTGATCCTGGTGGCGCTGCGCGTCACCACGTTCGTGCTCGCGCCCGTGGCGCCGACGGCGATCACGCGGCTCGCCCCCGAGCGCGGCGCGTTCGTGGACTTCGAGCGGCTCGCTCGCTTGCAGCGTCTGGCGCGCGAGGTGCGCACCGCGCTCGCGCGCGAGTATCCGGTGCTGCCGCACGGCGCGCGCATCGCATGGGTGCATCCGCCGCACGGTACCGACTACGCGCTCGGCGATCGCGCGCTGCAGGTGTGGCGGCGCGACTCGACCCTGCACTGGGTGCGCTGGGAGTCGCTCGACGAGGCGGGCGCGCACGCGTTGGCCGGCGCGCTCGAGTTCCGCGAGGACGCCACGCCGCCGATCCGGCGCGTGGCGCCGGGTGCGATCGAGGAACTGTTCGCGGCCGCGCGCTTGCAGCGTGCGGGCCGCACCGCCGAGGCGCTCACGCGGCTGGCGCGCGCGGACTCCCTGCAGACCGATCGCGAGGCGCTGCACATCCGCGCCCGCATCGTCGGCTACGAGGCGTGGCTGCTGGGGCAGAGCGACCGGCTGCCCGAGGCCGAGGCGCGCGCGCACGAGGCGCTCTTACTCTCGGATCAGGAGGCGGAAGCGCACCTGACGCTCGCCGCCGTCCTGCAGACACGCGGCGAATGGGACGCGTCCCTGGCCCACCTCGACAGCGTGCTGACGTGGTACCCCGGGTTCCGCAAGGCGCTCGACCTGCAGGCGTTCGTGCGCGATCGCCGCGCGGCGGTGGCGGCGGGTGCTCGTCCGTGACGCACGCGCGTGGCGCGTCCCGGTCGCGGGGCGCATGATGGCGAGCATGAGCTCCCTGCCGATCCCGCCCTCGGGGCGTTACGACGCGACCACGCGCACGCTCGATCTGGACCCGCGCGACCCCGCGTTCGTCGCCGACCCGTACGCCGCCTACGCGGCGCTGCATGCGGTCGGCGGCGTGTTCCGTTGGGCGCAGTACGAGCACTGGTGCTTCGCCCGGCACGAGGACGTGAGCGCGTTGCTGCGCGATCCCCGGCTCGGGCGGCAGATCACGCACAAGCATTCGCGCGAATCCCTCGGTTGGCCCGAGCCGAGCGCGCACCTCGAGGCGTTCACGCGCTACGAGGCGAACGCGCTGCTCGAGCTCGAGCCCCCGGCGCACACGCGCATGCGCATGCTCGTCAACCGGCCGTTCCTGTCGCGCGTGAACGAGGCGCTGCGGCCACGCATCGCCGCGCTCGCGCACGCCGCGATCGATCGGTTCGCCGGGCGTGGCACGGTCGAGCTGCTCGAGCACTACGCCACGCCGATCCCGGTGCAGGTGATCTGCGATCTGCTGGGCGCACCGCTCGATCGCGTGCCCGATCTGTTGCGTTGGTCGCACGACATGGTGGCCATGTACCAGGCGCGTCGCGACGCCGAGGTCGAGCGGCGCGCGGTCGAGGCCACGCAGGCGTTCTCGGCGTTCGTGCGCGAGTTGTACGCCGCACGTGCGCGCGACCCGCGCGAGGACCTGCTCACCGCGCTCCTGGCGAGCGAGGTGGGCGACGATCGGCTGAGCGATCCCGAGCGCGTCTCGACCGCGATGCTGTTCCTGATCGCCGGGCACGAGGCGACCGTGCACGCGATCGCCAACGGCGTGCGGGCATTGCTCGAGGCGGGGATCGATCCGGCGGTCGCGTTCGCCGACGCGGACGCCACCGCGCGCACGGTGGAGGAGGTGCTGCGGTTCGACACGCCGCTGCACCTGTTCACGCGCTACGTGCTCGAGCCGTGCACGATCCACGGCGTCGCGTTCGCGCCCGGGGACAAGGTGGGCCTGCTGCTCGGGGCCGCCGATCACGATCCGGTGCGCTTCCCCGAACCGCGTCGGTTCGAGCCCGCACGCACGCCGAATCCGCACCTGTCGTTCGGCGGTGGCATCCACTTCTGCGTCGGCGCCCCACTCGCGCGACTCGAACTGCAGGTCGTGCTGCCGGCGCTGTTCGAGCGCCTGCCGGGCTTGTCCCTGGCGTCGCCGCCGCGCTGGCGCGACACCTACCACTTCCGCGGACTCGAGCGACTCGACCTGCGCTGGTGAGGTCGTCGTTCACGCCACCGCGAGCGCATCGGCCTCGTGGTGGGTGAACCGCAGTGCGCCCTCGGTGGCGTGGTGACAGGCCCGCTGCAGCGTCTCGGCGTCCAGCACCAGCCCGCCGCGGGCGATCCACTCGTGCGCGTCACCACGCGTGCCGCTCGCGATCGCGAGATCGGCGCGCTCGGCCACGAACAGCAGTTCCGAGGCCGCATGCGGCAGGTGCGGCGTGGTGCGGCGGTGATGATCGGCCACCGCGGCCGCCAGATCGGGATCGAGTCCCCAGTGCAACAGCGCCAGCCCACCGAGCGGCTCGTGCAACTCGCCCAGCATTCGCCGCAACAGCGAGAACGGCAGCGGTGAGGCGGTCCGCGTGCGCCGCCGGCGTTCCGAGATCGTGTCGAACAGCACCAACTTGCCGGCGTCGTGCAGCAGCCCGAGCAGGTACGCGGCCTCGGGATCGAGGGCGAAGCCGCGCGCGAGTTCGCGCGCGATCGAGGCGGTCCGCGTCAGGTGCAGCCAGACCTGCGACGTCATGGCCTCGCACGCGCCGCCCGGCCGGCACAGCGTGTGGTGCAGCGTGTGCTTGAGGATCACCGCTTCCGCTCCCGACGAGCCCGTGCGCTGCAGCGCCTCGTGCAACGAGTCCACCTCGGTGTCGCCGACGCGGTACCAGACCGAGTTCGCCATGCGCATGAGCCCTTCGGCGAGCGAGGGATCGCGCTCGAACGCGTCCGCGACGTCCTGCAGGTTGGACAACGGGTGACGCGCCAGCCGCAGCGCGCGCTGCGCCGCGGTCGGGATCGGTCGCAGCGTGTGATCGTCCGCATGGACCACGCGATCGAGCACCGCGCGCACCTCGTCGGTGTGCGCGCCGCGGCCCAGGTCGGCCGCGATGGCGCGCGCGCGTTCGGCGAGTGTGGCCCGCAGGTGACGGCGCAGTGTCGCGCGGTAGCGGTCGCGCGCGGATTCGACCGCCTCGGCGGACACCGTGGGGACGATCGCGGGCGGCATGAACGCGGATTCGGGACTGGGGGCTCGCAAGGGCGTGCGGGGCGAGTCCGTGGCCATGGGCGCGACGGGGGCGACCGGGCCGATAAGGGTGGCGGGTCGGATCAGGCGGCGGAACCAACCGAACATGGGCGCTCCGAGGGTGGGGGCGGCGCGAGGCTGCGGGGATTCGAGGAGTCTCGGTCGGCGCGGGCGTTCCGTGAGGGCGACGGGTTGCCCGGGCCCGCCGCAGGGCTGGACGCTGCGCGGGCGAGCCCCTAGTTTCCGCGCATCCCCCTCGTGCGGGAGGCCCCTCGGCGTGTTCCCTCGGGGTGGTCCCGCCGCCTCACGGAGCCGCCCGACATGATCCAGAAGTTGGCCCTCGCGCTGTTCCTGTTCATCTCCGCCGTCATCCTGGGCGTGCTCGTCCTGGCCTCGACCCGGCCGAGCGCGTACGCGGTCGAGCGCAGCATCGTCGTCGCGGTGGCCCCGGAGACCGTGTACGAGCTGGTCGCCGATCTGCACCGGTTCCCGGAGTGGTCGCCGTGGCAGGACCTCGATCCGGCGATGCGCACGGATTGGTCGGGGCCGGCGACCGGGCCCGGCGCCAGCTATCACTGGGTCGGCGACGACAAGGTGGGCGAGGGGCGCATGACGCTGCGCACGCTCACGCCGCCGCGCGAGGTCGCGATCGCCCTCGACTTCCTCAAGCCGTTCGCCGCCTCGAGCGACCTGCGGTTCACGTTCACGCCGGTCGTCGGCGGCACGAACGTGACCTGGCGCATGAGCGGCCGCAACAACTTCATGGCCAAGGTGATGACCCTGTTCGTGGACATGGACGCCGCGGTCGGGCGCGACTTCGAGAAGGGCCTGGCGCGGCTGGAGCGTCTGGCCGAGCAGACGCCGCCCCCGGCCCCCGCGGGGGTCGCCGCCCCCGACACCACCGACGGGGCGTTCCCCGACACCGCGCTCGCGCGCTGAACCGCGGCGCCGCGAGGCGCGGCGGGCTCCGGACCGCGCGGCGTTGTGCGGGGCGCGGGCCGCACGCTATCCTGAACGGCCGCCGCGCGACCCCGCGCGGCCCCGACGTCGCAACCCCACCTTCTCCGGGAACGGACCATGGGACGCATCTTCGAGACCCGTAAAGCCACGATGTTCGCGCGTTGGGACCGCATGTCCAAGATGTTCTCGCGCATCGGCAAGGAGATCACGATCGCGGTGAAGAAGGGCGGTCCGAACGTGGACTCGAACCCCGCCCTCAAGCGCGTCATCCAGAACGCGCGCGCCGCGAACATGCCGAAGGAGAAGGTCGAGAACGCCATCAAGAAGGCGTCCGGCCACGACACCGCCGGCTACGAGGAGATCCTGTACGAGGGCTACGGCCCGCACGGCATCGCCATCCTCGTCGAGTGCGCCACCGACAACATCGTGCGCACCGTGGGCAACATCCGCCATCACTTCAACAAGGGTGGCGGCAACATGGGCAACACGAACAGCGTCTCGTTCCAGTTCAAGCGCATGGGCGTGTTCCGCTTGAACCCGGCCGGGCTCGACGCCGAGTCGCTGGAGCTCGAACTGATCGACTTCGGTCTCGAGGAGATGGGCGAGACCACGGGCGAGAAGGGCGAGCCGCAGCTCATGCTGCGCTGCGCGTTCAGCGAGTTCGGGCATCTGGCCAAGGCGCTCGAGGATCGCAAGATCACGCCGATCTCGTCGGAGCTCGAGTACATCCCCGGCACGCCCACCGAGCTGCCCGAGGAGCAGGCCAAGGAAGTGCTCAAGCTCGTGGACATGCTCGAGCAGGACGACGACGTCCAGAAGGTGTTCCACAACCTCGCCTGATCGTCCCGTCGCGTCGCACGAACGAGGCCGGTGCGGAGTCCCGCACCGGCCTCGTTCGTGTCTCACATCGCGTGCGGCTCAGTCGAGGCGCACGAAGCGCTGCGTGCGCGAGGTCCCGTGGCTCGTCAGACGCGCCCAGTAGAGGCCGGGCGCGGTGGGGCGTCCGGTGGCGTCACGACCGTCCCAGCGGACCTCGTGCGGCCCCGCGGCGAGCGTGCCCTGCGGCAGCACGCACACGCGCCGCCCGCTCGCGTCGATCACCTCGAGCGTCACCGGCCCGGGCTGCGGCAGCGTGAAGCGCAGCGTGGCCTCGCCGTGCGCCGGGTTGGGTCGCACCGGCGCGAACGACAACGGCGCGGCGGCGGGATCGCGACCCACCGCCACGCCCGAGACGGGCTCCTGGAACCAGGTCCCCAGGATCGTGTTCACGTTCGACTTGGCGAGCGTGTGCGTCCAGCGATAGGGCCGCCCCGAGACGAACGCGAAGCGTCCGCCGTTCGGGCGCAGGCCGGCGCCGCCCAGCGGGGTGCGGATGACGCCGATCCCGCGCTGCGGCGTGAAGCCCGAGGTCGCCTTGAACAGCAGGGCCGTGTCGGTGCGCGTGCGCGTCGTATCGAACAGGCTGCACAGGCTCTGCGCGGCGGTGCGGGTCATGGCCACGAGCCCCGGGCGGGTCGCGAGGCAGTCGGTCAACGTCGCCCCGGTGTTCGTGAACGTGATGCCCAGATACGTGCGCAGCGAATCGGTCACGAACACGTCGCCCTGCCGTGCCATGAGCAGCACGTTCCCGCCCGCACGCAGGTACGACAGGATCGGCGTCTGCACCCACGAGTCGAGGTCGCCGTTGAAGTTGTTGCCGATCCAGATCACGTTGCGGTAGCGCCCGATCACCCCCGGCGGCACCGGGCCGTGCCCGAGCGGGGTGGGCAGCGTGGCCGGGTAGCCGGCCGCCGGGGCCGCGAAGTGGTCCCAGAAGTCGATCGGGTAATCGCCCTGCAGCGCCTTGTCCGTGTACGCGGTGGTGATCTCGGTGCCGTAGTTGGCCCAGTCCACGCCGTTCACGACCAGCACCGCGCGATCGAACGTCGGATGCGAGATCTCGTACTGGATCTGACGCAGCAACCAGTCGTCCGGGTCGAGCGCGACGTCGGTCGGCTCGGCATCCACGTGCAGCGTGAACGTCTGGCTGGCGAGCGAGTCCTGCACGACGAACGTGCGCGGGCCCGCGGTCGTGGTCACCCGCACGTCGATCGGCATGGTGAACAGCTGCCACGACTGCGTCTGGCGCAGCGTCAACGTGACGTCGTAGCCGCCGCCGCCCGCCGCCGCCGACCACGCCAGTGAGTACACCGGGTAGTACTCGCCGTACACCCACTGCTGGAAGTACTTCGTGAGGTCGCGGCCGCTCACCGCCTGGAACGCGGCCTGCACGTCCTCGGTGGTGCCGGTGCCGTACGCGCGATCCTGTCCGTAGCGCTTGAGCCCCGCGAAGAACACCGTGTCGCCCAGCACGTGCCGCAGCATGTGCAGCACCCACGAACCCTTGTTGTAGGACAGGTTGGAATCGAAGATGCGGTTCTCGTTGGTGGCGTCCGGCACGTAGACCGAGCCCGCCCCGTAGAAGCGATTGAGGTTGATGTCCGCGTGGTACGCCGCGGCGCCGCCGACCGCCTCCGACCACAGCGCCTCGGAGTAGGTGGCGAAGCCCTCGTTGACCCAGATGTGATGGAAGTCGCGACAGGTGACCGCGTCGCCCCACCACTGATGGCCGAGCTCGTGCGCGACGACGGACTCGTTGAACGTGCCCAGACTCGTGCAGGTCTGGTGCTCCATGCCGCCGCCGAACAGGAACTGCGAATGGCCGTACTTCTCGTCGAGGAACGGGTACTCGCCGAAGTCCCCCGCGAACGCCCCGATCATGGTCTTGACCTTGGCCTGCACCGCCGCCGCGCCCGCCACGCTCTCGGGGAAGTTGTAGAAATCGAGGCGCATCGAATCGGTGGGGGTGGGGCGGTACCAGTCGGTCGTGAGCGTGTAGGGATAGCTCTCGATCGACACGAGGTAGGTCGCGATCGGGTGCGACTCGCGCCAGATCGTCGTCGCCGTCACGCCGTTGTCCGCGGAGGCGAGCAGACGGCCGTTCGAGGCGGTCACGAGGCCGGTGGGCACGGTGAACCGGATGTACACGGAGTCGGCCTTGTCCTCGGGGGCGTCCTTGCACGGCCACCACGTGCGCGCGCCGTACGGCTCGGACAGGCTCCAGATGAGCGGGCGCGCGTTCGCGGTGGTGAACCCGAACGACGCGGTGCCCGGCGTGCCGTGGTAGGTCACGCGCACGTCCAGCCCCTCGCCGGTGGCGTAGGTTCGATCCAGGTTCACCGTGAGCAGGTTGGTCGCGCGCGTCCACGTGACCGCGGTGCCGCCCGACGTGATGCCGTCCACCACCATGTTGGCGGCCAGATCCAGGTCCATGGTGGTGAGCGGACCGCTCGTGACCGTGGCCTGCACGCGCACCGTGCCCGACACGGTGGACGTGCTGGTCGCGAAGCTCAGGTCGAGGGCGTAGCCGCGCACGTCGTAGGCGAGCTGGTTCGCGGTCGCGGGCGCCTGGATCGCGAACGTGCGCTGCAACTGGTGGGCCTTCCACGCGGCCAGATAGGGCGCCACGTCGGCCTCGTCCCGCACCTCCACCGTGCCGTCGGGCAGGGGCGGGAACGTCACCGGCGCGGCGCTGACGGGGGCGGCCACGAGCAGGGCGAACAGGAGCGACGACAGGGCGGCGAGGGCGCGACGCGGCATGGGCAGGGGTCCCGGGGTGGTCGTGCGAGACGCGGAGCGATGCGGGGGCGCGACGGAGGCGCGCCGACCGGGAAGCCTAGCATCCGCACGGGGGCGGACCCCAGTGCGGAATGCGGCGGCGCGCACGGCCCCGCCCCCGGGGGACCGCACTCAATCCCACCTCCGGACCTGCCGATGACCCCGGGACCGGCCTCGGGGACCCCCGCGGCCGCGATCCCCCCGAAGACCCCGCGAGGACACGATGACCGGTGACGAGACGTTCCGCGGCCGTGAGTACACGGCCCTGATGACCGAGGCGCGCGACGTCGAGCGCACGGCGCAGTTCGTGGGGGCGGCCGCGGTGCTCACCGCGTGCGTCCTGCTGTCCTCGGCCGTCACCACGCGCCACCCCGGGCTCGCGCTGCCGGTGCAGCTCTGCGCCGCGCTCGGCGCGTTCGCGTTCACGGTCGCGCGCCATCGCGTCACCGAGATCGCGACCTACCTGCGGCGGACGTACGAGCAGAACGGTGAGGCGCAGTGGTTCACCGACCGTGCGTCCCGCCCGAGCGCGACGTGGCCGAACGTCGCCATGATGGTGCTCACGCAGACGCTCAACGTGACCGCGATCGTGTTCGCCTGGGTGCACGCGAACGTGTCGCCGCACGCCGACCTCGTGTCGGGCGCGGTGACGCTCGTGGGCATGGCGTTCATGGTCCAGGCGCTGCTCGAGCAGGCCCGTGGCGAGGCCGTGCCGCAGGCGGTCGCGTTCACGCCGCCGCAGCAGGGGCTGCGCGAGGTGCCGCCGCCGCGGCGCACCAGCGGCATGCGCTGAGGCCCACCGTTCCTCACGAAGAGGCCCGGATGCCGATGGCATCCGGGCCTCTCGTGTCGACGGTGCGCGGCGGCTACTTGTGCGAGGCGCGGAACGCGTCGCGCTCCTTGCGCGCGAGCAGCAGGATGTCGTTGGGGATGCGCACGCCCGCCATGCTGTTGGCGAAGTCCTCGGCGACACTGCGGAACTGCGCCGCGTTGGCCGGCGTGATCGTCATCACCTTGAGCCCGCGCTTCTTCATCTCGGCGACCGCCGTCGTGTCCTGACGCGGCACCTCGATCTCGAGCTTGCGCTCCATGCGGTCGCAGGCGGCCTGCACCTTGGCGCGGTCCGCCTCGGGCAGCTTGTTCCACGCCGCCTTCGTCATCACGAGCCCGCCCACGAGCGGTGCCATGCCCATGCCGACCATGTTCGGCGTCTGGCGGTACCACTGCAGCGTCAGGCCGAGCAGCGGCGTCGTCGGGTAGGCGTCGATCATGCCGGTCTGCAGCCCCGTCATGATGTCGGTCGCGGCGAGCGGCACGACGTTGAAGCCCTTGGCCTTCCAGATGACGGCCATCTTGTCGTCACCGGCCCAGATGAACAGCTTGGTCTTGCGCATGCCCTCGACCGACTCGACCGGCTGCTTGGTGAAGAAGTACACCCAGCCGCCGTGGCCCCACGACAGCAGCACGAAGCCCTTCTCGTCGAGGCGCTGCTTGAGCGTCGGCTCGAGCTTGGCGAGCGTCGCGTAGAGCTCGGGGTACGAGGTGAAGAACATCGGCACGTTGAAGACGTTGAACGACGGGTCGATCGAGGCGAGGCCGGCGGTGGTGATGGCGGCCGCCTGCAGCTGCCCGATGCGCATCTTGCGCACGACGTCGGGCTCGTCACCGGCCACGCCGCCGGGGTACACGCGCAGCGAGACGCGGCCCTGCGTGGCGGTGGACCATTCGGTGCCCATGTCGCGCAACGCCTTGTCCCACACCGAGCCCTCGGGCACGAGCGTGGCGAGCTTGACGACGGCGCCCTGGGCGGCCGCGGGCCGCGGCAGCGCGAGCAGCAGCGTCGCGAGCACGAGCGTGACGAGTGACGGGAACGACCAACGGGACTTCGGGACGATCATCGGTTCTCCTGGGTCGTGGTGGTGTCGGCTTCGGTCGGGGAGGCGTCATCGAGGAAGAACTCGTCCTGGCGGGCGAGGAGCGCCTTGGCCTTGCGCTGCAGCACGATCGTGGCCAGTCGCTGCCGGGGGTCGCGGTCGGGGTCGAACGTGAGCGCGTGCTCGAGCAGACGCACGAACTCGGCGCGGTCCTGCGTCTGCACCGACACGCTCTGCGCCAGCGTCACGTACGGCGAGGGGCGCGATTCGTGGGCGATCTCGAGGGCGCGCGCGAAGTGCCGTCGCACGCTCTCCGGCGTGCCGCCGCCACCCGGGATCGCATCGAGCACCATGGCCGCCTCGTGGAACGCGCCGGCCTCGTAGCGCTCGTCGAGCACGAGCCCGCGTTCGACGAGCGCGCGGATGGCCGAGAGATCCGCCAGCATCTCGGGCTTGTCCTTGCCCAACGAGATCGCCGAGCCCCAGCTGGCGGCCGTCCAGTAGAGCGCGGGCAGGTCCTGGGCCGTCAGGCGCGCGACGGCGCGCTCGGGGGCGAGCGCGAGCGAGTCGGCGATGCCGGGATGCCGCCGTGCGAGCGCGCGCAGGCCGTAGCCGCGCGCGCGCACGAACAGCTTGAACGCGCGCTCGTGCAGCGCGGTCGCACGCGCGTAGTCGGTGTTCACCAGCAGGTCGCCCTCGGACTGCACGAACGCGAACGCGTACTGCGTGTAGCCCTGACACAGCGCGAGCAGCAGGCCCTCGTGATCGGGGATCGTCGCGAGCAGCGACTCCATCGTCTTGAGCCCGAACGGCAGCGCGTCGCGCACGAGCTCGGGATCGTCGTCGGTCGCGAACACGTCGGTGCCGGTCGTGAGCGAGTTGGCGACGCTCTTGACGGCCATGCGCTTGAGCGAGCACCCGGGCAGCAGGGCGAGCGCGGCGATCGTCGCGAGGGCGGCGAGACGGCGGGGCAGCGGGGACGTGGTCACAGGGACTCCTCCGGGTGCACGGCCCGGACGCACGGTCGGCGTCCCTGCCGCGGTGTTCTGACCCGCCACGCTAGCGTGCGCGGGGCGCGCTCGGCAAGCCTGCGCGGTTCACCAGCGCAGCGCGCAACCGGCCCACGCGAAACCCGCCCCGAACGCCGCGAGGACGACGAGGTCGCCGTCGTGGATGCGGCCCGCGTCGCGCGCCTCGGTCAACGCGATCGGGATGCTCGCGGCGGTCGTGTTGCCGTAGCGCTCGATGTTCTGGAACACGCGTTCGCTCGGCACGCCCAGACGCTCGGCGACCGCATCGCCGATACGACGGTTCGCCTGATGCGGCACGATGAGGGCGACCTCGTCCAGCGTGTGCCCGCTCCGACTCAACACCTCCTGGATGACCTCGGGGAAGCGCGTCGTGGCGTTCTTGAACACCTGCCGGCCGTTCATCTGCGGGTACTGCCGACCCGCGGCGAGCATCTCGGGGGTGACGCGACCCGCCTCGCGCGACGTCGGTGCCTCGCACCACAGTTCGCGCGCGAGCGCGCCCTCGCTGTGCAGCGCCCACGACAGGATCCCGCGCGGCGCCTCGCACGGTTCGACCACCGCGGCGCCCGCGCCGTCGCCGAACAGCACCGCCATGTCGCGCCCGCGCGTGCTCAGGTCGAGCCCGGTGCTCTGCACCTCGGCGCCGATGACGAGCACGCAGCGATAGCGGCCCATGCGCACGAACGCGTCGGCCACCGACAGGCCGTACAGGAACCCGCTGCACGCGTTGCGCACGTCGAGCGCACCCACGGTGCCCAGGCCCAGCTGCTGCTGTACGAGCACGCCGTTGCCGGGGAACATGTAGTCGGGCGTGGTCGTGGCGAAGATCACGAAGTCCACGTCGGCGGCGGTGCGGCCCGCGTCGGCGAGCGCACGGCGCGCGGCCTCGGCCCCCAGGTCGCTCGAGCCCGTGCCGGGATCCACGAAGTGGCGCTCACGGATGCCGGTGCGCTCGACGATCCACGCATCGCTCGTGTCCATGAGCGCGGTGAGGTCGTGGTTGGTGACCGTGCGCGGCGGGACGTGGAAGCCGAGACCGGTGAGGCGCGAGTGCAGGGCGGACATGGCGGGCTCCGAGGCGAGGGACCGTGGGGAACGCGGCGAGCATCGGGACCCCGGGGGGCCGCGTCAACCGCGTGCGGCGGTCAGCGCCGCAGCAGCGCCAGATAGGCGTCGACCCAGCCCTGGCCCCACAGGTACGCGGCCATGGCGGCGGGCGCGAGGAACGTGCCGAACGGTAGTGCGGTGCGCATGTTCCCGCGGCGCGTGGCCATGAGCACCAGACCCACGAGCGAGCCGCCGAACGCCGCGAGCGAGATGGTCACGAACGCCCCGACGGGTCCGGTGAGCGCACCGAACATGGCGCCCAGCTTCACGTCGCCGCCGCCCATGCCCTCACGCTTGAGGACCTTCTCCCACAGCCACAGGAACAGCCACAGGTAGCCCGCGCCCACGACGATGCCCAGCAGCGCGTGCCGCAGGCCCGGGCCCAGTGCCGCCGCCACGAGCGCCAGCAGCGTGCCGGGGAACGTGAGCGCGTCGGGGAGGAGCTGCACCTCGAGGTCGATCATGAACAGCGCCACGAGCAGCACCCCCCACAGCAGCACCGGGGCGAGCGCGACGGTCCATCCCAGCTTGAGACCGATGAGCACGGCCCACGCGGCACAGGCGAGTTCCATGAGCGGGTAGCGCACGCTCACGCGCGCGCCGCACGTGCGGCAGCGGCCCAGACTGAAGAGCCAGCTGAACACCGGGACGAGGTCGAGCGGCCCCAGCACGCGACCACACGCGGTGCACCGGGAGCGACCGGCGACCCACGACTGCTTGCGCGGCAGCCGCCACGCGAGCGCGGTCATGCCACTGCCCAGCACGGCGCCGAGGACCGCGAGTATGGTGAGACCGAACAGGGTCAGGTCGGAAGGGACCACGACGGCGGGTTCTCCTTGAGAGGGCGGACCGACGGGGCCACGCTACACGATAAACCCCGCTCCGTGTACGAGGCCGCCTTGCCGATCCGCATCCTGATGGCGCTCGCCATCCTGCTCAACACGCTCGACCTGATCGCCACGTCGTTCGGCATCCTGAGGTTCGGGAACGCCGAGGGCAATCCGCTGCTCGCCGCTCTCATGGAGCGCTCGTGGCTGGCGTTCATGCTGGTCAAGGGCGTGGGCATCCCGCTGCTGCTGGCGTTCCTCGTCGTGATGCACCGGCATGCGCCGCGGCTGGTGCTCATCGGGCTCGCGGCCGTGGTCGTGGCGCTCAGCGTGGCACTGGGCCTGTGGGGCGTGTGGTACGGCGGCATGCTGGCGAGCGCGGGGCCGGCCCCGATGTGACGTCCCGGACGTGCACCGGGCCGGGGCGGCCGCCGCGTGCAGCGGTGCCGCCACAGCCCGGTGTCGTTGCACCCGCGATCACTTCGCCGGATCGGGCAGCAGTCGCGGCGTGACCTCGATGATGAGATCGCGCTTGGCCTTGGTCGTCTTGGAGTGCTGGAACAGCCGGCCCAGGAGCGGCAGGTCGCCGAGCAGCGGCACGCGCGTGACGTTGGTCGTCTCCTCCTCGCTCAGCAGACCGCCGATGAGCACGGTGTTGCCGTCCTTGAGGCGCACGGTGGTCTCGGCCTGACGCGTCGCGACGACGGGCAGGTCGGCCGAGGTGCCGCGGAAGCCACTGATCGAGCTGACCTCGGGACGGATGCGCACGGTGATGTACCCGTCGGCGTTGATGAGCGGCGTGATGGCGAGCTTGATGCCCACCTCCTCGTGCTGCACCGACGTCGTCGGCGCCGCCGCGCCACCCGCGAACACGGTCTGCCCGGTCTGGTAGGGGATGCGCGTGCCGGACAGCATGCTCGCCTCCTTGCCGTTCAGCGTGACCAGCTTGGGGCTCGCGAGCACGCGCGCGTTGCCGTCCTGCACGAGCGCATCCAGGAACACGCGGAACGCTTTGGGCACGCGATTGAAGTTGCGCAGCTTCCAGACGTCGTTCGTGCCCGGCGTGCCGGCCACGCCCGGCGCATCGGTGAGCGCGCCGGGTTCGTCGAGCGAACCGCCGAACGTCGCGTCCGTGGTGCCCTCGACGAACGTGAAGCCCTGACGATTGAGCAGGTCCCAGTCCACGCCGAGCTTCTTGAGACCGTCCGTGCTCACCTCGAGGATGCGCGCCTCGAGCATGACCTGCCGCGCCGGCTGGTCCAGCTGTTGCACGATCGACTGCATGTCGGCGATGACGCGCGGCGAGGTGACCACGATGAGGCGGTTGCCACCGCGGTCCACCTGGATGTTGTCGGACAGACCCTTGAGCGCGGCCGCGACCTCGGTGGCGTCGGCGTACTGCAGCGTGAGCGTGTACGAGGACAGGCCGGTCTCGTCGCGCAGCGCCTTGGCGTCGGCGACGAGGATCGAGTTACCGATGCGCTCGTACGCCAACCCGGCCGCGCGCACGACGAGGTTGACCGCCTGCTCGACCGGCACGTCCTTGAGATGGATGGTGATCTTGCCCGTGCTCACGCCCGGGCCGGTCACGATGTTGAGGTCGCCCTTCTCGGCGAGGATCTTGAGCACCGCGGGCAGGCTCGCGTCATCGGCGTCGAGCGAGATCGGGCGATCGAGCGAGGCCGCCTGCGCGGTCGTCAGGGACAACGCCAGCAGCAGCAGGGTCGAGCGCAGCAGTCGGGAGAACGGGATCACGGGGTGTCTCCGGGGTCACGGCGTTGCAGCACGAGGGTCGCCTCACCGCGTCGCAGGGTGACCTGCGTGCGGGTGATGGCGACCACCTGGAACTCATCGAACAGTCCGCCCTGACGCACCGTCCAGTCGCGGTCCTTCCAACGCAGCAGCGCGCGCGGGTCGTTGTCGAACAGGATCGCGGTGAGCACGGGCTCGCTCGGGGCCGTCGGGGCCGCCGCTCGGGCCCGGACCGGGGTCGGTGCCGGGACGCTCACCGGGTTTTCGACCGCGGCGCGTCCGAACATGAACGGGTCGCGCGAGGGCGCGGCCGGCGCGGCCGGGCGCGGCGTGGACAACTGGGCTTCGAGGGTGCGGAAGGCGGGCGCCACCGCGAGTCGGCTGCCGTGCGCGCCGGTGCCGTAGGCCCCGGTGACGCGCAGCCCGGCGAGCGTCTGAACGGCGACCACGACCAGCACGACGAGCGCCACGAGCGCCGGGACGAGGTCCATGGGGTCGCGCTTCATCGGGCACCGTTCCCGCGTTCGACGAGCATGCGTGCGAGTGCCAGTTCGAGTTCGACGGTGCCCGTCTCGGCACCGGACAGCGTCATGCGTTCGATCCGATAGAGCGCGCGGTCACGGTCGAGTCGGTCGAGCAGCGCCACCGCCTGCTCGTAGCGGCCCTGCAGCCGCACGCGCGCACGCACCTCGAGCGGCCCCGTCGTGCGGTTGGCGACGCCGGGCGTGGATTCGACCACCGTGAGTCCGCACGCGTCGGCCGCCTGCGCGACGCGGCGCACGAGGTCGGTCGCGAGTTCCCCCGACTCCGCGCGTCGGCCCACGTCGGACGGGGCGACCGAGTTCTGCTGCAGGAACACGGTGACCGCGGCCGGCACCGGGGGCGGGGCGAGACTGGGATCGATCGAGGCGCCGATCGTGCCGGCGGAGGCGAGCAGTCGCCGATAGCGCGCCGCCGCGGGGGCGAACACGAGCGAGTGCACGAGCATGAACAGCGCGAGCACGAGCAGCGCGACGAGCGCGGGGGCGAGACGCCGATCGAGGCCGTTCATCGGCACTCCACCTGGAACTCGGCTTCACCCGAGTCGCGCATGCGGGTCGAGACCAGACGCACGCCACGGAAGCGCGCCGTCAGACACGAGTCGCGGCCCACGGTGCCCACGAGGTCGGTGATCCGCGCCATCGGGTCCTGCCCCGCGAGCGGGCGCATCACGCCGGTGAGCAGCAGCCGCCGTTCGCCGCCGCTGATGTCGTCCGGATTCCACTGCACGCTCGTCAAGCGCGCGCCCTCGGGCAGCAGCAGGGGCAGGCGCACCAGCAGGTCGCGCCAGCGGCCCGCATCGCCCAGCCAACCGGCGGCCGCGGTCGCGTCGTCGGGCGAGGGCCGCCATTCGTGTCCCTGATCGGGCGAGGTGCGCATGCGCTCCAACTGGCGCTCCAGATGCCGATTGCGATCCGCGATCGACGCCAGGTTGAGACCGTACAGACCGAGCAGCACCGCGAGGACCCCGAAGTAGGTGAGCCACACCCCGAGACCGATCACGCGCGCACGCTGCTCGGCGCGCTGCCGACGGAACGCCTCGCGGCGGAAGTTGATGCGGAAGACCGGGCTCATTCGGACCTCAGTGCCAGGCCGAGCGCCTGCGCGAACTGCGGGTCGCGGCCGGTCTCGCGGCTGCCGACCTCGGCCGGGGCGAAGACGCGCGTGGGCCAGCCGAGCGCGATCCCGAGTTGCTCCACGAGTCCGGGTACGCGCGCGGTGCCGCCGCAGACGTGCAGCATGAGGCGTTCGGGCAGTGCGGCCTGCGTGCCGTAGAACGCGAGCGAGCGACGGATCTCGTCGGCCAGCCGCAGCACCGCGGCGCGTCCCGCCTGCGCGAGCGGCGTGTCCTTCGCGAGCGACGCGTCGCCCGAGGCGAACCGCGTCGCGAGGTCCACGGTCGGATCGGTCACCGCACCCGCGATCGCCAGACGAAGGCTCTCGCCGCCCCAGTCGAGGCGGCGCGCGAAGAACGGCAGTCCCTTCACGCGCAGGGTCAACCAGGCGCTCGTGTGCCCCAGATCGACGAGCACGTGCGCGTCGGCCTCGTTCTGCACCTCGCGCGGCAGCGTCTGGGTGAGCGCGTTCGAGAGCGCGAGCGGCGCGGCGTCCACGATGGCGGGTTCGACCCCGAGTTCGTGCAGCGGCGCGAGCACCCGATCGAGTCGCTGCTGCGAGACCGTCGCGAGCAGTACGTCGAGTCGTTTGTCGGTCGTGTGACGCGCCAGCACCTGATGATCGAGCACCAGCGTCTGCACGTCGAACGGCAGATGCTTGCGCGCCTCGAATCGCAGCGCGCCCGCGACCTCGGCCTCGTCCATGAGCGGCAGCGCGATCGGCTTCACGATCACGTCCGGGCCCGACACACCGATGGTGATGCCGCGGAACCCGCGCGGCGCGACACCCACCTGCTGCATGCACTCGGCGATGCACTGGGCGATCGCGGGGGCCGAGGGCGTGTCGCCGTCCGCGACGACGGGCATGGGCACCTCGGCGTGTCGCCCGCGCGTCGCTCCCGGGAGGAGCGAGACGAGCTTCACGCTGTGCGTGCCGAGATCCAGACCCGCCCACGGACGGGAGCCGACGCCGAACGCCATCATGCGAGTATCATGGAAGGCGCGTCTCTTTCCAACTCGCGCCGGTGTAGGCGTACATCGTCGTCGATCCCCCCGAGGTCGAGGGCAGCGCGCCGCGTGCCAGCAGGTCGTCGGCGATGGCATCCATCGTCGCATCGTGCGTCAGCTTCCAGGTCGAACCCGTGGGCGGCCCCATGAGTTCGAGGCTGCCACCGGCGAGCACCGAGAGCGCGCGCACGTCCTTGCTCGCGAGGTTGCGGAGCGCGCTCAGCGCGATGTCGCCCGCGCTCACCAGGAACACGCGCGTGTTGCCCGGGTCGGTCAGATCGAGTCCGCTCTGGAACCAGATGCCGCGATTCGTGTAGCCGGGGGCGAGGCCGTTGGCTTTGGCCACGATCACGAGCGTACCCGACTGCCCGGGCTCGGGCTGCACGACGACGCGCTGGCGGAAGCAGACGCCCGCGGGCACCACCCACACGCAGGTGCCGCGCACGTTGATCGTCGTGGTCGCATCCGTGAAGAACGTGTACTGCCGGTACTCGTCGCGACCCGCGGCGCTCGTGGGCGAGGGCGGGCTCACGAACGTGCGGGGGGTGGTGCCGGTGTTGCGGAAGGTGAGGATGCAATTCTTCGCGTCCCACAGCGTCGGCGCGCTCGCCGTCGCCAGTCGGGCATCGACGAACGCATCGGCCGCCGGGACCGGGGGCAGTCCGCTCACCAACGGGCGGCCCGAGAGCCAGCGCACGTACGGCACCCACGCGGTGTCGGCGGCGCTCGTGACGCGCGTCCACACGGAGCCCTGCAGTTCGACGGTCGGGGCCGCGCCGTTGGCCGTGTCGTAACGCAGGCCACCGGCCGCGGTGAACAGGTTGCGATAGGGATTGGCGGGCGGGACCGGGGTGAAACGCGCCTGCAGCGTGCGCGTCGCGCCGCGTTCGCGGGCGGTCACCACGATGACCACGCTGCTGTCCGCGTTGAGCAGGCCGCGCGAGGTCGTGTCGCGCGGATCGGCGCTGCGCCACTGGTAGGCGATCGCACGCGTGATGCCGTAACGACCGACGGCGGACTGTGCCGCCTCGAGTCGTCCGGGCGGTGCACTGATGAGCGCGCGCACGAGCTCGAGGCCGCTCTCGCCGTGCTGCAGCGCCTGCTCACGGGTGAGGCTGCCGTCGAAGAACTGCGCCTCGTAGCTGGACAGCGAGAACAGCGACAGGCCCAGGATGGTGAGCGCCAGGGTGAACATGACGACGCCCACGAGGATGAAGCCGCCCTGGTCGCGTTCCGGGCTCGGATTCATCGGTTCACCAGCCGGGCGTACTCCGCCGAGTTCTTCATGACCGCGTACGCGCTCGCGTCCACGCGGTCGCCGTTGGCCGAGCGCAGCTGCACGTCCACGCGCACCGCGGAGGCGGCGGCGAGCAGCTGCATGCGCACGGCGCGCGACTGGATCATCGCCGTCGCGGGGCCGCGCGTGAGCGTGGGACCGGCGTGG
This sequence comes from uncultured bacterium, assembly GCA_964655175.1. Classification (GTDB taxonomy): domain Bacteria; phylum Eisenbacteria; class RBG-16-71-46; order RBG-16-71-46; family RBG-16-71-46; genus JAIOPA01. The sequence continues at coordinate 48,490 of CAZZLY010000003.1, forward strand.
ATGAGCGAGTCGCTCGGTTCCCACCAGAAGTAGTAGTAGGGCGTGGACGCGCCCGGTCGATACAGCGACAGCTGCTGATGCAGCGCATCGGGGGAGGGCGTCACGAGGGCCGAGCCCGATTGCCGGATGCTGTCGCGCATGGCGGCGGTCAACAGACTCGCCTCGCGCTGCGTGATCGCCTGCGTCGAGGCCTCGAGCCACAGGCCCTGACTGGACAGATAGAACGCCACGAGTCCGGCCATGATCATCGTGCCGAGCACCATGACCACGGTGACCTCGGTGAGCGTGAGTCCGCGCTCGTCGCGGTCGGGCCTCAGGGCAGCCACAGGCGCTCCAGCGACAGCGAATCGGCGCGTGACCCCTGCCGCCAACGGACGGTCACCACGACGCGCTTGAGGTCCTGCGTGCCGGTGAGCACGGGATCGTCCACCGCCGTGACGACCCACTGCGAGGTGCCGCGCTGCACGCCCTCGTACAGGAACGGCGTCGGGGTCGAGCGGTAACCGAACGCGAGCTGCGCATCGGTGCGCGACCACAGGGTCATGGATTCGAGTTGGCTCTGCGCCTCCCCCAGAGCCGCACGCGCGATCTCGTAGCGGTCCACGAGCGCACGTCCCTCGCCGAACGAGTAGGCGAGCCCGAGCACGGCGATCACCGACAGCGTGGCCGCCGTCATCGCCTCCGTGAGCGAGATGCCGCGTTCGTTGAGCATGCGACCGGCTACGGTCGAGCCGGCGACACGCCCGAGGGCGTGCGCCGGCCACCGTGGAGGAGGGTGAGGAGGTTCACCGCGTGCATCACTGCTCGGTCCAGACGTCCTGACCGTTGCGGGTCCGGGCGAGCTGCACGAGACGACCCTCGGTCGACGAGCCGGCCTTGCCGGTCGCCCTGACCGTGAAGCCGTTCGCGTCACCCTGCGTCACCTGGATGTCCCAGTTCGACAGGGCGTCGGTCAGGTCGCAGTTGAGCTGCTGGCCGGCGGCGCCGACCGTGAACGTCTCGGGCGCGAAGTACAGGCCGTTGACCTGGTAGTAGGTCTGCTGGGCCGTGATCACCGCGCCGATGGCGGCCTTGGCCTCGGTGCGCTGCGCGTCCTTCACGTAGTTGACGTAGAGCGGCACCGCGACGGCGGCGAGGATCGCCACGATCACGATGACCACCATGAGTTCCATGAGGGTGAAGCCCTTCTCACGCTTGCGGTCCACGGTCGTCTCTCCTGTGAATGGCCGGTTCAACCTCCTCGGGGACCGTGCGGTCGCACGGCACCCGCCTCCACGTCCGAGGGCCGGCCGGCCCCCGGGCGCTGTGCTCCGTCAGGAGCCCAACATCCCCGAGCGCATCGCATGGCCCAGGTTGAAGATCGGGAGATACAGCGCCACGAGCATCAGCGCGATGACGAGACCGAGCAGCAGGATCGCGATCGGTTCGACGAGCGACGACAGGCCCTCGACCTTCGCGGTCACCCGCTGTTCGTAGAAGTCGGCGGTGCGCGTGAGCATCTCGTCGAGACGGCCCGTCTCCTCGCCGGTGGCGGTCATCTGGATGAGCATGTCGGGGAACACGCCGGTCTCGGCCATGGCCTTCGACAGCGACGCGCCGCCCTCGACCGCGGTGCGCACGTCGTCGAGCCCCTTGGCGACGAACTGGTTGCCGGGCACCGGGCGCAGCACGCGCAGCGCGAACAGGATGTTCGTGCCGCTCGCGACCAGGATGCCGAGCGTGCGCGCGACGCGGGTCATGACGTACAGCTGCAACAGGTCGCCGAACAGCGGCAGGCGGAACTGCCAGGCGTCGAACCGCACGCGGCCCGCGTCGGTGCGCAGCCAGTTGCGAATCGCGAACGCCACGCCCGCGCTCAGGGCGGCCACGAGCAGCAGGTTCGACGTCAGGCCGTGGCTCACCGCGAGCAGCGCGCGCGTCGGCGCGGGCAGCTGCACGTGGAAGCGGGCGTAGATGTCCGAGAACATGGGGATGATCTTGAGGAACATCGCGAGCAGCACGCCGGCCGCGAACGTGAGGATGAACGTCGGGTAGCGCAGCGAGGCCTCGACCTTGAGGCGCAGCACCTCGGCGCGTTCGAGGTAGCCCGCGGTCTGGTCGAGCACCACGTCGAGCGAGCCGCTCAGTTCGCCGGTCTGCACGAGGCTCACGAACACGGGGTTGAAGGCCGCGGGGTGCCGCGCGAGGGCCTGCGACAGGGCGTCGCCCTTCTGCACGTCGTCGCCGACCTGTTCGAGGATCGGGCGCAGACGCGGGTCGCTGTGGTCGCGCGCGATCGATCGCAGCGCGCGCACGAGCGGCAGGCCGGCGGCCATCATGGTCGAGAGCTGACGGGCGAACAGCGCGACCGAGCCCGGCGCGACGCGGGCGCGGGCCCACGCGAAGCGCGCGCGCGGCGTGCCGGCGACCACGGGGGCGGGGCGCGCCGGGCTCGCGGCGGCGGCACGCGGTTCGATGAGCACCGGGGTGAGCTGCATCTGCGCGAGCGCGCGCAGCACCTCGTCCTCGGACGAGGCGACCTCGATCCCCTCATGCGGTCGACCGCTCAGGTCGCGCGCTCGGTAGAAGTAGCTCGGCATCAGTCGGCGTCCCCCAGCGTCACGGCGCGCACTTCCTCGATCGTGGTGACGCCCTCGAGGATCTTGTGCAGCCCCGCGCGACGCAGCGTGACGAAGCCCTGCGCCAGCGCGCGCCGGCGGATCTCGTCCTCGTGCGCGCCGTCGAGCACCATGCGGCGCAGGCCACGGTCGAGTTCCAGTACCTCGAACAGCGCGACCCGGCCGGCGTAGCCGGTCTGCTTGCAGGCCATGCAGCCGCGACCGTGCGGCACCGTGTGGCCCTCGAGCAGGGCGCCGTCGGGGCCCAGCGCGGCCAGGTCCTCGGGCGTGGGCACCACCGCTTCCTTGCAGCGCTCGCACACGCGACGCACGAGGCGCTGCGCCATCACGAGCGACATGGCCGAGCCCACCAGGTAGCGCGGCACGCCCATGTCCGCCAGACGCGTGAGCGTGCCCGGCGCGTCGTTGGCGTGCACGGTCGAGAACACGAGGTGTCCGGTCAGCGCGCTCTTGACGGCGATGTCGGCGGTCTCGGGGTCGCGGATCTCGCCGATCATGAGCACGTCGGGGTCCTGCCGCAGGATGGCGCGCAGCGCGCGCGCGAAGGTCATGCCGACCTTGGCGTTGGCGTGCACCTGCGCGACGCCCTCGATGTGGTACTCGATCGGATCCTCGACCGTGATCAGGTTGCGATGCACGCTCTTGATGGCCTGCAGCGCCGAGTACAGCGTGGTCGTCTTGCCCGAGCCCGTGGGGCCCGAGATCAACACCATGCCGTGCGGCTGACGGATCGCGCGCACGAACGCCTCGAGCGTGGCACCCTCGAGGCCCAGGTTCTCGACGCGGCGTTCGAACGCGCTCTTGTCGAACAGACGCATGACGACCTTCTCGCCATGGGCCGTCGGCAGCGTCGAGACGCGCAGGTCGACCTCGCGGTCGGGCAGATGCACCGACAGGCGCCCGTCCTGCGGCAGCAGCCGGACGGCGATGTCGAGATCGGCGAGCACCTTGATGCGCGAGACGATCGCCATCTGCAGGGGCTTGGGCGGCTTCATGACCTCGTGCAGCACGCCGTCGATGCGGAACCGCACCGTGACGCGGTCGCGTGCGGGTTCGACGTGGATGTCGGAGGCGCGCGCGTCGATCGCCTCGGCGATCATCAGGTTGACCAGACGCACGACCGGGGCGTCCTCGACCTGCTGCCGCAGCACGGCCAGATCGACGTCGGATTCCTCCGTCGTCGAGGTCGAGACGTCGAGGTTGTCGAGGATCGCGCCCAGGTGCTCGGTGGTGCGCAACTCCGAGTAGAACTGCTCGATGACCTCGCTCAGTTCCGAGGGCGCCGCCATCCACACCGTGAGGCGGCAACCGGTGAGTGCGCGCAGATGATCGAGCGCGACGAGGTCGAGCGGATCGCTCACCGCGACCTCGAGCACGTCGCCGTCGCGCGCGAGCACGAGGACCTGCAGGTCGCGCGCGAGCGACTCGGGTACGAGCTGCACGGCCTCGCGATGCGCCGACGTGAGCTTCTCGGTGTTCGCGATGGGCAGTGCGAACTGACGGGCGAGCGCCTCGACGAGATGCGCCTCGTCGAGCAGGCCCAGACGCACGAGCGACTGGCCCACGCGTTCGCGCGGCTCCGCCCGCTGCTGCAACGCCTGCTCGACCTGATGCGCCGTCACCACGCCGCGCTCCACCAGGAGCTCGCCGAGTCGGCTCGAGCGCAGGCTCGCGGGCATGATCATCGCGGCCTCCGCTCGGGTCGGCGTGTGCGCACGGCACGCCGCGACCGCGTGCCGAGCGGGCACACGAGGCGGGACGGGACCGAGGGCGTGGACGCGACGAGCATGGTGGGTCGGGCACGCGTGGCGTGGGGCCAACGCGCTCCTGCGTTCCGAGGGCTGTCGGAGCGTCCCGCTCATCGGGGCGCGCCGTGGGAGATCGGGAGTCCGTCCGCACCTGCGAACGGGCTTCCCGGGAGAGAGGGACACGGCGGCGAGCACACACGACGATCCGTGGGGGGAATCGTCGTCTCAAGCATACGGAGCGCGTTCGAGGCGGGGCAACGGAATGTGGCCTGCGAGGTGCATGCACGCGGTTCCGGTCGTGCAAACTCCGCGATTCGCACGCGCGGCGCGCGTTCCCGTTCACGTGTGCGCGACGACGTGCAGTGCGGCGTGACGTTGCGTGCGAGGTCAGGTTGCGCGGTCGCGCGTTGCAGGTTGCACGACGCGTCCGCGAGCGCGGTGCGCGGGGACGCCCCGTCCGGAGGCGTACGCGTGCGTGCAGTGGGGCGCGGGGCTTGAGGTTGGCGCGGCGGTGCGCGCGCGCGCGGGCCTCGCGGACGTCGCGGGCACGAGTGATGCAAGAACCGACGGTGCCGCGTCGTGCGTCCTCCCGTCGCGGAGCGCCCCACCGATCGTCGTGCCGCCCCACCGCAGGAGCTGCGAAACGGATGTCGTCACGCTCTCGCTCACTCGCCCTCGTCCTCGCCGGCATGCTGCTCGTGCCGGTGGGCAGCGCGTGCGCCCAGGTGACGGAGACGTCGGTGACGTTGGGCTGGACCGCGCCCGGTGACGATTCGACGACGGGTCGTGCGACGCGTTACGACCTGCGCTGGGCGAACACGCCGATCACCGACGCGAGCACGTTCGCGGCCGCGACCGTGGTCGACCCGGTGGTCGCACCGGGACCGGCGGGCTCGCTCGAGTCGTTCACGATCGGGGGGCTCACGCCGGCGACCGCGTACTGGTTCGCGCTCGTGACCGTGGACGAGGCGGGCAACCGCTCGGTGCTGTCGAACGTGGCGCAGGCGACCACGCTCGCCTCGAGCGATCTCGTGCGGCCCGCGAGCGTGCCCGTGACGCTCGTCGCGACGACCGCCGGCAGCGTCACCGTGCGCTGGACCGAGGTGGGCGACGACAGCCTCACCGGCCTCGTGACCGCGATCGAACTGCGGTGGTCGTACGCACCGATCGGTGAGGCGCAGTGGGCGAGTGCGCAGCCCGTCTCGGGCGTGCCCGCCCCGAGTGGCCCCGGCACCGTGCAGCAGGTCACGATCGTCGGCCTCGATCGCTCGCGCGACGTGTACGTGGCGGCGCGCGCCCGCGACGACGTCAATCGCGTCTCGGCCATCGCCCCCGCGCTCGTCGTGCCGCATCTGCTCGACACCGCACCGCCGTCCGCCCCCACGGGCGTGGCCGCGGTGGTCGAGGCGTCGGGCGTGCGTCTGCAGTGGGACCCGAATCCCGAGGCCGACCTGCGCGGCTACCACGTGCATCGCGCGCTCGCGGCCAAGGGCCTGTTCGCGCGCCTGACGACGACGCCCGTGACGCTCGAATCGTTCGTGGACGCCGCGCCGCCCGACACGCTGCTCGCGTGGTACGCGATCACCGCGGTGGATGCGAGCGGCAACGAGAGTGCGCGCAGCGCCGCGTTCCGCGTCACCTTGAGCGCCGATGCGCCGCTGCAGTGGGCGATCGCGCCGCCGTACCCGAACCCGAGTCGCGTCGGCACCCCGGTCACGCTGCCGCTCACCGTGCCGGTGGTCGGCTCGACCGAGGTCGTCCTCGACATCCAGGACGATGCCGGACAGCACGTGCGCACGATCCGCGTCGTGAATCCCACGCCGGGCACGAAACTCGTGATCTGGGACGGACTCAACGACGCGCGCCGCGTCACTGCGCCCGGGCTCTACCGCGTCTGGTTGCGCGACGGCGCGCGGCGCGAACTCGCACGCATCGTGAGGATCCCGTGAGCGCGGCCCGGCGTTCCCTCGCGGGCCTCGTGCTCGTCGCACTCGCGTCGACCGCACACGCGGCGGGCTCGGGCGGCACCGCCGCGGCGAGCTTCCTCACCGTGGGCAGCGGCGCCTCGGTGCTCGCGATGGGCGGTGCGACGCTCGCGAGCGGCGAGGGCCTCGCCGCCTCCGCGTGGAACCCGGCCGCACTCGCGGGACTCGGTCCGCTCGAACTCGCCATGTCGCACGCCCCGCTGCCCGGTGGCGCGTCGCAGGACTGGTTCGCGGTCGGCGGCGCCATGTCGGGTGATCCGACGCGCTGGGCGGTGCAGGCGGTCTTCCAGCGCGAGGACGGCATCGAGGGGCGCGACGCGTCCAACCTGCCGACGGGCACGATCTCGGTCTCGGACCTGGCGCTCACCGCGCGTCTGGCGCGGCCGCTCGGGCGTCATCTGAGTCTCGGTGCGGGCGCGGAGTGGGTGCACGAGGTGCTCGCGGGCACGACGGGTTCGGGCGTGGGGTTCGAGGCGGGACTGCGCGCGCGCGTGGGTCCGTTCGGCGCCGCACTCGCGACGCGTCATGCCGGTGGGCGCATGTCCTACAACGGCGCGACGTGGGATCTGCCCACCGTGATCGCGGCCGGCGGTTCGTGGCAGGACGACGCGCACGGTCTGCGGCTCACGATGGATGCCGAATCGCCGACGCACTACGTCAAGAACGTGCGCGTGGGCGCGGAGTGGCGCTGGCGCGACGTGATCGCGCTGCGTGCGGGCTATCGCCGTCAGGTGGGTGAGTCCGCCCTCGAGACGCTCACCGGACCGTCGTTCGGCCTCGGCACGGTGGTCGCCGGCCTCGGCTTCGATTACGCGTTCATCCCCGGGGCCACGGAGGCCAACGGCACGCATCGCATGGGTCTCGTGTGGCGGCCCGCAGCGCCCGCCGGCACGGTCGGCGCGCGCCCCGCGCGCGTGAAACCCAAGCGCCCCGCGGTCGAGACGATCAAGGTCGCGCCCGTCGTCGCGCCGTCACCCGCGCGGTCCGCGCCGACCGCGCCCGCGCCCGTCGTCGCCGCACCCGTGACCGTGGACACGGTGGCCCGCGTCGTCGCCGCACCGCCAGCGCCGGTGCGGGACTCGGTGGTCGCGCGTGCGCCGGTGGCGCCGCGTCGCACCGCTGGGCCGCCCGCGTCGGACCCCGTGCTGTTCGCGCCCGTGCCGTCCCCGGTCGCGAGTCCGCGGCCCACGCACGTGGTCGTGGCGGCGGGGGAGAACCTGTATCAGATCGCGCGCCGCTGGGGCGTCTCGGTGAACGCGATCATGATGGAGAACGACCTCGCGAACGATCGCGTCGCGAAGGGCACGCGCCTGCGACTGCCGGCCTCGCGCGCCGCGTCGCACTGACGCGGCGTCAGCGCCGCAGCATCTGCATGCCGGCCGTCGCCGCGAGCAGGCCGCCGACGACCGAGCCGAGCACGTAACCCAGTGCCGGGCCCCACAGCCCATCGCGCACGAGCGCCAGCGCCTCCCACGAGAACGCCGAGAACGTGGTGAAGCCGCCCAGCACGCCGGTGACCAGGAACAGACGCGCGTCGCTCGGCAGCAGCTCGTGCTCGAACGCGAGCGTGAGCAGCGCGCCGATCGCGAACGCCCCGAGCAGATTGACCACGATCGTGCCCCACGGGAACCGCGACGGGGCCACCGCGCGCGCGACCCACGAGGACATGAGCCAGCGCAGCACGCTACCCGTGGCTCCACCGCCGGCGACCAGCAGCAGGTCCCTCACAGCGGGAACGCCCCGTCGAACGAGGTGCCGAGCCCGCGGGCCTGGGCGTACTTCATCTGCTCCTGCAGGTGCGCGGGCATCTCGGCGTACACGTCGGTGAAGATCGTCTCGATCGCCGGCGGCGGCAGCGCCTCCGCCGCGGTGATCGCGGCCGAGATCTCGTCGTTGATCTCGGCGGTCCACTGCTCGAGGTCGGCGTCCACCAACAGGCCCTTGCCGCGCAGCCAGGTGCCGAAGCGGGCCACCGGGTCGCGCTGCTCCCAGGTCTTGACGACCTCGGGGTCGCGGTAGCGCGTCGGGTCGTCGCTCGACGAGTGCCCGCCCATGCGGAACGTGACCGACTCGATGAAGGTCGGCCCCCCGCCCGAGCGCGCACGGTCCACCGCCTCGCGCTGCGCCGCGATGACCGCGAGCAGGTCGTTGCCGTCCACGCGGATGCCGGGCATGCCGTAGGCGACCGCCTTGATCGCGATGCTGCTCGACACGGTCTGCGCCGAGAGCGGCACCGAGATGGCCCACTGGTTGTTCTGGCAGAAGAACACGTTGGGCGTCTTCCACACCGCCGCGAAGTTCATCGCGGCGTGGAAGTCGCCGATGCTCGTGCCGCCGTCGCCGATGTAGCCCACGCACACGGTGTCGTGGCCGAGGAGCTTGGCGGCGTAGGCCGCGCCCATGGCGTGCGGCAGCTGCGTGCCGATGACGCTCGACCACGCCACCGAGTTCACCCTGCGATCGCTGAAGTGCATGGGCATCTGCCGGCCCAGCAGCACGTCACCGCTGTTGCCGATGAGCTGGCAGATGAACTCCTGCACCGTCGTGCCGCGCCACAGGCACACGCCGGTCTCGCGCAGGGCATGGAACACCCAGTCGCTGGCCTTGAGCGGATAGGCCGAGCCGGTGACCGAGGCCTCCTGGCCCGTGGCCATGCCGTAGAAGCCGATGCGGCCCTGCCGCTGCAGCGACAGCATGCGCTGGTCGAGCAGGCGCATCTTGAGCATGTGCCGGTGCAGCGCGCGCAGGTCGTCGTCCGGCACCGCCGGCGGCGTCGCGATCTCGCGGCCCTCGTCGTCGAGGACGCGGCGCAGGGTCTCGTCGACCATCACTGGAGGTCTCCTTCGTTGAGCCACGCCGACGGGTTCTGCAGGCGCTCGATGAGCGCGTACAGGAAGTCCGCGCCCACGGCGCCGTCCACGACGCGATGGTCGAGCGACAGCGACAGGTTGCCGAGGTCGCGCGCCACGATGGCGCCGTCCACGACCGCGGGCTTGGGGGTGATCGCGTGCACGCCGAGGATCGCGACCTGCGGGTGGTGCAGGATCGGCGTGGCGAGCACGCCGCCCTTGGTGCCGGTGCTGGTCACGGTGAACGTGCCGCCCTGCAGTTCCTCGAGCTTGAGCTTGTGGTCGCGCGCCGCGAGGGCGAGCCGGTCGATCGCGCGGGCGAGCGCGAACAGTCCCAGGCGATCGGCGTCGTGCACGATGGGCACGGTGAGCCCCTCGTCGGTGTTGGTCGCGAGACCCAGATGGACGCGCTTCTTGAGCACGATCTCGTGCGTCGCGTCATCGAGCGTGCTGTTGAGGAGCGGGTACGCGCGCAGCACGTCGGGCAGCGCACGGAACAGGTAGGCGAGGTAGGTGAGCTTGACGCCCGCCGCCTGCGCGCGCGCGGCGGTGGCGCGGCGATGCTCGACGAGCGCGGTGAAGTCGCACTCGGCCACGAACGTGAACTGCGCCGCGGTCGAGAGCGAGCGGCGCATGTGCTCGGCGATCTTGCGGCGCAGGCCGCGCAACGGCACGCGCTCCTCGTCGGCCGCGGTCGCCGCGGCGGTGGGGGCGCTCGTCGTGCCGCCCGCGGCGGCTTTCACGTCGTCCGCGGTGATGCGCCCGCCGGGACCCGTACCGGTGACCGTCTCGAGCGCCACCTGGAGTTCCTTGGCGAGCGCGCGCACGGCCGGCGTCGCCTCGACGCGGGGCGCGCTCGCGGCCGCGGTCGAAGCCGGGGCCGCAGGGGACGTCGCGGGTGCGGCGGCGGGCGCCGGGGTGTGCGTCGCGGCCGCCGGTGCGGCACCCGCGACCGCGATGGTGATGATCGTGGTGCCCACCGGCACCATCGCGCCCTCCTCGACGTGCAGCGTCTCGATCGTGCCGGTGCGCGGGCTCGGGATCTCGACGCTCGCCTTGTCGGTCATGACCTCGACGAGCGGCTGATCCTCCTTCACCGCCTCGCCCGGCTTGACCAGCCAGCGCACGATCTCACCCTCGGCCACACCCTCACCGATGTCGGGCAGCTTCACGTCGTAGGTCATCACGTACTCGCTCCTGTCGGACGGCGGCGCGCCCGTCGCGGGGCGCGCACGGACTCAGTAGCTCATCACGTGCTCGATCGCGGCGAGGACTCGCTTGGCGTCGGGCAGGTAGGTGTGTTCGAGCGTGTAGGGGAAGGGCGTGTCGTAGCCGGTCACGCGCAGCACCGGCGCCTGCAGCGAGGTGAGCGCCTGCTCGGCGAGCAGCGCCGAGAGCTCCGCGCCGTAGCCGCAGGTGCGCGGCGCCTCGTGCACGATGACCACCCGGCCCGTGCGGCGCGCGCTCTCGAGCACGGTCGCGGTGTCGAGCGGCAGCAGCGTGCGCAGGTCCACGACCTCGACCTGCCAGCCGCGCTCGGCGGCCGCATCGGCGGCTTCCAGCGACACGGGCACCATGGCGCCGTACGCCAGGATCGTGAGGTGTTCGCCGGCGCGCGCGACGCGCGCCTTGCCGATGGGCACGAGGGTCGCGGTCTCGGCGACGTCCTCCTTGGCGTGACGATAGAGCCGCTTGGGCTCGAGGAAGATGACCGGGTCCTGCCCCTGGATCGCCGACAGCAGCAGCCCGCGTGCATCGGACGGCGTGGACGGGATGACGACCTGCAGGCCCGTGGTGTGGCAGAAGTACGCCTCGGGGCTCTGTGAGTGGTACAGGCCGCCACGGATGCCGCCGCCGTAGGGCGCGCGCACCACCACGGGGCAGGCGTACTGGCCCGCCGAGCGCCAGCGGAACTTGGCCAGTTCCGAGACGATCTGGTCGAACGCGGGATAGATGAAGTCCACGAACTGGATCTCGGCGACCGGCTTGAGGCCGTACAGCGCCATGCCGATCGCGCCGCCCACGATGCCGTTCTCGGCGAGCGGCGTGTCGATCACGCGCTCGCTGCCGAACTCGGCCTGCAGGCCTTCGGTGACCCGGAACACGCCGCCGTTGCGGCCGACGTCCTCACCCAGGACCACCACGCGCGGATCGTCCCGCAGGGACGTGCGGAGCGCGTCGGTGATGGCCTGGACCATCGTCATCTGGGGCATCAGGGGACTCCTGAATGGAGGTGCGCAGCGTCTGCGCGAGCCTAGCCGAGTCCCCACGGCCCGCCAAACCCGCCCGGACCGCGCCGGTGGGGCCCGCGGGCCCGCTCGTCGGGCGAGGGGCGGGGGGGAGCCGCCCGGGCCGCGCCCGCCGCCACCCCCGACATTAGGCTGGACAAATCTCGTTATTAGTCGTACCTAATGAACGTCCCCTCGGAGGTCCTCCATGTCCACGCCACGTCCCGCCGCGACGCGATCGCGCGAGAACTACCTCAAGGCGCTGCTGCAGCTCGGCCCCACCGGTCCGGTGACGGTGACGGCGCTCGCGCGGCATCTGCGCGTGTCCGCGCCGAGCGTGAGCAACATGCTCGCGCGACTGGCCGCCGAATCGCTCGTGACGCTGGGGCCGCGGGGGGCCGCGACGCTGTCGGCCGCCGGCACGCGCGCCGCGCTCGACGTGCTGCGGCGGCACCGCCTGCTCGAGACGTTCCTGGTGCGGGTGCTCGAGCTGGATTGGAGCGAGGTGCACGAGGACGCCGAGGAACTCGAGCACCACGTGAGCGAGCGCGTGCTCGACGCGCTCGATCGGTTCATGGGGCATCCCACCGAGGATCCGCACGGCCATCCGATCCCCGATCGGCAGGGGCGCGTGCCGCAGCGCGCGCTCGCGCCGATCGCGGCGCTGCCCGTGGGCGCGGCCGCCGACGTGCGCGAGGTGCGCGGGGGGGACGACCGGGCGCGTCTGACGCGTTGGAAGCGGCACGGGCTCGTCCCCGGGGCGCGCGTGCGCATGGTGCGCCACAGCGAGGACGGTGTGTGCACGCTCGAGATCGGGGGCCGTCGGGTGGTGAGTGCGCGTGAGGGACTCGAGGGTGTGATGATCGACCGACGCGAGAAGGGGACGCGATGACGCACGAGGATCGTTCACTCGCCGAGATGCACGGTTCGGTGCGCGTGCCGCGCACGCGCAACTGGTTCCGCCGTCTGCTGGCGTTCGCCGGGCCGGCGTACCTCGTGTCGGTGGGGTACATGGACCCGGGCAACTGGGCCACCGACCTCGCCGGCGGTGCGCGCTTCGGCTACCAGCTCGTCTGGGTGCTCGTGATGAGCAACCTCCTGGCCGTGCTGCTGCAGACGCTCGCCGCACGCCTCGGCGTCGTGACCGGACGCGACCTCGCGCAGGCCTGCCGCGAGTCCTTCCCGCAGTGGGTGGTGTGGCCGCTGTGGGTGCTGTGCGAACTCGCGATCGTCGCGTGCGACCTCGCCGAGGTGCTGGGCGCGGCGATCGGTCTGCAACTGCTGTTCGGCATCCCCCTGATCGTGGGCGTCGTCGTCACCGTGCTCGACGTCATGCTGCTGCTGGCGCTGTCGCACTACGGCATCCGCCGACTCGAGGCGTTCATCCTCACCCTCGTCGCCACGATCGGCACGTGCTTCGCGATCCAGATGTTCCTGTCGAATCCGGATTACGCCGCCGTGGTCGCGCATCTGTTGCCGCGCGACCACACCGGGGCGTTCTCGCTGTTCGGCGTGAACGCCGACGGGCATCCCACCGTGCTCGGACTGCGGGGCGAGTCGCTGTACATCGCCATGGGCATCCTGGGCGCCACGGTCATGCCCCACAACCTCTACCTGCACAGTGCGCTCGTGCAGAGTCGCGAGGTCGAGCCCACCGACGCCGGGCGCCGCGAGGCGTGCCGACTCAATCTGGTGGACTCCGCGGTCGCGCTCAACGCCGCGCTGTTCGTCAACGTGGCGCTGCTCGTGCTCGCGGCGGCGGCGTTCCATCGCTACGGCTTCCACGACATCGGCAGTCTGCGCGAGGCGCATCATCTGCTCGCCCCGCTGCTGGGCACCGCGCTCGCGCCGATGCTGTTCGCCATCGCGCTGCTGTGCGCCGGGCAGGCCAGCACGGTGACGGGCACGCTCGCGGGGCAGATCGTCATGGAGGGCTTCCTGCGCGTGCGCCTGCAGCCGTGGCTGCGCCGCCTCGTGAGCCGCCTGCTCGCGATCGTGCCCGCGGTCGCGGTCATCCTGTGGAAGGGCGACGCGGGCGTCGACGAGCTGCTCGTCCTGTCGCAGGTCGTGCTGTCGCTGCAGCTGGCGTTCGCGGTGGTGCCGCTCATCCGGTTCACGAACGACCGTGCGCGCATGGGGGCGTTCGTCAACGGGTGGTGGGTGCGGATCCTGGCGGCCGTGGCCGCCCTGTTGATCATCGGGCTCAACACCAAGCTCGCGGTGGACGCGATCGGGTCGTGGGTGCGCGGTTCGGGCGGGGCGTGGTGGGTGTGGGCGCTGGTCGTCCCGGCCGCGATCCTGCTCGCGGGATTGTTGCTCGTGCTGCTGGTGCTGCCGCTCGTCACCCGCGAGCGCACCGCCCCGTCCGAGGAGCGCCGCGAGCCCACGATCCACGTGGCGGGCTCGCAGGTCACGGCTGCAGCACGCGAGCAGGCCGCCCGCGTCGTGGACGCTTCCATCCCGTGGGACTCCGGCGCGCATCGTCGCGTCGTCGTGGCGGTCGAGTTGGCGGCGGCCGACGACAACATCCTGCAGTTCCTGCTGCGGGCGCGGCTGACCCCGGGGCTGCAGTTGGTGTTCGTGCACGTCGCCGCGAGCGCGGCGAGTCGCTGGTTGGGCGAGAAGAGCGACGATGCCGAGAGCCGCGAGGACCTGCGCGCGCTCGAGGCGCTCGCGCGGGAGTTCGTGGGGACGGGCGCGAGCACGTGGGTGCGTCTCGGTCACGGCGACCCGGCGCGCGAGATCGCACGCATCGTCACCGAGGAGGGGGCCGACCTGCTCATCACCGGGTCGCACGGCCACCGCGGGTTCTCGGACGTGGTCTACGGCTCGACGGTCTCGAGCGTGCGTCATCGGGTGACCTGCCCGGTCCTCACGGTGCCGCCCGCGCGGCGGCGCTGACGCGCGGCCCGGGCGACTTCGCAGGAGGCTGGCGGGGGGGCGGGGCGGGCGGCTAGACTGTCCGCCCGCCGCGCACCCGACCACTCCCGACCCCGAGGTCGTTCCCTTGAGCGATCACATCTATCACGGCCGTCTCGACGCCACCGTCGCCGAGGTCATCGAGCACAGCGAGTTGTTGCCCGACCACGAACTCGCCGCCGTCCCCGTGCTCGAGGGGCAGGAGCGGCCCGGTGAGGAACCGGCCGTGCGACGACGGCTGCGCTACGAGGGCATCCGGCCGCGCGAGCATCGCGGTGCGCTGCTGGTGGAGCCCGGCGAGATCGAGCGCTTCTCGAGCGCGGGGTTGTTCGGTGGCGGTGACGAGGTGTTCCTGACCGCCGAATGGAACGACGAGTTCGAACCGTACCCGTCGCGCGTCTCGGCGGACATGACGGACTTCCGCGATTCGCTGCCGTTGGGCCTGGCGGACTGGATGCACGAGAACGGGTGCGTGCTCGTGCTCGGTGACGGCGGTGCGCTCAACTACGCCACGACGATCGAGGCGGTGCACGAGCGCCTGCAGGCGCGCTTCAAACCGGCGCGTCGGTGACCGGCCCCGTCCCGCGACTCGTCCCGCTCGACCTCGCCGGTCCCGCGGGCAACCTCGAGGCGTTGCTCCAGGAGTGGGAGGGCGTCGAGCCCGCGTTCGTGGCGGTCGTGTGTCATCCGCATCCGCTCTACGGCGGCACACTGCACAACAAGGTGGCGCATCGCGTCGCCTCGACGCTGCATGCCCGCGGCGGGGCGGTGATGCGCTTCAACTTCCGCGGCGTGGGTCGCAGCGAGGGCGCGCACGATCGCGGTCGCGGCGAACTCGAGGACGGTCGTCTCGTGCTGGCCGAACTGCGACGGCGGTATCCGCGTGCGCGCACGTGGGCGGCGGGCTTCTCGTTCGGGTCGTGGGTCGCCTCGCGCATCGCGGCCGCCGAGCCCGACGTCGAGCGCCTGATCCTCATCGCGCCGCCGGTGCACACGCAGACCTTCGAGGAGATGCGCACCTGCGCGGTGCCCAAGCTCGTGGTGCAGGGCACGGCCGACGACATCTGCCGGCCCGAGAACCTCGCGCGCGTGTTCCCGACGTGGGCCGAACCCAAGCGGCTGCTCGAGGTGGAGGGGGCGAGCCACTTCTTCGATCGGCAGTTGAACGAGCTGGGCGAGGCCATCGTGAGGGGTCTGGACGAGGCCTGAGCCGCGTGCATCCTGCACGGGGCGCGTCTCGCTTCGCGTGCTCGGGTGCAGGGTGGGCCCGCCCACCGCGTTGCCCGCGGGCGAGATGCGGGGTCCGGCACGGAACACGCATCCTCGGAGGGCGACCGACGGGCGTGGTATAAAGTCGCCGACCTTCGGACACAGGGAGCCGCGCGTGAACCTCGATTGGCACCGCCTCAAGGCGGTCGTGCTCGAAAGCGACGACTGGGGACTGTGTGCATGGGTGCCGGACGACCGCGCCCATCGCGCACTCGCCCTGCTGCCCGCGTTCCGCACCGCAGCGGGCCTGCGCTACGGCCGCTCGACGCTCGAGCGTGCCCACGAGGTCACGGCGCTCGCGGACGTGCTGCGTGGCCTGCGCGGCGGGGACGGCTACCGACCCGTGTGGCAGGCCAACACGATCGTCGCCAATCCCGACTACGCCGGGCTCGAGCCGCCGCTGTTCCCGGTGACCGAACTGCCGCTGCGCTTCGTGCCCGACTTCCCGGCCCGTTGGGAGCGCCCCGGGTTGTGGGACGCCGTGCGTGCCGCCGAGGCCGACGGTGTGTGGTGGGCCGAACTGCACGGTCTGCACCATCTGCCCGAGACGGCGTGGTTGAACGCGCTGCGGCGGGGGCAGAACGACGCGCGGCGCGCGCTCGAGCACGAGAGCCCGTTGTGTCTGGCGGTCGAAGCGAGCGGCGAGTACGACCCGAGCGAGCCGCGCGAGGTGCGTGCGCGCGATCTGCGGCGCGCGATCGAGGCGTTCCGTGCCCTGTTCGGTCGCATGCCCACCAGCTTCTGCCCGCCCGACTACCGCTTCGACGAGTGGTTCGCCTCCGAGGCCGCCTCGCTCGGGCTGACCACGTTCCAGGGGCGCGCCGAGCAGGCCGCGCCGCGGTTGTGGCAGATCCTGCGGCGGCGCTGGGCCGGGCTGCAGTTCCCCGATCTGGCGGGTGGGCGGTTCAACCTGCCGCCGCGGATCGCGTTCGAACCCGGCGGTGAGGCGTCCGCCCCGGGCCCGCGCGGTCTCGAGGCCGCGGTGCGCAAGGTGCGCGAGGCGTGGCAGCACGGCCAGCCCGCCATCGTGAGCACGCATCGCATGAACTACGCGCACCTCGACGAGCCGTGGGTCGATCGCAGCCGCACGGCGCTGCGCGAACTGCTCACGCGGCTGTGCGCCGACGGTGCGGTGTTCCTCACCGATCACGAGGTGCGGCAGCTGGTGGAGCGCAACTCGTCGTGGCGCCCGCTCGGAGGGCGCGGCGTGCTGCTGCGCCACTACGGCGTGCCGCGCGAGGAACTGCGCCTGCCCGTGCCCGAGGGCGTGACCGGCGCGATGCTGCGCGGCGCCGCGTCCGACGCCAAGGCCGAGGTGAGCGTGGTCGACGGCGAGTTGCGCGCGCGCGTCAACGTGGGCGAGGTCGTGGTGGAGTGGACGCACGGATGACCGCGCGCGGATGGTGGCGACGCTGGACCGAGCGAGCGGCGACGACGCACTTCACGCCGTGGAAGTTCAACTGGCTCGCGAACCACAAGCTGCTCGCCGCGCTCGAGCGCGTCCGGCCGCACGCGCACGGGGCGCTGCTCGACGTGGGGTGCGGCTCGATGCCGTTCGCCCCGGTGTTCGCGCCGCACGTGTCGTCGTATCAGGGCACCGATCTGCCGTCGTCGCGTCATTACCGCGGCCAGCGGCCGATCGCGTTCGCGGTCGCGGAGGCGCTGCCGTTCCGGGCCGGCTCGTTCGACACCGTGCTGTCGCTGTCGGTGATCAACTGTCTGCCCGAACCCGTGCGGCTGTTGCAGGAGGCGCACCGGGTGTTGCGTCCCGGCGGCACGGCGATCGTCGAGTTCGTGCAGATGGTGCCGTTGCACGTGGACGAGCCGTGGGACTACTACCGGTTCACGCGGTTCGGCGCCGAGCACCTGCTGCGCGAGGCCGGTTTCGACGTGGTCGAGATCGTCCCGGTGGGCGGGCTGTGGGCGCGCGTCGGGCTGTCCATGATCGACGGGGTGCGTCGTTTGAACACCGGACCGACGCGTGTGCTCACCGAGATCCCCGCGCGAGTCCTGTACCTGTTGCTGCAATTGTTGTTCGAGGGGCTCGATCGGCTGTTCATGGACCCGGCCGAGGTGCTGGCCCACGTCGTGGTCGCCCGTCGGCGAGGTTGACCCCGCACGGGCCGCGCGCCTAGCCTCCCGCGCATGGCCAACCTCCCGGCGCCGACCCCTGTGGTGCGGCGGATCCCCGAGCTCATCGAATACGCGGCCGAGCGCCATGGCGATCGGCCGTACCTGCTGCGCAACGTCGAGGGCCGCTGGGAGGGTTACTCCTACACGGCCGCCGCGCGAGCGGTGCGTGCGTTCGCCGCGCAACTCGAGCGCGAGGGCGTGCGCCCCGGGGCCCGCATCGCGCTGCAGGCCGACAACCGTCCCGAGTGGGGGCTCGCGTACCTCGCGATCCTCGCGACCGGTGCGGTCGTGGTGCCGCTCGACGCCATGCTCAAGGTGCAGGAGGTGGGCGAGCTGCTCGCGTCCTCCGAGGCGAGCCACGCGATCGGCGACGCCAAGCACATGGCGCTGCTGCGCGAGGCCAAGGCGGCGCGCCGGCCGGGGCTCACCCTGCTCACGCTCGACGGGGACGACGGCGCCCCCTCGACCTGGGCGCAGGCGCAGAAGGCGTTCGCCGACGCACCCCGGCGTGAGTATCCCGGGGACCCGAACGACCTCGCGGTCATCATCTTCACCTCGGGCACGACCGGCAACGCCAAGGGCGTGATGCTGTCGCACCACAACCTGCTCTCCAACGTCGAGTGCGTCGCGCGCACGTTCGAGTACGGCACCGACGACCGCTTCCTGAGCATCCTGCCGCTGCACCACACGTTCGAGTCCACCGGCGGGCTGCTGTGCCCGATGCGCGTGGGCGCCAGCGTGTGCTACGCGCGCGGGCTCGCGTCGCGCGAGCTGCGTGAGGACATGCAGACGAGCGGCGCCACGTTGTTCATCGGCGTGCCGCTGCTGTACGAGAAGCTCATGACGGCGATCGAGAAGGGCATCGCCGACGCGCCGCTGCCCGCGCGTCTGGTCGCGCGCACGCTGCTCGGGGTGACGCGCTTCGTGCGCGTGACGACCGGCCTGAGGCTCGGCAAGACGCTGCTGCGGCCCCTGCGTCGCAAGGCGGGTCTGGATCGGCTGCGACTGTTCATCACCGGCGCGGCGCCGTTCGCGCGCGCGGTGTTCTGGCGCTACATCGACTTCGGCTGGCCCATGCTCGAGGGCTACGGATTGACCGAGACCTCGCCGGTCGTGTGCGCCAACCGGCCGCCGCATCCGAACCCCGGCGGGGTGGGCTGGCCCATGCCGGGCATCGAGGTGCGCATCGCCGACCCCGACGAGCACGGCGACGGTGAGATCCTCGTGCGCGGGCCCAACGTCATGCTGGGCTACTGGCGGCAGCCCGAGGCGACCGCCGAGGCCATTCGCGACGGTTGGTTCCACACCGGCGATCTGGGGCACGTCGCCCCGGACGGGCGCGTCCGCATCACCGGTCGGCTCAAGAACATGATCGCGACCGCGGCGGGCAAGAAGATCTATCCCGAGGAGGTCGAGGCGAAGCTCGCGAACTCGCCGTACATCCTCGAGGTCGTGGTCACCGGCGGGCTCGACGCCCGCGGCGAGCGCGAGGAGGTGCACGCGCACGTGTACCCCAACCTGCCGGCGCTCGAATCGTTCGCGGCCACGCAGGGCAAGGTCTGCGACGCGGCGTTCGTCGAGCAGGTGCTCAAGAGCGAGGTCACGGCGCGCTGCGAGGCGCTGGCGCCTTACAAGCACGTCAAGCGCGTCATCGTGCGCGCGGCCGAGTTCCCCAAGACCACGACGGGTAAGATCCGTCGTGGCCCGGGCATGCTGGAGCCGATCGCGGTCGACTGAAGCGCGGGTGTGATGACGTGAAGCCCCTCGCGAGCGACGTGCTCGCGGGGGGCTTCGCCGTTCGGTGGGCGAGGGTCAGTGCCCGCGTCGGGCCTTGTCGCGGGGGCGCGTGGCGGAGGTCGGCGCGGGGCCCAGACGTGCCGCGCTCCACACGACGCCGTCGTCGCGCAGCAGTTCGAAGCGGTGCCGCATGCGGATCGGGCCGTGCGTGTAGTCGCCGCCCCGCCACGCGTGCCGCGCCGGTTCGCCGCTCAAGCGCCATGACAACTCGAACGGACCGTCGTCCTCGCAGCGCACGCGCAGGACGATCGTCGTGTCCACCGCGAGCCGCGGCAGCGTCCAGCGCATGCCCTGCACGCGCACGCCCAACTCCTCGAGCACGCGGCCCGAGCGATTGCGGAACACGAACTCGTCGTGTCCGCGCGCGCGCCAGCGATCGTGGCGCGTCCAGCCCCACCACGCGGCGACGAGCAGCAGTGCGATGATCGCCCAGCGACCCATGGTTCCCTCCGAGACCGTCCGCCCCCGTCCGTGGTGGCGTCGCGTGCAGCATAGTGGGCGCGACCGATGCGGTCACGCGTTCAATCGGTCAGCGGACCCTCGCCGCGCCGGCCCTTGGCCTCCTCCGAGAGCGCGACCTCGCCCACGGGGTGCTCGGGCGTGCCGCGGAACGCGGCGTAGAACGTCACCGCCGCGATCAGGTACAGCGTCGCGGTGAGATAGAACGGCACCGCGTCGCCGTAGCGTTCGAGCACCACGCCCGAGACCGTGGCCGACGCCGCCCAACCGAGGTTCCACACCATGTTGTTGAGGCTCGTCGAGCGCGCACGCAGCCCCGGCGGCAGCACCTCCATGACGAACGCGTTGAGCAACGGCGTCGAGGCCTGCATGAACGTGGCGCGCAGCCAGAAGGCGCCCACCGCCACGGGCAGCAGCTGCTCACCGCCCAGCGTCACGAGGAACGGCAGCGACAGCAGTTCGGCCGCGACCGCGGTGCGCAGCTTGCCGAACCGGCGCGCCAGCGCGGGCGCCGCGAGCGTGGCGGCCGCGGTGCAGACCTGCGCGATCCCGAAGAACACGCCGATCTGCGCACTCGAGCACGCGAACCGGTTCTTGAAGTACAGGTTCATGAACGGGATCACGAAGCCCGCACCCGCACCGATGAGCGCGGCGTTCAACGCGATCGCGCCCAAGCGACGATGGTCGCGCACGGTCGGGGGCGGTGCGTCGCGGTGGGCGCGCGGTTCGGCGAGGCCGCGCAGCGCCACGAGCGGCAGCGCGGCCGCCGCCGTGACGAGTGCGCCCAGCACGAGCACGACGCGGTACGCGGTGAACCACGACCACGCGGGCTGCACGGCCCGCAGCACCGCCGGCAGCACGCCGCCCAGCGCGTTGCCGAACACGCCCGCGAGCAGGGCGCACGCGAAGAACGTGCTGAACAGGTGGGTGCGTTCGCGTGGGCTCGAGTGATCGGTGAGGAACGGGGCGGCCGCGATCTGGAACAGCGACTGCCCCATGCCCGCGACGAAGCTCGCGCCCACGACGAGCGCCCCGTGCGGGGTGACGGTGCGCAGCAGCATCCCGGTGCCGTCGAGCGCGGCGCCCAGCATGAGCGTGCGGCGTCGGCCCCAGCGATCGGCGAGCCAGCCCGCGGGCAGGGCGGCGACCACGGTGCCCATGCCGCTCGCGGCGATCGCGCGCCCCACGGCCGCCTCGCTCGCACCGCCCTCGACGAGGAACAGGTTGAAGAGCACCGCGAAGATGCCGTGTCCGGTCCAGGCGAGGAACTCGGCCCCCAGATAGAGCCGTGCCGGTCGCGAGAACCGCGCGACCGCGTCGCGGAACTCGTGCACGGCCTCGCGCAGCGCGGGCATCGGTTCGGTGACCTCCGGCGTGGGGATGCGGACGGGGAAACGAACGGGCGGCGATCCCGAGGGACCGCCGCCCGGTGGTGGGGGACTGTGGACCGGTCAGACCGCGTTGTCGAGCATCGCGGTGTCGACCGTGTGACCGTTGGCCTCTTCGCCGCCCGGCCGCACCGCCGCGGCGAACGCCGCCGGGGTGAGCGCGATCAGCAGCCGCGCGGGCACGTCACCGGCGTTGTCGATCGAGTGCGGCACGCGGCCGTCGAAGTGACACGAATCGCCGGACTCCAGCATGATCACGTGATCGCCGATGGTGAGGCTGATGCGGCCGTCCGACACGAGCACGACCTCCTCGCCGTGATGGAAGTGACGCTTGTCGCTCAGCGACTGGCCGATCGGGAGCTCGCACTGCAGGAGCTCGAGGTTGCGGCGGGGCTGGGCGGACATCACCTCGACGCGCGAGATGTTGCCGTTGACCGTCATGTGCGGACGCTCGTCGCGGCGCACGACGTAGGGCACCTGATCCTCCTCGACGACGAGGTAGGCGACCGACGTCTCGAGCGACTTGGCGAGGTCCTGCAGCGTCGCCAGCGAGGGCGACGTGCGGTTGTTCTCGACCTGGCTCACGAACCCCTTGGAGAGTCCGGTGAGCTCGGCGAGCTGCTGCACGGTGAGACCGCGGCGAAGCCGCAGATCCCGAATCTTACGACCCAACTGCATGAAGTCACCTCCGGGAGAGAGACGCGAGGGAGAGAGAGGGAGAGCGGAGTGACTCTCGAAGTTTAGGGACGCGTCGCCGGAAGGGTCAACGCCTATCGAACTTCGGGAGGTCGCAAAACCATGTTCAGTGGCGCCTTCGTTGCGTCCTGCAATACGGCGGCGCTCAGGGCTGAACGTGCGGGCTCTCCACGGGCGTTCCACGCGTCCCGGTCGCGTCCGACGACGCCCCGAGGTACTGCAGCTGAACCAGACGGCGGTAGAGCCCGCCCTGCGCCATGAGCTCGACGTGCGTGCCGGTTTCGCGCACCCGTCCGTGGTGCAGCACCACGATGCGATCGACGTCGTGGATGGTGGACAGCCGATGCGCGATCACGAGCGACGTGCGCCCGGCGAGCAGGCGACGCAGCGCCGACTGGATGAGGCGTTCGGTGTGCGTGTCCACGCTCGAGGTGGCCTCGTCGAGCACGAGCAGTTCGGGGTCGCGCGCCAGCGCCCGGGCGAACGCCAGCAGCTGCTTCTCGCCCGACGACAGCGTCGCGCCGCGCTCGCGCACCTCGGCCTGCCAGGTGCCGGGCAGGCGTGCGATGAGTGTGTCGGCGTGCACCTCGGTCGCCGCCGCACGGGCGCGCTCGGGGGTGATGCTCGGGTCGGCGAGGGTGAGGTTGCCCTCGATCGTGCCGCTGAACAGGAACACGTCCTGCAGCACGAACCCGATGCGACGGCGCAGCGCGGCCGCGTCCCAGTCCGCGAGCGGGCGGCCGTCCACACGGATGACGCCGCGCTGCGGCGTGTAGAAGCGCAGCAGCAGGCTGGTGATCGTGGTCTTGCCCGAGCCCGTCGCCCCGACGATGGCGAGGCGTTCGCCGGGCGCGAGTGTGAAGCTCACGTCCTCGAGCACCCAGTGCTCGCCGACGTAGGCGAACCAGACGCCCTCGAACGAGATGTGGATGCCGCCGCTCGCGGGAGCGGCGGCGGGTGCGGCCGCGGGCACGACCCCCGCGCGCGGTGTGCCGTGCGCCGGTTCGGGCAGCGCGACGGCCGCGTCGTCGACGGGCGTGTCGAGCAGTTCGAAGATGCGCTCGGCCGAGGCCATGGCCTGCTGCAGGATGCCGTACTTCTCGGACAGGTCCGACAGAGGGCGGAAGAAGCGCTGCGTGTACTGGATGAACGCCACCAGCGTGCCGAGCGTGATGCCCGTCCACATGACCTGACGGCCGCCGTACCAGACGATCAGCGCGAGCGCCATGGCGCTCACGAACTCGAGCAGCGGGAAGAACACCGCGTGGTAGCGGTTGGCGCGCAGGTTGGCGTCGCGGTGCTCGGCGTTGATATGGGCGAACGCATCGTGGTTCCGCGACTCGCGGCCCAGCAACTGCACCGTGCTCATGCCGCCCAGGTTCTCGTTCATGAACGCGTTCAGGCGCGCCAGGCTGGTGCGCACGTCGCGGAACGCCCGTCGCACCTTGGCGCGGAACGTGAGCGTGGCCAGGATCATGAGCGGCAGCACCGAGAACGTGACCACGAGCAGCTCGACGTTGAGCCGCGCCATGGTGATCACGATGCCGATCAGGATGAACAGGTCGCCGAACAGCGCGTCGATGCCGGCGGTGAACAGTTCGTTGATGACGTCCACGTCGTTCGTCACGCGCGTCATGAGCCGGCCCACCGGCTGCCGGTCGAAGTACGACACGGGCAGCCGCTGCAGATGGCGGAAGATGCGCGCGCGCAGGTCGCGCATGAGGCTCTGGCCCACGCGCTGCATGATCTGCGTCTGCAGATAGCCCAGGCCGAAGCCCACCAGCAGCGCCGACAGGTACGCGAGCGCGATGCGATCGAGCAGCACCGTGTCGCGGTGCCGGATGCCGAGGTCGATCGCCTCCTTGGTGAGCCACGGATACAGCAGCTGCACGCCGGCGGCCGCGAGCGTGACGACCATCGCGAGCGCCACCTGCCCGCGGTAGGGCCGCAGGAACGGCAGCAGTCGGCGCACCAGGCGGTGGTCGTAGGCGCGCGCGGTGCGCTCGTCGCGGTCGTCGTCGCTCATGAGGCGGCGATCTCCTCTTCGAGGCGCTGCGCACGCGAGAGCGCGGCGTAGTGACCGCCCAACGCGAGCAGTTCGTCATGGCGTCCGCGCTCGACGACCTCGCCGTGCTCGAGCACCAGGATGAGGTCGGCGTCGCGCACCGTGCTGACGCGGTGCGACACGAGGATCGTCGTGCGACGACGCATCTCGCCGCGCAGTTCGCCGAGGATGGCCTCCTCGGTCTGCGTGTCCACGTTCGAGAGGCAGTCGTCGAGCAGCAGCACGGGCGCGTCGCGCAGCAGGGCGCGGGCGATCGCGGTGCGCTGCTTCTGGCCGCCGGACAGCGTGATGCCGCGCTCGCCCACGCGGGTGTCGAAGCCGTCGGGGAAGCCGTTCACGTCGCCCGCCAGATGCGCCACGCCCGCCGCGCGCACGACCGCGTCGCGGTCCTCGGTGGCGACGCCGTAGGCGATGTTGGCGGCGATCGTCTCGGAGAACAGGAACGGCTCCTGCGGCACGCCCGCGATCTGCGCGCGCAGCCACGGCAGGTCGAGCGTGCGCACGTCGCGGCCGTCCAGGAACACGGTGCCCGGCGGCGGGTCGAACACGCGCGGCAGCAACGTGAGCAGCGTGCTCTTGCCCGATCCCGTGCGGCCCACCAGCGCGACCGTGCCCCCGGCGGGCACCGAGAACGACAGGTGCCGCAGCGCGGGCGTGGTCGCGCCGGGGTAGGTGAACGTGAGGTCGCGCACCTCGAGTGCGCCGCGCGCCGCCTCGTCGGGGCGGACGGCGTCCGGAGCGCTGGCGACCGCGGGCACCTCGTCGAGCAGGTCGGTGATGCGGCGGAACGATGCCGAGCCGCGCTGGAAGATGTTGATGACCCAGCCCAGCGCGATCATGGGCCAGTTGAGCATGGCCAGATAGACCGTGAACGCCACGAACTGTCCCAGCGTGATGTGGCCGCGCACGACCTCGCGTCCGCCCAGCCAGATCGCGAGCAGCGCACCCACGCCGATCCAGAACGCGAGCGAGGGCTGCAGCACGCCCGAGAGGCGGATGAGGTCGAGGTGCCCGCGGCGGTAGTCCTCGGACAGGTCGTCGAAGCGCTGCGACTCGCGGCCCTCGGCGCCGAACGCGCGCACCACGCGCAGCCCCGCGAGGTTCTCCTGCACGTGCGCCGACAGCAGCCCGAGCCGCTGCTGCACCTGCTCGAAGCGGTGATGGATGCGGTCGCCGAACCACCACACCGACAGCGACACGATCGGCAGCGGGAGCAACGAGAACAGCGTGAGGTGCGGGCTGATGCGCAGCATGAACGCGATCGACAGCACGCCCACCGACAGCGTGTTGACCGCGTACATGATGCCGGGCCCGAGCATCATGCGGACCGCGGCCATGTCGTTCGTGGCGATGGACATGAGCTCGCCGGTGCGGCGGCGCTGGAACCATTCGAGCGGCTGGCGCTGCAGGTGCGCGAACAGGTCGTTGCGCAGGTCGAACTCGAGTCGGCGCGAGATGCCGATCACCCAGTGCCGCATCCCGAAGCGGAACAGCCCGGCGAGGATCGCGAGCCCGAGCACCGCGAGCGCGTAGCGTCCCAGCTTCTCGGCGGTGACGCCGCGGTACAGGTCGTCGATGGCGAGCCGCAGCACCTGCGGCTCCGCGAGCTTGACGACGTTGGAGCACACGACGCACGCGATGCCCCACAGCAGGCCGGTCCGATGGCGGGCGGCCGCGCGCAGCAATCGTGCGAGGTGCGGAGCGATACGGGACTCCTGCCGGGGGCGGCGTCGCGCGCCGCCCCCGCGAGGGTCAGTTCTTCGTGCCGCCGAACGCGCCGGCGAGACGACCGAGGCCCGTCTGCTTCCAGGCCATGCCGGCGTAGTAGGTGTTCGCATCGAGCGTGTTGCGGCCCGAGAGCGTGAACTGCGCGCCCGCGAACAGGTCCATCTTGTCGTCCACGCGGTAGGTCACGCGCGAGCCGAGGCTGGCGAAGCGCGTCTCGAGCTCGGTCTCGTTCGCGGGGGCCGGCGTGGGGGCGACGCGGTCGTACGGGCGACCCTGCGCGTTCTGCGTCTCGCCGTGCCAGCTGCCGCTCACGAGCAGGCTCTTGCCGAGCCACAGGCCCAGCGCCGCGTCGGTCGTCATGAAGTCCGCATAGCGGTCCTCGTCCGTGCGCGCGCCGATCGTGAGGTAGCGCGTCGTCCAGCCCGCGCCCAGCGAGTAGAGCGCGTGACGGCCCACCGACCCACCGACCGCGAGCGACGCCGACAGGCTCTGCAGGCCCGCATCGAAGAACGTGTGCGGCTGACCCAGCGTCGCGGGCGCCGAGCCGTACACGGTGCCATCGAGGCCCGTGCCGCCGGTCGTGCCGGGGAACAGCTGGCGGTTGCCGCCCAGCGGTGCCGTCCAGCCGAGCGACAGGCTCACCGGCATGTTGCCGCGCAGCACCGCGAAGCGCACACCCAGACCCAGATCGCCCAGTCCCGTCGAGGTGGCCGAGCCCGCGGTGGTCGGAGCGAAGGTGCGGCTGACCACGGGCACGTCGAGCACGAACGCGGTGCGCTTGTGCCAGCCGAGTTCGGTGTGCGAACGGAACGTGCGCTGCTCGAACGTGCCGCCGAGCGACGTGCGGGCGTCCGTGGCACCGTAGTACGAGTCGGCGCTCGTCACGCCGCCGGACAGTTCGGTGTAGGACTCGCCGGGCTTGAGCACGATGGGCGAGGCCCAGGCCGAGGACACGAACGACACGGACGCGAGCGCGAGGACGAGGGTTCGACGCAGGCTCATCGAGCCTCCAGAAGGCTGGAAAAGGGGTACCGATGGGACGGACGGGCGAGACTAGCCGCCGTCCGAAGGGGGCGCAAGCGTCGCGGCCGCCCCTCGGCGCGCCCGGGGCCGGGCGGTTCGGGCCGCCGTTTCACAGGTGACGCGCGCGAGTCGAAAGGCTAGCCTCGGAGTGGTCGGCCCCGGTACCCGCACGAGCCTCGCGCGGGCGGGGGCTCGACGGGCGCTGGCCGCGCGGCGGAGGACCTCGTGCACATCGACGACGACGACCTCGTGAACGCGATCGTGCTGTCCGAGGTGCTGTCCAACGACGACCCGCAGCCCCCGCCGCGACCGCTGCCGCCCTCGTTCCTGTACGACCCGACGAGACCGGCGGCCCCCGCACCCCAGCCCGCGGTGAGTGCGAACCCCGGCTGCGGCGCGGTCCTGCTCGGCCTCATCGGGGCGATCCTCATGCTGATCGGCGCCGGGACCGCGCTGGTCTGGTTCTTCACCTGGCTGGGGAGCCTGCTGACGTGAGCGCATGACCGCACGTGGCCGTGCGCGCTGCGCGCGTGACGCGGGCCCGATTGGGCTACAGTGCGACGCGGACCAAGACGGTACGGCGACCACGGAGGGGGAGCGGGGATGAGCGCGACGCACGGACGCCTGGGCCTGCTGATCGCAGGCGGGCGCGGGGTGCGGCTGCAGGCGGGCGTGCCCAAGGCGCTCGCACCGCTGGGGGAGCGCACGTTGCTCGCGCACGCGCATGCGACGCTCGCCGCCTGCACCGAGCGCGTGCTCGTCGTCGCGCCGCACGACCTCGCGCTCGGGGCCGAACCGTTCGCGCGCCTGTCCGACCCGCCGGGGGACACGGGCCCGCTCGGGGCACTCGTCGCGGGACTCGCGGCGGGACCCTTCCACGAGGCGTTCGTGCTGCCCGTGGACCTGCCGGGGGTGACCGAGGCGCATCTGTGCGCGCTCGCGGACCGTCGCGGTGACGCGCCGCTCGTCGTCGCCGAGGTCGCGGGTCGCCTGCAGCCGTTGGTCGGGGTCTACGCGGCCGCGGCGGTCGCACCGCTGACCACCGCCTGGCGCGACGGCGAACGGTCGGTGACGCGCGCGGTCCTCGCGGCGGGCGCGACCGCGATCCCGGTCGAGTCCCTGCCCGGATCGCTCGAGGACTGGCTCAACGTGAACACCCCCGACGACCTGGTGCGGGCGAGCGCGCGGCACGCGATCGGTGGCGCGCGATGAGCGTGCACGACCCCGCGCTGCTGCAGCGTGCACATGCGCTCCTCGCGGCGCGCCACCCCGGCGCGCGCGCCTTCTGGTGGCTCGATCTGGACCTCGTCCGAGCGCGCGCCGCGCATCTGCGCGAGGCCTTCGCGCCGCTCAAGCCGAGAATCGCCTACGCGCTCAAGGCCAACGGTTTACCGGCGCTTGTTCGCGTGGTGCGCGAGGCCGGACTACACGTGGATGCCGGCTCGCTCGGCGAGCTCGAACTGGCGCACGCGTGCGGACTCGACGCGACCCGTCGCACGCTCTCGGGCAACGGTCGCACCCCCGAGGAGGCCGACTGGATCGCGCGCCACGGCGTCGAGGCGGTGAGCGCCGATCACCCCGCGGAACTCGACCTGCTCGAGGCGGCGGCGGCGCGACACGACGCACGCGTGCACGTGGCGTTGCGCGTGAACCCGGGCATCGTCGCCGGCGGGCATCCGCACCTCGAGACCGGGCACCGCGCCAGCAAGTTCGGCATGAGCCCCGACGAGGCGTTGACCACCTGGGCGACGCGCGCGCGCTGGCCGCACCTGATCGTGGACGGGGCGCACGTGCACGTGGGCTCCATGGTCACCGAGCCCGAGGCCCTGTGGGCGGCGGCGCGTTCGGCGCTCGATCTGGCGGCGCGTTCGGCGGCCGCCGGGGCGCCGCTCACGAGCCTCAATCTGGGGGGCGGGTTCGCGGTGGACTACAGCGGCACGGGGGCCTCGCCCGACCTGCGCGCCCTCGCGCTGGGCATCGCCGCACTGCCGGGCGCCGACCGCGTCCAGTGGTGCTTCGAGCCCGGGCGGTGGCTGGTGGCCGAGGCCGGCATGCTCGTGAGCGAGGTGCTGTGGGACAAGCGCCGCACCGACCCCGCGGGCACCGCGCGTTTCGTGGTGCTCGCGGCGGGCATGAACGATCTGCTGCGGCCCGCCCTGTACGGTGCGCGCCATCGCGTCGTCGTGCTCGACCCGCGCGAGGGGCCGCTCACGCTCGCCGACGTCGTGGGCCCGGTGTGCGAATCCGCCGACCGGTTCGTGGCGGGGGAGGCGTTGCCGCCACTTCGGACCGGCGACTTGGTGGCGCTGTGCGACGCCGGAGCCTATGGCTCGGTCATGTCCTCCAACTACAACGGTCGCAGTCGTCTGGCCGAGTTGGTGAAAGTGAACGGTGAGGTCGTGTTGGCGCGCGCGCCGGAGTCGAGTGCGGATCGTGTCGCGAGGATCGAGGACGAGGTGCGCCTCGACTGAGATGCCGAACCCGCGCGCACCCTCGGGGCATCCCAACGAGCCGGTGCGGTCGCGGTCCGCGGGTCTTGACACCCTCCCATGGAGGCGCGGAGACTGCGACGTCCTCCGCTGTTGCCGCGGCGCACCGTGCGCGACCCTCACTCGTCGTGCCGCGCGTCCGCCACTTTGTGAAAGAAGTCGCAAGCCGCGCCGGGGCATCCGGTGCGCGCCCTCGTCCCGATGAAATGAGGTGCACGGTGCTGCAGGTCGTGTGCGTGAAGCAGGTGCCCGACACCGATACGCGCGTCAAGGTGGCCGCCGACGGCCGCACGCTCGATCCCAACGGTGTCACGCTGGTGCTCAATCCCTATGACGAGTTCGCCGTCGAGCAGGCGATCCAGGTGAAGGAGAAGTTGGGCGCGGGCGAGGTCGTGGCCGTGTCGCTGGGCAACGCGGGCGTGCAGGCCACGCTGCGCAACGTGCTCGCGATCGGCGCCGACCGCGCGATCCATCTGAAGAGCGACGTCGCGGCGCCGGATGCGCTGGCCGTCGCCAAGGCGCTCGCCGACGCGGTGCGCGGCCTCGACGCCGGCCTCGTCTGGCTGGGCAAGCAGGCGGTGGACGACGACGGCGCGCAGGTGGGCCCGATGCTCGCCACGCTGCTCGATCTCCCGTGCGTGAGTGCGGTCGCGTCGTTCACGATCGAGGGCTCGACCGCCAAGGTCGAGCGCGAGATCGAGGGCGGTCGCGAGCTGCTCGACGTGCCGCTGCCCGCGGTGTTCACCACCGACAAGGGGCTCAACACGCCGCGCTACGCCTCGCTCAAGGGCATCATGGCGGCGAAGAAGAAGACGATCGAGGAGCGCGCCGTCGAACTGGGCGCGCCGAACGTCGAGCGCCTCGCGCTCGAGCTGCCGCCGCCGCGTGCGGCCGGTCGCATCGTGGGCGAGGGCGTGGGCGCCGTCGCCGAACTCGTGCGCGTGCTGCGTGAGGAGGCCAAGGTCCTATGAGCGTGCTCGTCGTCGTGGAGATGCGGGACGGCCAGGTCCGTCCGGTGACGCGTGAAGTGCTCGGCGAGGCCAAGCGCCTGGCGGCCGGGCTGGGTGGGTCGGTGACCGCGGTCGCGTGCGCCACGGGTGACGCGGGACTCGCGGCGCTCGGCGAGGCCGGTGCGGACACGGTGCTGCTCGCGCAGGACGCCGCGTTCGCGCGCACCGACGCGGCCGCGCAGGCGGTCGCGATCGCGGCGGCCGCGCAGGCGTGCGGCGCCAAGGTCGTGCTGTTCGCCGCCACCGCGCAGGGCAAGGACGTCGCGCCGCGCGTCGCGGCTCGGCTCGGGGTGGGCATGGCCGCCGACTGCACCGCGCTCGACGCGAGCGGTGGTCGCCTGGTGGCGACGCGTCCGGTCATGGCCGGCAAGGCGTTCGAGAAGCTGGCGTTCCCGCTCGCGCCCGCGGTCGTGACGCTGCGGCCCAAGGTGTTCGCGGCGGCCGCGCCCGAGGCGGGGCGTACCGCCTCGGTGCAGCCGCTCGCGTTCACGCTCGGTTCGGCGCCGCGCGCCGTGGTCACGGGCACGACCGCGCAGAGCGGCGGCAAGCCCGATCTGACCGAGGCCGAGATCGTGGTGAGCGGTGGGCGCGGGCTCAAGGGGCCCGAGCACTTCGCGCTCGTCGAGGCGCTCGCGGATGCGGTCGGTGGCACCGTCGGCGCGTCGCGCGCGGTCGTGGACGCCGGTTGGCGGCCGCACGGCGACCAGGTCGGGCAGACGGGCAAGACGGTCAGCCCCAAGCTCTACATCGCCCTGGGCATCTCGGGCGCGATCCAGCACGTCGCCGGCATGTCGTCGTCGCGCTGCATCGTCGCCATCAACAAGGATCCCGAGGCGCCCATCTTCAAGTTGGCCGACTACGGGCTCGTGGGCGATCTGTTCGAGGTCGTGCCCGCGTTCACCGAGGCGGTGCGCAAGCTGCACTGAGTCCCAAGTCCCGCAGCGGCTTGACGATGTCTGGGCCTCGCCTTAGCTTGGCCCGTCACTGGGCGCATGCCGCGCCCGATCATGGAGGATGACGCTCGACATGCTCGAGTACCTGCCGGTCCTGCTGTTCGTGGTCGTCGGTCTGGGGTTCGGCGCGGTCACCATCGCGGCCTCGTCCCTGATCGTGCCGCGTCGCGTGACGCCCGAGAAGTCGTCGTCCTACGAGTGCGGCGTCGATCCCGTCGGCGACGCGCGCGGTCGGTTCACCGTCAAGTTCTACATGGTGGCGGTGATGTTCATCCTGTTCGATATCGAGGCGGTGTTCCTGTACCCGTGGGCGGTCTCGTTCCACTGGCTCGGGCTGTACGGCCTCATCGAGATGGTGCTGTTCATCGTCATCCTGCTCGCCGGCTACCTGTATCTGTTGAAGAAGCGCGCGCTCGAGTGGGAATGACCCGCACACCCCGAGGCCTCCGTCGATGACCGACCCCCGCGACAACCCGTTCCGCACCCTCGCCCAGGCCGCCCCGGCCAAGCCGACCCCCGAGCTCGTCATGCCGATGAGCGAGGAGGACCGCCTCCGCGAGGAGCTCGAGAGCAGCATCCTGTTCACGACCGTCGAGAGCGTCGTGAACTGGGCGCGCTCCAACGCCATCTGGCCGCTCGGCTTCGGGCTCGCGTGCTGCGCCATCGAGATGATGGCCATCGCCGGCCCGAGGTTCGACGTCTCGCGCTTCGGCGCCGAGGTGTTCCGCGGCAGCCCGCGCCAGGCCGATCTCATGATCGTGGCCGGTCGCGTGAGCATCAAGATGGCGCCCGTGCTGCGGCAGCTCTACGACCAGATGCCCGATCCCAAGTGGGTCATCGCGATGGGCGCGTGCAGCTCGTGCGGCGGCGTGTTCAACAACTACGCGATCCTGCAGGGCGTGGACAAGATCGTGCCCGTCGACGTGTACGTGCCGGGTTGCCCGCCGCGTCCCGAGGGCCTGATCCACGGCATCATGAAGCTGCAGGAGAAGATCCTCGTCTCGAAGGTCGAGATCGGTCCGTTCCCGCGCAAGCTCAAGAAGCGGAAGGGAGCCGTCTGACATGGCCCTCACCCCGGAGCGGGTCGAGCAGCGCCTGCGTGAGCGCTTCCCCAACGTCGCGTTCGAGCGCCAGCAGGGCGAGGCGGTGCGCGACTTCACGCTGTTCGTGCCGGCCGACGCGCTCGTCGCGGTGTGCACGTTCCTGCGCGACGACGCCGAACTCGCGTTCACGATGCTGCCGTGGATGGGTGGCGCCGACTACCTGCCGCGCGTGCCGCGCTTCGAGTGCGTGTACAACCTGCTCTCGCTCGAGAACCGGCTGCGCTTCACGCTCAAGGTGCTCGTGACCGAGGAGCAGCCGCGCGTGCCCAGCATCGTCGGCGTGTGGCCCACCGCCAACTGGCACGAGCGCGAGACCTACGACTTCTACGGCATCACCTTCACCGGTCACCCGGATCTCACGCGCATCCTGCTGCCCGAGGACTGGGTGGGTTGGCCGCTGCGCAAGGATTCGCCGCTCGGTTACGAGGAAGTGGCGTTCACGCACAACACGCCGGGTCGCCGTGAGCCCTCGCCGAGCCTCAAGAAACTCGCACCCAAGAAGGTCCGCTACCGTGCGCAGTGAGACGATGACCATCAACATGGGCCCGCAGCACCCCTCGACGCACGGGGTGCTCCGAGTGGCCCTGGAGCTCGACGGCGAGAACGTCGTCGCCTGCAAGCCCATCATCGGTTATCTGCACACCGGCATGGAGAAGCAGGCGGAGTACAAGACGTACACGCAGAGCATCCCGCAGACCGATCGCATGGATTACATCTCGCCGATGAGCAACAACCTCGCGTTGTGCCTCTCGGCCGAGAAGCTGCTCGGCGTCACCGTGCCGGAGCGCGTCCAGGCCATCCGCGTGCTGCTCACCGAGCTGACGCGCATCAGCGCGCACTGCGTCTGGCTGGGCACGCACGCCATCGACATCGGCGCCCTCACGGTGTTCTGGTACTGCTTCCGTGAGCGCGAGAAGGTGTTGAGCATCTACGACATGGTGTCCGGCGCGCGCATGACCTCGAGCTACTTCCGGGTCGGCGGTCTGGCGATGGACATCCCCGCGGGCTTCCTCGATCGCTGCGAGAAGTTCATCGACGAGATGCCGGCGCACATCGACGAGTACGAGTCGCTGCTCACCAAGAACCCCATCTGGATCGCGCGCACGCGCGGCGTCGCGCCGCTGTCGGCGAAGGATGCGATCGCCTGGGGCGTCACCGGTCCGACGCTGCGCGGCTCCGGGGTGAAGTGGGACCTGCGCAAGGACCAGCCGTACTCGGGCTACGAGACCTACGATTTCGAGGTGCCGGTGGGCACCGTGGGCGACGCCTACGACCGCTTCCAGGTCCGCGTCGCGGAGATGCGCCAGTCGGTGCGCATCGCCAAGCAGGCGCTGCAGCGGGTGCGCGCCATGGGTGAATCGGGCGAGTACCGCCTGCGCGACTTCAAGTACGTGCTGCCTCCCAAGGAGGAGGTCAAGACGTCCATGGAGGCGCTCATCCACCACTTCAAGATCGTGGCGCACGGATTCTTCCCGCCGGTGGGCGAGGCCTACCACGCGGTCGAGGCGCCGAAGGGAGAGCTGGGCTTCTATCTCGTCAGCGACGGTTCGTCGCGGCCCTGGCGCATGAAGATCCGCTCCCCCTCGTTCATCAACCTGCAGGCCCTGCCGGTCATGGTCGAAGGCAAGCTCATCGCGGACGTCATCGCCGCGATCGGCAGCATCGACATCGTGCTCGGGGAGATCGATCGATGAGCCATGGCGTCGTGATGCCCGTGGACGCGCCCGCCTCGCTGGCGTGGTCCGAGAAGGCGAAGGCCGAGGTCGCCGACATCCTGTCGCGCTATCCGGTGAAGCGTTCGGCCGTGCTGCCGCTGCTGTGGCTCGCGCAGCGCGAGTGGGGCTGGCTGCCGTCGGCCGCGATGCGGCTGGTGGCCGAGACGGTCGGGCTCGCCGAGTCCGAGGTGTTCGGCGTCGCCACGTTCTACACGATGTTCAACCTGCAGCCGGTGGGTCGCCACCACCTGCAGGTGTGCATGACGCTGTCGTGCTCGCTCATGGGCGCGGACCGTCTGTACGCGCACCTGTCGCACAAGCTCGGCATCGGCCACGGCGAGACCACGCCGGACGGCCGCTTCACGCTGCGCAAGGTCGAGTGCCTCGCCGCGTGCGGCCGTGGGCCGTGCATGCAGGTCGGCTTCGACTATCACGAGAATCTCACCGACGCGAACGTGGACGCTCTCCTGGAGACGCTCAAGTGAGCCGCGGCCCGAATCTGTTCAAGGACATCGACACGCCGGGGCTGACCGGCCTCGACGTGTATCGCAAGCTCGGCGGCTACGAGGCCGTCACGGCCACGTTGGGCAAGAAGAACGCCGACGAGGTCATCGAGATCGTGAAGGCCTCGGGCCTGCGCGGTCGTGGCGGCGCCGGCTTCCCCACGGGCCTCAAGTGGAGCTTCGTGCCCAAGCAGTCGCCCAAGGCGCGCTACATCGTCTGCAACGCCGACGAGTCCGAGCCGGGCACGTTCAAGGATCGCGAGCTCATGGAGAAGAACCCGCATCAGCTCATCGAGGGCATGATCCTCGCGGGCTACGCGATCGGTTCGCACCAGGGCTACATCTATCTGCGCGGCGAGTTCGAGTACATCCAGCGCATCGTCGACAAGGCCATCGCCGAGGCCCGCGCCGCGGGTCTGCTGGGCGACAACGTCGCCGGCTCGGGTTACGCGTTCCAGCTGCACACGCATCTGGGCGCCGGCGCCTACATCTGCGGTGAGGAGACGGCGCTGCTGTCGTCGCTCGAGGGCTACCGCGGTCAGCCCCGCCTCAAGCCGCCGTTCCCGGCGGTCGAGGGTCTGTACGCCTGCCCGACGGTCGTGAACAACTCCGAGACCCTCATGTCGGTGCCGGCGATCGTGAAGAACGGCGCCGCGTGGTACCGCCAGTGGGGCAACGAGAAGAGCGCCGGCACCAAGGTGTTCAGCGTCTCGGGTCCGGTGAAGCGTCCGGGCAACTACGAGGTGCCGCTCGGCTATTCCATGAAGCAGCTGATCGAGCAGGACTGCGGCGGCATGCGCGACGGGCTCACGCTCAAGGCGGTCATCCCCGGCGGTTCGTCGGTGCCGATGCTGCCGGCCGCGGACCTCGACACGCCGCTCGATTACGAGAGCATGAACGCCAAGGGCACCTTCCTGGGCTCGGGCGGCGTCATCGTGATCGACGACAAGACCTGCATCGTGGACGCGCTCTGGAACCTGATCCGTTTCTACCAGCACGAGTCGTGCGGCAAGTGCACGCCGTGCCGTGAGGGCACGTACTGGATGAGCGAGGTCCTCGAGCGACTCGAGAACGGCGAGGGGCGCGATACGGACATCGATCTGCTCGCGGACGTCGCGGACAACATCCTGGGCAAGAGCTTCTGTGCGCTCGGCGACGCGGCCGCGATGCCGGTGCAGGGTGCGCTCAAGCACTTCCGCGCGGAGTTCGAGCACCACGTGAAGCACAAGGGCTGCCTCGTGAATCGCCGTCGCGAGGACGTGGCGGGGGTGCGCGCGTGAGCACGATGGTCAAGGTCACGATCGACGGTCGCACCGTGGAGGTCCCGGCGGGCACGCTCGTCACGGACGCCGCGCGCAGCGCCGAGGTGCACGTCCCCATCTTCTGTTCGCACTCCAAGCTGCCGCCGCTCGGCGCGTGCCGCATCTGCGTCGTCGAGGTGGGCACGCCCAAGCTGGGTCCGGACCGCAAGCCGGTGATCGGCGCGGACGGCCAGCCCGAGATCGCGTGGATGCCCAAGGTCCAGACGGGCTGCACGACGCCGGTCAGCGACGGCATGCACGTGCGCACCGCGTCGGCCACGGCGACCAAGGCGCGCAAGGGCGTCATGGAGTTCCTGCTCGTGAACCACCCGCTCGACTGCCCCGTCTGCGACGAGGGTGGCGAGTGCCAGCTGCAGGACCTCGCCTTCGCGTTCGGCCACGACGCCACGCGCATGGACGAGGCCAAGCGCACCTTCGACAGCGAGGACCTCGGTCCGATCGTGAAGAAGGAGGCGAATCGCTGCATCGTGTGCATGCGCTGCGTGCGCTACTGCGACGAGGTGATGGGCGAGAACGCCCTCACGTCGCACCAGCGCGGCGTGCACACCGAGATCTCGTCGTTCGACCGCCAGCCGCTCGCCTGCGAGCAGTGCGGCAACTGCGTCGAGGTCTGCCCGGTCGGTGCGCTCACCGCACTGCCGTACCGTTTCAAGGCGCGTCCGTGGGACCTGCGTCAGCACCTCGCGGTGTGCGAGTGGTGCTCGAACGGTTGCTCGGTGCGTCTGGGCGTGCGTGGCATGGAGATCCTGCGTGCGCGCGGCACCGAGTTCCGCGGCGTGAACCAGGAGTACCTGTGCGTGCGCGGCCGCTTCGGCCACGACTTCGTGAACGCGCCGGATCGCCTCACGTCGCCGCTCGTCCGCACGGGCGCGGCGCTGCAGCCGGCGTCGGCCGCCGAAGCGGTGACGTGGGCCGCGGCGCGGCTGCGCGACCTCGCGGCGACGCACGGCCCGGAGAGCATCGCGATCCTCGGCGGTGAGAAGCTGAACCTCGAGGAGCAGTACCTGCTGCAGAAGCTCGCGCGCGGCGTGCTCGGTACGCCGAACGTCGATGCGCGCACGCGTCCCGCGACCGCGGTGGCCGGTGACGCCGTGCTGCGCGCGACCGGTGGCGGTCGTCCGTCGCTGACGTTCCAGGACCTGTATCAGGCGCAGGAAGCGCTCGTGCTGTTCGAGGATCTGCAGGGCGAGGCCCCGCTCGCGCAGGCCGCGATCGTGCGTGGCTTCCGGCAGCGCGGTCTGCACGTCACGGTGGCGCACGCGCGCCGCGTGAAGCTGGCCCGTCCCAAGTTCAAGGGCGACTGGCTCGGCCTCAAGCCGGGTTCGGAACTCGCGCTCACGCTGGCGCTCACCAAGGCCGCGCTCGATCTGGGCGTGCCGACGGGCGTGCCCGCCGAGGTGGCGTCGGCCCTCGAGTCGCTCAAGGGCTCGCTCGCCGCGTGGACGCCGGAGCGCATCGAGGCCGAGACCGGCGTGTCCGGTGCGGTCGTCGCCGCCGCCGCGAAGCGCATGCGCGAGGCCGAGCGCAAGGCGCTGCTGTTCGGTCGTGGCGTGCTCGAGCATCCGCAGGCGGCCGCGCTGCTGCAGGCCGTCGAGAACCTGGCGTGGGCGCTCGGCGCGATCCAGGCCGAGTCGTCGAGCGTCATGGCGTTCGGCGTGCATCACGACAGCGCCGGTGCGCTCGACATGGGGCTGACGCCCGACACGCTGCCGGGTTACGCGGCCGCGCCGACGCGCGGGCTGACCGCGCGCGCGGCGCTCGAGGCCGCCGCGGCGGGCAAGGTGCGCGCGCTGTGGATCGTGTCCGACGACGTGCTCGTGAGCGCGGCCGATCGCGCCACCGTCGAGAAGGCGCTCGAGGCCTGTGAGCTCGTCATCGTGAACGAGATGTTCCTCACGCGCACCGCCGCGCGCGCGCACGTCGTGTTCCCGGTCGCCGCCTTCGCCGAGAAGGAGGGCACCGTGCTCAACAGCGAGCGCCGTCTGCAGAAGACCAACCGCGCGCTCTCGCCGCGCCGTGGCTCGCGTGCGGACTGGGAGGTGTTCCAGGCCGTGGCGCAGGAACTGGGCGCGGACTGGCGTTACCGCACCGCCGAGGACGTGTTCCGCGAGATCGCGCGCACGGTGCCCGGCTACGCGGGGCTGTCGTACGCGACGCTGCTGCCGGACGGTGCGCGCCCGAGCGGCGTGACGGTCGCGGCGCAGATCAAGCCGGTCGAGGCTCCCGCCGCCGCAGGGGGCGAGGGGCTGTGGTTGCTCGCCGGCGGCACGTTGTTCGCCGATGGTGGTCTGTCGGCGCGCTCGACCACGCTCGCGAAGCTCGCGGGCGGTTCGCGTGCGCGCCTGTCGCCGGCGGAGGCCTCGCGTCTGGGGCTCGCGGCCGGTGATGCGATCGAACTCGCCGGGCCCTCGGGCGCGGCGACGTGGCCGGTCGAGATCGACGATTCAGTGCCCGCGGGTGCGGTGTTCGTGCCGAGCGCGGGAGCGGAACTCAACCGTCTGGGTGTCCCGAGTGGCGCCGGTCTGCGCGTGAAGGCGCGCAAGGCCGCGGGCGCCGCGACGGTCGGAGCCTGAGGAGAATCGCCCGCATGACCGAGTTGTGGCAGATCCCCGCGGTTCAGACGCTGACCTGGGCGCTCGTCAAGGTCCTCATCATCCTGCATGCGATGCTCGGGGTGGTGTCCTACCTGATCTACGCCGAGCGTAAGATCTGCGGGCACATCCAGGCGCGCACGGGCCCGAATCGCGTCGGGCCGTTCGGGCTGCTGCAGCCCATCGCCGACGTGCTCAAGCTCCTCTTCAAGGAGGAGTTCATCCCCGCGAACGCCAACAAGGTCATCTTCCACATCGCCCCGATCCTCGCGGTGTTCCCGGCGATCGTGACGTTCTCGGTCATCCCCATGGGCCCGCCGCCGATGTTCGTGGTCACGGACATCAACGTGGGGCTGCTGCTGTTCATGGCCATGTCGAGCCTCGGCGTGTACGCGATCACGCTGGGCGGGTGGGCCTCGAACAACAAGTACGCGCTGCTCGGCGGCCTGCGCAGCTCGGCCCAGATGATCTCGTACGAGCTCGCGATGGGGCTTTCGACGATCCCGGTGATCCTGACGGCCGGTTCGTTGTCGCTGGTCAAGATCGTGGACGCGCAGAGCGGTTTCTTCCACCCGTTCGGACTGACCGCCATCAGCCTGCCCAACTGGGGCATCTTCCAGGGCTATCTGGTCCTGCCGTTCGTGATCTTCCTCATCACCGCGTTCGCCGAGACGAACCGCGCGCCGTTCGACCTGCCCGAGGCCGAGGGCGAGCTCGTCGCCGGTTTCCACACCGAGTACTCGTCCATGAAGTGGGCGCTGTTCTTCCTCGGTGAGTACATGAACATGATGGTCATCTGCTCGATCGCCATCACCCTGTTCTTCGGCGGCTGGCACGGACCGCTCACGGACACGCTGCCGTTCATGGGCCTCGTCTGGTACGTGCTCAAGCTGGCCGCGTTCATGTTCTTCTTCATCTGGGTGCGCTGGACGTTCCCGCGGCTGCGGTACGACCAGCTCATGGGCTTCGGATGGAAGGTGCTGCTGCCGGCCTCCATCGTGAACGTCCTGATCGCCGCCCTGTGGCTCTACGGGAAGGGGCCCCGCTGATGCTCGCGTTGTTCTTCGGGTTCGCCGCGCTGCTCGTGGTGACCTCGCTCATGGTCGTGCTCCACAAGAACCCGGTCACCAGCGCGCTGTTCCTGGTGCTCGCGTTCAGCTCGCTCGCCGGCATCTACCTGCTGCTGCACGCCGAGTTCCTGGGCATGGTCCAGATCGTGGTCTACGCCGGCGCCATCATGGTGCTGTTCCTGTTCGTGATCATGTATCTCAATCTGCAGCACGACGTGGAGTCGGGCCTGCAGACCGCCGTGCGCCGCGGCATCGGTTGGTTCACGGGCGCCGCGGTGCTGCTCACGGGCGCCACGCTCGTCCGTCGCCAGTGGGCGATGGGCCCCGCCAACGCCGCACTGCCGGACGCCGAGCACGGCAACGTGGTCGCGATCGGCAAGGCGCTGTATTCCCGCTACCTGTTCCCGTTCGAGATCACGTCCATCCTGCTGCTCGTGGCGATGGTCGGTGTGATCGTCATCGCGCGCGGCCGTGCCAAGGCCGCAGGGGAGGGCGCGTGATCCCGCTGCCGTACCTGATCGGCCTGTCGGCCGTCGTGTTCGCGATCGGCGTCATCGGCGTGCTCGTGCGCCGCAACGCGCTGGTCATCTTCATGTCGGTCGAGCTCATGCTGAACGCCGCCAATCTGGCGTTCGTGGCGTTCGCCAGCCACATGAAGTCGGTCGACGGACAGATCTTCGTGTTCTTCGTGATGACCGTGGCCGCCGCCGAGGTGGCCATCGGACTCGCCATCA
Source organism: uncultured bacterium (assembly GCA_964655175.1). Lineage (GTDB taxonomy): Bacteria > Eisenbacteria > RBG-16-71-46 > RBG-16-71-46 > RBG-16-71-46 > JAIOPA01. The sequence goes on from CAZZLY010000003.1 coordinate 88,885, forward strand.
TCGTCCAGCTCTTCCGTCTCCGTGAGACGGTGTTCGTGGACGAGATCCACCTGCTCAAGGGCTGACCCGTGAACCTGCCGATGCTC
>CAZZLY010000004.1:0-14872 GCA_964655175.1 uncultured bacterium
CGGTCAACTCGGCCGCGACCAGCACGTCGCTGGCGTCGTCGTCGAATCCGTCGGTCGTGGGTGAGTCGGTCACGTTCACCGCCACGGTCTCGGTGACGCCTCCGGGCGCCGGCACCGCGACGGGCACGGTCACGTTCAAGGACGGTTCGACCACGCTCGGCACGGGCTCGCTCTCGGGCGGTGTGGCGTCGTTCTCGACGTCCGCGCTGGCGCTGGGTTCGCACAGCATCACGGCCGAGTACGGCGGCAGCGCCAGCTTCGACGCGAGCACGTCGAACACGGTGTCGCAGTCGGTCGGTCAGGCCGCGACGAGCACGGCGGTCGCCAGCTCGCCCAACCCGTCGGCCTACGGCCAGTCGGTGGCGATCACCGCGACGGTCTCGGTCTCCTCGCCGGGCTCGGGCACCGCGACCGGTGACGTCGAGTTCTTCGACGGCGCCACGTCGCTCGGTACCGTCGCGCTCTCGAGCGGCACGGCCACGTTCAACACCTCGGCGCTCGCGGTGGGCTCGCACAGCCTGTCGGCGCAGTACCTGGGCAGCAGCGACTACACGGGCAGCACGTCGACCGCGAGCAGCCACACGGTGAACGCGGCGGCAACCAGCACGTCGGTCGCCAGCTCGCCGAACCCGTCGGTGGTGGGTGAGTCGGTCACGATCACCGCGACGGTGGCGGTCTCGGGCGCCGGCAGCGGCACGCCGGGCGGCTCGGTCGAGTTCTTCGATGGGCTCAACTCGCTCGGCACCGCGACGCTCTCGGGCGGCTCGGCCTCGATCAGCACGTCGGCGCTCACGTTGGGCTCGCACACGCTGACGGCCGTCTACGCCGGGGCCACGAGCTTCAGCGGCAGCACGTCGGCCGGGCACAGCCACACGGTGGGTCAGGCCAGCACGTCCACCAGCGTGGCGAGCAGCAGCAACCCCAGCACGTTCGGCACGTCGGTGACGTTCACGGCCACGGTCTCGGTGACGAGCCCGGGTTCGGGTACCGCGACCGGCAGCGTGCAGTTCTTCGACGGCCTCACGTCGCTCGGCACCGCGTCGCTCTCGGGCGGCTCGGCCAGCCTCAGCACGTCGGCGCTCGGTGCGGGCAGCCACAGCATCACGGCGGCCTACCTGGGCTCGGCGGACTACACGGGCAGCACGTCGAACGCGCTCACGCAGGTCGTGACGGCCGCGGGCGCTTCGGTCGCGCTCGCCGCCTCGCCGGATCCGGGCGTGTACCAGAGCAACGAGACGCTCACCGCCACGGTCACGCCGTCGTCGGCCACGGGCACCGTCGAGTTCTTCGATGGCGCCACGTCGCTCGGCTCGGCGGCGATCGCGAGCGGCACGGCGGTGCTCAACACGAGCAGCCTGTCGGTCGGCACGCACTCGCTCACCGCGGTCTACAGCGGCGAGACGAACTACGGCACCGCCACGTCGAGCGCCTACTCGCTCGAGGTGAAGGCGGTCATCGTGGCCACGGCGGGCGCGAACGGCAGCATCGCCCCGAGCGGCACGAGCTACTACAGCCTCAACGCCACGCCGACCTACACGTTCACGGCGAACGCCGGCTACCACGTGTCGGCGGTGACGGTGGACGGTTCGCCGGTCGCACTGGCGGGCTCGTACACGTTCGGCGCCGTCTCGGCCAACCACACGATCGACGTCCAGTTCACGGTGAACCCGGCGGTCGCGGCCATCGCGAACCTGGCGGCGACGCAGGTGCGCACGGGCAACGACGGCGACGGCACCACCAAGATCACGCTGACGTGGTCGGGTGTGGCGTCGGGCTCGACCGTCGAGGTGTGGCGCAAGGGCTACGGCAACTACCCCGAGTACGACGACGGGGCGTCGCCGGGCAGCATCCCGTCGATCCCGGGCGCGTATCCGCCGACCGGCTGGACGCTCACGTCGGTCACGGCTTCGGGCCAGACGGACGAGCCGTCGTCGCGCGACTTCTACTACTACGTCGCGTACGTGACGGACGGCTACGGCACGCGGTCGGACGTCTCGAACCGCACGCTGGGCACGCTCAACTACCACCTGGGTGACGTCTCCGACGGCAGCACGCCGGGCGCGGGCGACAACCTGGTGAGCACGCCGGATCTGTCGCTGCTCGGCGCGCACTACGGTCTGCGGGGTACGGCGGTGGACGCGTACAACTATCTCGACGTCGGTCCGACGACCGATCTGTCGGTGAACGCGCGGCCCACCACGGACAACAAGATCAACTTCGAGGACCTCGCGATGTTCGCGATCAACTACTCGCCGGTCGTCAGCGGCGTGGCGGCGCACGCTCGTCCGGGTGCGGCGCAGTCCGACGCGGTGTCGTTGGCGGTGCCGACGATGGCGGCGGTGGGCGAGGAGATCGCGGTGCGCGTGGACTTCACGGGCACGGGCCGCATGCAGGCCCTGTCGCTGGCGCTCACGTGGGACCCGGCGGTGGTCGAGCCGGTGGGCTACACGGCGGGCGATCTGGTGCTGGGTCAGGGCGGTGTGGTGTTCCAGGACGAGCCGGGCACGGTGGACGGTGCCTCGTTCGCGGGCCCGGGTGCGGGCCTCGTGGGCAGCGGCGAGTTCGCGACGCTGCGGTTCCGCGTCAAGGCCGCGGGCGATGCCAAGTTCGGCTTCGCCAAGGTCGATGCGCGTGACGCGGCGAACCACACGTTCCGCCTGCAGCAGTCGGTGACGGCGACGGCGCCGAAGGTGTTCGCGACCGCGTTCGCCCCGGCGATCCCCAACCCGTTCAACCAGCGCACGACGTTCCGGTTCTCGCTGGCCAAGCCGGGTCGCGCGGATCTGCAGGTGTTCTCGGTGGACGGCCGTCTGGTGCGCACGCTGTCGACGGGTGTGCGTGAGGCGGGTGAGTACCAGGTCGAGTGGAACGGCACGGACGACTCGGGCCGCACGCTCAACGCCGGTGTGTACTACGCCCGACTCGTGACGCCGCAGCTCAAGCAGACCCGCGTGGTGACGTTCCTCAAGTAACCCGCGCGGTCCCGATCCAACGCGACGGCCGCTCGCCCCGGAAGGGGCGGGCGGCCGTTCGCTCGGGTGGCCGGAATGTCGGGGTGATCAGGCCTTCATGAGAACGCGAAGCACCGGTGTCCATGGGATGAAATCGCCTTCTCGGTCGTCATGAAATTAGGCACACTGCCCACGGTCGTGTGTTCCGTAACCCCACCCGCTCCCCATTCGTTGTACTTCGCGCATGGGGAGGAGTGCCCCCGGCGTCGTTGCTCGGTGCAACGGTCGGTGCGCATCGCGAACCCCCGGAGCGATCGCATGTTCTCAACTCACAAGCCCTCGGCCTCGAGTGATACGCAAGTCCGTCGTGGCGTCTTCGGTTTCGCGCGTGCCCTCCTGCTGCCGATGGTGGTCCTGCTGACGCCGCTGACCGCGGGTCCTTCGGCCGCTCGCACACAGGAGGCGAACCACGGATCCGAAGTCTCAACGATCCGTGTGCCCCTTGAGCGATTGTTGAATCCGGACGGAACACTGGACCTTCACAGTGGGTATCGCGGCGCCATCGACCCCCGGGGCTGGAACCTGTTGCCCGGGCGTGATGGGGCTCCTCGCTTCCGCCGGGTCACGTCCTCGTCCTCTGAAGCGACTGCATCCACCCTGAGTGCGTCGGGTGACGGCCTGAACTCACCGAACATCTTCGCTCAGGGAATGCCTTGGGATGGTATCTGGGACAAGCAGTTCTACGGCGAGACCGACGGCATGGTGTTGGCGCTCCTGGCGGATAATGCCGGAAACGTCTATGCCGGTGGATCGTTCACCAAGATCGGGGGCGTGTCCGCCAAGTATGTCGCCAAGTGGAACGGAAGCGAGTGGCTGCCTGTCGGCACGGCGGTGTTCGGTGGACCGGTATGGACTCTGGCCTTCGATGCCTCTGGGAATCTGTACGCGGGCGGGAGCTTCAGCTCCGTCGGTGGCGTCACCGCGCGAGGGGTCGCGAAGTGGAACGGAAGCACGTGGTCGGGATTGGGGGTGGGTACCGGGTTCACCAATGGAGGTGTCGTCCGGGCACTCGCATTCGACGCGGCCGGCAATCTTTACGCGGGGGGGCAATTCAACGCCAACGCTTACGGTCCTTGCGCGATCGCGAAATGGAACGGCACGTCGTGGTCGGCGCTGGGAACCGGCATGGATAGCGGCGAGGCGCCGGTCGTCAAGGCGTTGGCCTTCGATGCGACCGGCAGGCTCATCGTCGGTGGACAGTTCACCACGGCGGGTGGGGTCGCTGTGAACGGTCTCGCCGCTTGGAATGGCACGAGCTGGTCCGCTCTGGGTGAGGGCTTGTCCGCACCAATCGAGTCGATCGCGGTGACCAGCGGGGGGGAGATCTACGTCGCTGGGAATAGCTTTCTGGCGCGAATCAGTGGGGGGGCTTGGTCGGCGGTGAACGGCCTCGACGTCTACGGCCTCATCAAAAAAATCTCGTTGGACCCGGCGGGCAATCTCTACATATTCGGTTGGATAAATGCGATCTCCGGCGTCCCTGTGAATGGCATCGCCAAGTGGGACGGGACGACGGTGTCGCCTCTGGGCAGCGGAGCGCCGGATCTCCCGACGGCGATGACGCTTGCGCCCTCTGGGCGGGTGTTCATCGCGGGCTATCATCAAGAATACCGGCCCGCCAACCCTTCTTCGCCCATCCGCGGTCAGTACTTCGTCGAGTACTGGGATGGTTCGCCGTATGCGCAGTGGGAGGCCATCACCTCCGGCCTGTCCTCGAACGTCAACGCACTTCTGTTGTACGGTGGGAACCTTTACGTGGGCGGGGACTTCCGATTCGCGGGTGGTGTGGCCGCGAACCATGTCGCGAAGTGGGACGGCACGCGTTGGTCGGCCCTGGGGCAGGGCACGAATGGTCCGGTCCACGCGCTTGTGCTCGATGACCTCGGGAACATCGTGGCGGGCGGGAACTTCTACAGTGCGGGGGGCGTGCCGGCGCACAACATCGCCCGCTGGAACGGCACCTCGTGGTCCGCGATGGGCTCGGGACTCAGTGGTCCCGTGTACGCCCTCGCCATGGACAACGAGGGCTGGTTGTACGTCGGAGGCGAATTCGACTTCGCGGGCGGTTCACCCTCGCAGGGCGTCGCCAGATATGCACTCGGCAGCTGGGTGGGCTTCGGCAGCGGTCCGGGGATCTACGTGAAAGCCCTCGCCGTCATCGATGGGAACTCGCTCTTCGTCGGAGGCACGGAGCCGCCGAACGGTGCAGGCATGGTGCTCCAGTGGGACGGATTCCAGTGGCACCTGATCGGGGCGGGTGATGGCGACGTTCTGGCGCTGGCACTCATGCCCGATGGTGAACTCCTCGCGGGAGGCAACTTCATCTCCATGGCGGGTGACTCGAACAGCGCGATCGGAGCAGACGGTGTCGCGAGGTGGAACGGGAGTACTTGGACCGGGATGGGGCCGTGGCCCGGAAGCGTGGTGGCGACGCTCAAGGTGGACGGCTCGGGTAACGTCTACGCCGGGGGGCTGACGCCACTCGGCCCGAACGACTTCGATACCCTCGCCCGTTGGGATGGGACGTCCTGGTCGTTCATCGGTGCTGGCCTCTGGTCGCCGGTTCACGCCATCGCACTGGATGGCGATCGGATCGCTCTGGGCGCGCAGTTCGGCAAGCTGTTCGCGGGCGGGGCGTTCCGCACGGCGGGCAACCTGCCGACCAATCGCATCGCGTCGTTCACGGCCGAGTACGCCATCACAGCCTCGGCGCTCGCCCATGGCAGCATCTCGCCGAGTGGGCGGGTCCGCGCCACGCGCAATGGCGCATCGGAATTCACGATCACACCCGCCCCGGGGTATCGCATCGCTTCCGTGTGGGTGGATAGCGTTTCGGTCGGACAGCCCGGTGTCTATCGGTTCACGAACGTCACCGCCCCGCATACGATCGAGGCGCGCTTCGAGATCGACCTGGTGGGTGTGGACGGCGACGGGGACGCGCGCATGACGCGTCTCGCCCCGGCGATGCCGAACCCGTTCTTCGCCAGCACCGCACTGCGATTCTCGCTGGCGCAGCCCGGGAGGATCGAACTCACGGTGTACTCGGTGGACGGCCGTCGGGTGCGGTCGCTCACCTCGGGCATGCATGCGGCCGGGGACCATCAGGTCGAATGGGACGGCCGCGACGACGCGGGCCGCCCGGTGCGAGAGGGTGTGTACTACGCCCGACTCGTGACGCCGCAGCTCAAGCAGACCCGCGTGGTGACGTTCCTCAAGTAACCCGCGCGGTCCCGATCCAACGCGACGGCCGCTCGCCCCGGAAGGGGCGGGCGGCCGTTCGCTTGGGTGAGGGTGGTCGAGCGTGCCGCTGGGAGCGCCTCGGTTCCCGCAGGACGGCCTCGCAGGGGAAGGGATGACCGGGAGGAGGGGCGCAGCGTCTCGGGCCCGCAGGACCGCAGGGGCGCGCAGGCCGGCCACGTGCCGGATCCCGCTTGGAACTCAGGCGGGTAGTCGCGGATTCCTCGTCGGCATGACGCGCTGTCGTACAACGCGTTGCGGGCGTCCCCTCAAGTCCGATCGCAGGGCTGTGCCGGGGCCGACGCGTTGACCCCCGGGCGCGGCACCTTATAGACTGCGCGTCGCATTTCCTTCGGGGCGGGGTGACAAGTCCCCACCGGCGGTACAGCCCGCGAGCCCCGGGTGCAGCAGGCCCGGAGCAGACCCGGTGTGATTCCGGGGCCGACCGTGACAGTCGGGATGGAAGAAGGGAACCGCGCCATGCAGCTCCGCTCCCAGGGCGGCCGATCTCCGGCCATGCCCTCGGGCGTGCATGTCGCTGTCTCCGCGGCCCCGTGACCTCCACCGGGGACCCGCATGCCCGTCCGGCCCACGACCGCACCCGACACCGACACGCGCCACATGCGTCGCGCCCTGGCGCTCGCCGAGCGCGGCCGCGGTCGCACCGCACCCAACCCGATCGTCGGGGCGGTGATCGTGCGCGCGGGTCGTGTGGTGGGCGAGGGCTGGCACCGCGCGGTGGGTCGTGCGCACGCCGAGGTCGAGGCGCTCGCCGCCGCCGGTCGTCGGGCGCGCGGCGCCACGCTGTACGTGACGCTCGAACCGTGCGCGCACTGGGGCCGCACGCCGCCGTGCGTGGATGCGGTGATCGCCGCCGGCATCACGCGCTGCGTCGTGGCGCTGCGCGACCCGGATGCGCGCGTGAACGGGCGCGGGCTGCGCAAGCTGCGCGCGGCCGGCATCGAGGTCGCCACCGGCGTGCTCGCCGACGAGGCGCGCGCCGCGCTCGCGGGCTACACGCGTGCGCACACGACGGGGCTGCCGCGGTTCACCTGGAAGGTGGCGGCCACGCTCGATGGTCGCGTCGCCGATGCCCGCGGCCGCTCGCAGTGGATCACGGGGCCTGAGGCGCGCACCGATGCGCATCGCCTGCGCGCGGCGAGTGACGCGATCGTGGTGGGTGCGGGCACCGCGCGCGCCGATGATCCGCGCCTGACCGTGCGGCACGGGGTGCGCGGGAGCGCGCCCCTGCGCGTGGTGGTGGACACGTCGCTGCGACTGCCGCGCACGCTCAAGCTGTTCACGGGTGCGCTCGCGCGCGGCACCGTGGTCGCCTGTGGCCGGGACGCGTCGGTCGCGCGTGAGCGCGCGCTCGTCGCGCGCGGCGTCACCGTGTGGCGCCTGCCCGTGGTGCGGGGGCGTGTGTCGCTGCGCGCGCTCGCCGAACGCTTGGCGGCCGAAGGCCGTCACGAGGTGCTGCTCGAGTGCGGGCCCACGCTGGGCTCGGCCTGCCTCGCGGCGGGCCTGGTGCAGCGCGTGGTGCTCTACAGCGCGCCGCTCGTGCTGGGCGGCGGGCTCGCATGGTGCGATGGATTGGATCGCGTGCTCGCGTCCCAGTCGCGGGGCCGCCTCGCGCGGGCCGACCGCGTGGGCGACGACCTGCGCGTCGTCGTGGACCTGGAGGACTGATGTTCACCGGACTCATCGAGGAGCAGGGCCGCGTCGAGGCGGTCGAGGCGCGTCCCGACGGACGGCGCTTCTGGATCGCCGCCACGCGCGTGCTCGAGGACGCCGCGATCGGCGACAGCATCGCGTGCTGCGGCTGCTGCCTCACCGTGGTCGAGCTCGCCCCCGGGCGGTTCGCGGTCGAGGCCGTGCCCGAGACGCTCGCGCGCACGACGCTCGGCGACTGGCGCGAGGGCTCGCGCGTGAACCTGGAACGATCGCTGCGACTCGCGGATCGCCTGGGCGGTCACCTCGTCCAGGGCCACGTCGATGCGGTGGGCGAGGTGCTCGCCGTCACGCCCGAGGGCGACGGCTCGCGCATCGCGGTGAGCCTGCCCTCGGCGCTGCATCGTCTGGTCGCCATGAAGGGCAGCATCACCGTGGACGGCGTGAGTCTCACGGTGGCCGGTCTGGGCGCCGACCGGTTCGAAATCGCGTACATTCCCCACACCCTCGCGGTGACCGGGGCCGGGGACTACCGGCCGGGCACGCGGGTGAACCTCGAAGTGGACCTGTTGGCCCGCTACCTCGCGCGCATGCTCGAGACCTCGGGCGAGGTGCGATGACCATGACCCCCGTGAAGACCGCTGGCCGCAAGGCTGTCGCGCGCCGATCCCGTCCGCGCCCTGCCGCGCGTGGGCGACGGGCCGCGTCCGACGCCGTGATGATCGGCGTCGACGAGGCGCTGCGTCGCATCGCCGCCGGCAAGCAGATCATCGTGGTGGACGACCGCGATCGTGAGAACGAGGGCGACCTCGTGTTCGCCGCGCAGCACGCCACGCCGGGGCTCGTGAACTTCGCCGTCAAGCACGGGCGCGGCATCCTGTGCGCCGCGCTCGCGCCCGAGATCGCCGACCGACTCGACCTCAAGCTGCTCGTCTCGGACAACACGTCCAAGTACGGCACGCCGTTCACCGAGTCGGTGGACGCGCGCCGTGGCACGAGCACCGGCACGTCGGCGTTCGATCGCTCGCGCACGCTGCGCATGCTCGCCAACCCGCGCGCGACCGCCGGCGACTTCGTGAAGCCGGGCCACATCTTCCCGTTGCGCGCGGTGCCGGGCGGCGTGCTGCGCCGTGCGGGCCACAGTGAGGCCGGCCCCGATCTGTGCCGGCTCGCCGGGCTCAAGCCGGCCGCCGCCGTGTGCGAGATCCTCGACGAGGACGGGCACATGATGCGCCTGCCCGCGCTCAAGCGGTTCGCGCGCACGCACGGGCTGGGCATCCTCACGATCGCCGACCTCATCGCGTGGCGGCGTCGGCGCGAGCAGCTCGTGAAGTCGGTGCTGCAGGTGCCGCTGCCGATCGCCGAGGGCGACTTCCGTCTGCACCTGTACGAGAGCCTGCTCGACGGTGGGGAGCACGTCGCGCTCGTCATGGGCAAGCTGTCGGGCAAGAAGCCCGCGCTCGTGCGCGTGCACTCGTCGTGCCTGACCGGCGACGTGTTCGGCTCGCAGCGCTGCGACTGCGGTCCGCAGCTGCACGCCGCGCTGCGTGCGATCGCCAAGCACGGCCACGGCGTGCTCTTGTACCTGCAGCAGGAGGGCCGCGGCATCGGGCTCGCCAACAAGCTGCGCGCCTACCAGCTCCAGGACAAGGGCTACGACACGGTCACCGCGAACCTCAAGCTGGGCTTCGCCGCCGACCTGCGCGATTACGGCATCGGGGCGCAGGTGCTGGCCGATCTGGGGCTGCGGCGCATCCATCTGCTCACCAACAATCCGCGCAAGGTCGTGGGGCTCGAGGCCTACGGCATCACGATCGAGAAGCGCGTGCCCGTGCAGATGAAGCCCACCAAGCACAATCGTCGGTATCTCTCGACCAAGCGCGACAAGCTCGGGCATCTGCTCGACCTGGTCGGCGGGGAGGACGCATGAGCGGGGCCCGCTACGCGATCGTCGCGGCGCGCTGGAACGAGAAGTACGTGCAGCGCATGGTCGATGCGGCGCAGGCCACCCTGCGCGCGCAGGGCGTGCCCGAGACGAACGTGGATCTCACGTGGGTGCCGGGTAGCTACGAGCTGCCGGTGGCGGCCGCGTGGGCGGCCGATGCGGGCCGCGTGGACGCGGTGCTCGCGTTCGGCGTGCTCATCCGCGGCGAGACCGAGCACTTCCGGCTCGTGGCCGAGGCGGCGGCGCAGGGACTCATGCGCGTGGCGCTCGACACCGGCGTGCCGGTGTTGAACGGTGTGCTCGCGGTGTACGCCGCCGAGCAGGCCGAGGCGAGGTCGGGCGGCGAGCACGGCAACATGGGCGCGCAGGTCGCGTTGGCGGCGGTGCACATGGCGGGCCTGGCGGCCGCGCAGCGGAGCGCGGTGTGAGCGCCCCGACCGGCATGCGCCGGCGTGCGCGCGAGGTGGCGTTCCGCGTCGCCTATCAGGCCGACATCGCGGGGGACTCGTACCCGGTGGCGTGGAAGCTGCGCCGCGAGGACGAGGCCGCGCTCACCGACGATCAGACCGAGCTCATCGAGGACCTCGTCGCGGCGCTCGAGGCGCGCGGTCCCGAAGTGGACGCCGCGATCACGAACGCGTTGGACGCCAGCTGGTCGCTCACGCGTCTGGCGGCGACCGATCGCGCGGTGCTGCGCATCGGCGTGGCCGAGCTGCTCGCGCGACCGGGTTCCCCGGCGCGCGTCGTCCTGGACGAGTCGATCGACATGGCGAGCCACTACGGCAGCGACGGTTCGGGCGGCTTCGTGAACGGCGTGCTCGACAAGGTCGCGCGCACGCTGCGGCCCGGCGAGTTCTGATGCGTCACGCCCTCGTGAGCGACGTCCACGGCAACCTCGAGGCGCTGGAGGCGGTCCTCGCGGACCTCGCCACGCGCGGCGTGGACGACGTGGCGTGCCTGGGGGACTTCGTGGGTTACGGCGCGTCGCCCGACGCGTGCATCGATCGCCTTCGCCCGCACGTCGCGGTGTCGCTGCTCGGCAACCACGACGAGGCGGTGCTGCATCCCGAGTCGCTGGCGCACTTCAACCCGACCGCGGCCGAGGCGGCGCGTTGGACGCGCAGCGAGCTGTCGGGCGAGCACCTCGCGTGGCTCGCGACGCTGCCGCTGTCGGCCGTGTGGCACGGCGCGCGGCTCGTGCACGCCTCGCCGATCGCGCCCGAAGCCTGGACCTATCTGCAGGACGCCACCGACGCGACGCAGCAGTTCGCGGGCTTCAGCGAGGCGCTGTGCTTCGTGGGGCACACGCACGCGCCGGTCGTGTTCGTGGCCGCGCCCGGCGCGCCGACGCAGGCGCTGCGCGAGCCGTTCGTGACCTTGCGCCCCGGGGCGCGCCACCTCGTGGTGGTGCCCAGCGTGGGGCAGCCGCGCGATCACGACCCGCGCGCGGGGTATCTGATCTGGGATGATGCGGCGGGCACGCTGGAATGCGTGCGCGTCGCCTACGACGTGGATGGCGCGGCCGCGCGCATCCGTGGAGCGGGACTGCCCCCGCGACTGGCCGACCGGCTGGCGCACGGGGTCTAGGAGGAACGATGGCGCGCGTCTCGACGCTCGATCACTGGGAGTCGTACTGGAAGGGCCATTCGCAGGACATCGACGACACGTACTCGACCGGTGGTCGGCTCGTGCGTGAGGCGCTCGCGGACGGCCCGGTGCAGGGCAAGCTCGTCATGGAGATCGGCGCGGGTTCGGGCCGCGACCTGCTCGAACTGGCGCGCATGGGCGCCAAGGGCATCGTGCTCGACTACTCGCCGGCGTCGCTGCGACTGGTGAAGCAGCAGGCCGAGGCGCAGGGCGTCCCGGTGATGTTCGTGCAGGCCGACGCGACGCGCATGCCGTTCCGCGACGGCGCGATCGACGTGTCGTTCCATCAGGGGCTGCTCGAGCACTTCCGCGACCCGATGCCGTTGCTGCGCGAGAACGCGCGCATCACGCGCTCGGGCGGCCGCGTGCTCGTGGACGTGCCGCAGACCTATCACCTGTACACGGTGATGAAGAACCTGCTCATCCTGATGAACCGCTGGTTCGCTGGCTGGGAGACGCAGTTCACCGTGGACCAGCTCGAGCGACTCGTGCGCGAGTCCGGGCTCGAGGTCGTGCGCAGCTACGGCGACTGGATGGTGCCGGGGCTGGCGTACCGCGTCACGCGCGAGGTGCTCAAGCGCGGTCTCGGGATCAAGCTGCCGCTGCATCCCAAGGGGCCCGCGTTCTGGTCGAACGGCTGGGACGCGTTCCGCGCCGGGCTGCGCGGGCAGCGCTGGGCGCTCAACACCTGCCACGTGATCGGGACGGTCGGACGCCGCACGTGAGTCGCCACCTGCTCGCCATCAACTTCCGCGACCCCGCCAACCCCGAGGCCGGCGGGGCGGAGCTGCATCTGGAGCACGTGCTGCTCGATGCGGTGAAGCGCGGCTGGCGCGTGACGTGGCTCGTCGCGGGCTTCGCGGGCGGGGCGGCCGAATCCGAGCACAAGGGCATGCGCATCGTGCGCCGCGGCACCTGGTGGAACTTCAACTTCATCGTGCCCGGCGTGCTCGCGCGCGAGTTCTCCGGCGCGCACGCGCCCGACCTCATCGTCGAGGACGTCAACAAGGTGCCGTGCTACACGCCGTGGTTCACGCGCGTGCCCGTGGCGGTCATCGTGCCGCACCTGTTCGGAACCACCGTGTACCGCGAGGCGAACCCGCTCGTCGCGACCTACGTCGTCGCGATGGAGGCGTTGATCCCGCACGCGTACCGCGGCTGCCGATTCGTGGCGATCTCCGAGAGCACGCGCGACGACCTCGTCGCGCGCGGCATCCCGCGCGAGGCGATCACCGTGGTGCACTGCGGGCTCGATCACGCGCGCTACCACCACGACCCGGCGGTGCCCAAGGCGAGCGTCCCCACGCTGACGTTCGTGGGCCGACTGCGGCGCTACAAGGGTCTCGACTGGGTGCTGCGCGCGCTGCCCGGCGTGCGCGCGCGCGTCCCCGACGTGCGCCTCGAGATCATCGGCGACGGCCCTTACGGCGCCGCCCTCGAGGCCGAGGTCGCGCGCCGCGGCTTGAGCGAGGCGGTGCGGTTCCTGGGCTTCATGCCGGGCGCCGAGAAGGTGCGGCACCTGCAGGCCTCGTGGGGCGTGCTGCAGCCGAGCCCCAAGGAGGGCTGGGGGCTCACGGTGGTCGAATCGTCGGCGTGCGGCACCGCGGTGATCGCGAGCGACGCACCGGGCCTGCGCGATTCGGTGCGGCGCGACGAGACGGGGCTGCTCGTGCCCTACGACGACACCGCCGCGCTCACCGAGGCCATGGTGCGACTGCTCACCGACGGGGCGCTGCGGCAGCGGCTCGAGGCCGCCGGCCCGCCGTGGGCCGCACGATTCCGCTGGGACGATTGCGGGCATCGCTCGATGGCCGCGTTGACGGGGGAGGGGGACGCGTGAGCGCACCGACCTCGTGGCGCACCGCACTGCTGCTCGCGGCCAAGATGGTCGTGAGCGTGGCGCTGTTGTGGTTCCTGTTCCATCGCCTGCAGTGGGCGAACATCGGGCCCACGCTGGGGCACGCCGACCCGCGCTGGGTCGCGGCCGCTGCGGGACTGCTCATCCTGAGCAACCTGCTCGCGTCGTACCAGTGGTCGCGATTGCTCGGCGCGGTGGACATCGGGCTGCCGTTCTGGAAGGTCGCGGCCTACTACCACGTGGGGCTGTTCTTCAACAACTTCCTGCCCGCCAACGTGGGCGGCGACTTCGCGCGCACGCTCGACGCGTCGCGCAGCGGCGCCTCGCGCGCGACCGCACTCAGCACCGTGGTGCTCGATCGGCTCATCGGCACGGTGGCGCTGGGGGGCATCGCGGTGTTCACCACGCTGCCGGCGATCGACCACTTCCATCTCGCCGCCGCCTACGCCGGTGTGCTGGCGTTCTTCGCCGTCGCCGTGCTCATGCTGCGCGCGGTGCTCGAGCCGCGCGTGCTCGCGGCGGTCGAGCGGCTGTTCTCACGGATCGGGCTCGCCCGGCTGTCGCCCGCGCTCGCCGAGATGGCGCAGCGGCTGGTGGCCTTCCGCGGCCGCCGCGGGCTGCTCGTGGAGCTGTTCGGCGTGGCCACGGTGGTCCAGGTCATGCGCATCGGCGTGCACGTGCTGTTCGCGCAGGCGCTGGGCCTGCACGTGGACACGGCCTTCTTCTTCCTTTTTGTCCCGCTGCTGGCGGTGTTAGTCTCGCTGCCCATCTCGTTGAACGGCATCGGGGTACGCGAGGGCGCGGGCATGTTCCTGTTCGGGCTCGTCGGGCTGGATCAGCCCAGCGCGTTCGCCCTGCAGTTCGGCACCTATCTTGTGGCCGTCGGGGTCAGTACCCTCGGCGGGTTGGTGTTCCTGGCGCGCATTCCCAGCCGCCGGGCGGAGTCCCGCAACTCTCGGAGGTCCTCGGAATGAACCCGACCCGGCGTCTGGCCGCGGTGGTCTCGGTCGCCGTCTTCCTGTGCGCGGCGATCGTCTACTTCCTCACCCTGACGCCGACCGTGCCGTTCTGGGATTCCGGCGAGTTCATCGCCGTCGGCAAGATCCTCGGTGTGCCGCACCCGCCGGGGACGCCGTTCTTCGTGCTGCTCGCGCGCATCGCCACGCTGGTGCCGTGGGCGAGCGACGCGCAGCGCGTCAACGGTCTGTCGGCGGTCGCCGCCGCGCTCGCGGTGTTCTTCACCTACCTCGTGACGCTGCGGCTCGTGCGTCTGGCGCAGGGCGAGGAGCGGCAGCCGTGGCACGAGTGGGTCGCGATCGCCGCCGCTGCGACGGGCGCACTGATGCTCGCGTTCTCGGACACGTTCTGGGACAACTCGATCGAGGCCGAGGTCTATCAGCTCATGAGCCTCGCCCAGATCCTCGTGGTCTGGCTGGGCCTGCGTTGGTGGGAGGCGCATCGCGTCAAGCCCACGGTGGGACCGCTGCTGCTCGCCACCTACGT
>CAZZLY010000004.1:14972-81276 GCA_964655175.1 uncultured bacterium
CTGTCGGTGCAGCTCGACAAGGAGTTCTGGCGCTACTTCAGCCGGCAGTGGCCGCTGTGGCCGTCGGACCGCCTGTGGGTCGCGCTGCTGCCCCTGCTGCTGGGTCTCGTGGGCGGCGTGTGGCAGATGCGGCGCGACCTCAAGGGTTTCGCGCTCACGTTCGTGTTCCTCGGGTTGTCCACCGTGGGCATGATCGTGTTCCTCAACTTCTCGGCCAAGGAAGTGCGCGACCGCGATTACTTCTTCCAGAGCGGCTTCCACGCCTACGCCATCTGGATCGGTCTCGGGGTGGCGTGGCTCGTGCAGTGGGTGCGGGAGTCGTTCGCGGCCGAGGCCTCGCGCAAGTGGGCCACGATCGTGACCGCGGCGATCCTGGTCGCGCAGCCGGTGCTGCTCGCGCGCAACCTGTGGCACGAGCACGATCGCAGCGGCAACTACATCGCCCGTGACTACGCCTACAACATGCTCGTGAACCTGGCGCCCAACGCGTTCATGTTCACGAACGGCGACAACGACACGTTCCCGCTCTGGTACATCCAGCAGGTCGAGGGCTTCCGCAAGGACGTCCGCATCGTGAACCTGTCGCTCCTCAACACCGACTGGTACATCCGTCAGTTGCGCGACGAGGAGCCCAAGGTGCCGATCACGCTCGACGACCGCACGATCGACGTGCTCGGCGCCGGTGCGTTCCAGGACGAGTCCGGCAAAATCATCTACACGAACGATTACATGGTGCGGCACATCATGACCAACGCCCTGACCGACAGTGGCTGGGTCAAGCAGCCGTACTTCGCCGTGACCGTGCCGCAGGACTTCGGCTACCAGAAGTACTTCCTGCAGCAGGGCATCGTGCAGAAGGTGCTGCGCGATTCCACGTTGGCCGGGTTGGACGTCGAGGCCACGCGCAAGGCCATGTACGAGACCTACCGCTATCGCGGCCTGCTCACCGCCGACGGTAGCTGGGACCCCAAGGTCTACAAGGACGACAACGCGCAGAACCTGTCGAAGAATTACGCGTTCGCGCACGTGCAGCTGGCGCAGGAGTACAAGCGCCGGCAGGACTTCCCCAAGGCGATCGCCGAGATGGAGCGCGTCGTGCGCATGTTCCCCACGTGGGTCGAGATCCAGTTGCCGTTGGGCGGGATCTACCTGGCGACGGGGGATTCGACGAAGGCGTGGGCGTTCTACGACGACCTCGTGAAGCGCGCGCCCATGAGCGCCGACGCGCACTACTACCGCGGGGCCTCGCTCGGCTACCGTGACAAGGTCGCCGAGGCCATCGAGGAATTCCGTCGCGCGATCAAGCTCGACCCGGAGTTCGGCTACGCCTACTACGACCTGTACGGCACGCTCATGCAGGCCGGGCGGGTCCCGGAGGCGGCCGACGTCCTGCGCGAGTGGGTGAACCGCCATCCCGACGACCAGCAGAGCGCGCAGCGACTGCGGCAGACCGAGGACCTCATGCGGCAGGGTGGGGGCTCACCGCTGGGCGACCCGAACCTCGCGAGGCCGCGCTGATCCCATGACCCACGCCCTCGTCACCGGCGCCGCCGGCTTCATCGGATCCACGCTCACCGACCGTCTGCTCGCGGACGGCGTGCGCGTGACCGGCGTGGACCTGTTCACCGACTACTACGATCCGGCACTCAAGCGGCGGAACCTCGAGGGCGCGCTCAAGCACCCGTCGTTCCGGTTGCTCGAGCTCGATCTGGGGGCGGCCGATCTCGCAGGGCTGCCCGAGGTGGACGTGGTGTTCCATCAGGCGGCGCAGCCCGGCGTGCGCGCGTCGTGGGGGCGCGAGTTCGCGGCCTACACGCACCACAACGTGCTCGCGACGCAGCGGTTGCTCGAGCGCTACCGGCAGTCGAAGCTGGAGCGGTTCGTGTACGCGAGTTCGTCGAGCGTGTACGGCGACGCCGAGAGCTACCCGACGCCCGAGTCCGCGCTGCCGCGACCGTTCTCGCCCTACGGCGTGACCAAGCTGGCCGGCGAGCATCTGGTGCTGCTGTACGGACGCAACTTCGGCCTGCCGGTGGCGGCGCTGCGCTACTTCACGGTGTACGGGCCCCGGCAGCGTCCCGACATGGCGTTCCATCGTTTCTGTCGGGCGATGCTCCAGGGCGAGCCGATCGCGGTGTACGGCGACGGCAAGCAGTCGCGCGACTTCACGTTCATCGCCGACGCCATCGAGGCGAACGTGCGCGCGTGGCGCCGCGCCGCGCCGCAGGGCGTGTACAACATCGGCGGCGGTTCGCAGGTCGAGGTGCTCGAGGCCATCCGGTTGCTCGAG
Organism: uncultured bacterium; assembly: GCA_964655175.1. Taxonomy (GTDB): domain Bacteria; phylum Eisenbacteria; class RBG-16-71-46; order RBG-16-71-46; family RBG-16-71-46; genus JAIOPA01. The sequence continues at coordinate 17,263 of CAZZLY010000004.1, forward strand.
GAGCGCCTGGGCGTCAAGGCGCAGCTGCGATTCGAGGAGCGCCCGCCGGGGGACCCGCTGCGCACGCGTGCCGATTCGGCGCGTCTGGCGGCCGACCTGGACTACACCACCACGGTGAGCATCGGCGACGGTCTGGCCGCGGAAGCCGAGTGGGCGCGCACGCTGTACGGAGGTGCCCGATGAGCGAGCCGCGCCTGTCCGCGGTCGTCCCCGCCTACAACGAGGCGGAGAGCCTGCCCGAGCTGCATCGTGAGCTGTGCGCGGCGCTCGACGCGCTGGGGATGACGTGGGAGATCCTGTACATCGACGACGGCTCGCGCGACGGCACCGACCGCGTGATCGAGTCGCTGTGCGCCCAGGAGCCGCGTGCGCGCGGCGTCCTGCTGTCGCGCAACTTCGGCAAGAGCGCGGCGCTCGCGACCGGCTTCAAGCTCGTGCGCGGCGAGTACGTGTGCACGCTCGACGCCGACCTGCAGGACGACCCCAACGAGCTGCCCAAGCTGTTCGCGGCGCTCGAGGGCGGGCTCGATCTGGTGTCCGGTTGGAAGGTCAAGCGGCTCGACCCGATCACCAAGCGGCTGCCGAGCAAGCTCTTCAACGCGGTCACGAGTCGGGTCGCGGGCGTGCGCCTGCACGACTTCAACTGCGGCTTCAAGCTCTACCGGCGCGAGGTCGTGGACGCGCTCGAGGTGTACGGCGAGCTGCACCGGTTCCTGCCGGCGCTCGCGCACTGGCGCGGCTTCCGCGTGGGCGAGGTGGGGGTGAACCACCGCGCGCGCCGCTACGGCGTGTCCAAGTTCGGCGCGTCGCGGTTCGTGAACGGGTTCCTCGATCTGCTCACCGCCGCGTTCATCTCGACCTCGGCGCTCAAGCCGCTGCACGTGTTCGGCCGCATCGGCCTGTTGTTCCTGCTCGCGGGCTTCGGGCTCGGCGGCTGGTTCGTGGCGCAGTGGCTGCACGGCGATCCACTGCGCGTGCGACCGCTCATGTTGTTCGGGGCCGCTGCGGTGCTGCTGGGCATCCAGTTCATCCTCATGGGACTGCTCGGCGAGATGATCGCGCACCAGTCGGCGCGCGACGATTACCCGGTGCGGCGTCGCTTCAACCTCGAGCGTCCATGAAGGCGTTCGTCCTGGCGGGTGGCCTCGGCACGCGGTTGCGGCCCCGGTTCGGGGACACGCCCAAGCCGTTGGCGCCCCTCGGTGGCCAGCCGTTCCTGGTGCGCCAGCTCGCGGTGCTCGCGGGCCACGGCGTGCGACACGCGGTGATCCTGGCCGGGCACGGTGCGGCGCAGCTGCAGGCCGAACTCGGTGACGCGGCCTCGGGCGTGACGCTCGCGTGGTCGGTCGAGCCCGAGCCCATGGGCACCGGTGGCGCGCTCAAGTGGGCCGAGCGGCACGTCGACGGCCCGGTGCTCGTCGTCAACGGCGACACGCTCGCCGACGGCGACCCGTGGGCGGTCGAGCGGGATCGCTGGGAGCGCGGTGCGATCGGCGCCGTCGCCCTGTACGAGGTGCCCGATGCGCGCTCGCGCGGCCGCGTCGAGGTGGGGGCCGACGATCGCATCGCGCGCTTCACCGAGAAGGACGACGCGTGGCACGGCGCCGCGTGGGTCAACGGTGGGGTGTACGCGTTCGCGCCCGCGCTGTGGCGGTTCCTGCCCGAGGGCGCCAGCTCGCTCGAGCGCGACGTGCTGCCCGGGCTCGCAGCGGCGGGTCGCCTGCACGGACGCCGTTGCACGGGGACGTTCTGGGACATCGGCACGCCCGAGGATTTCGAGCGCGCCGAACGGGAGCTGGCACGATGAAGACCGACATCCGTTACTACCGCGCGCGCGCGCCGCTGCGTCTGTCGTTCTGCGGCGGCGGCACCGACGTCTCGCCGTACCCCGAGGAGCACGGCGGCTGCGTGCTGTCGGCGACGATCAATCACTACGCCTACGCCTCGCTGCGCCCGCGCCGCGACTCGCGATTGACGCTCGCCTCGCTCGACTACGACGTCGTCGCCAAGTACGCGCACGCGCGTCGCGTCAAGTTCGACGGCCAGCTCGATCTGCTCAAGGCGGCGGTCAAGGCGCTCAAGGTGAAGCGCGGCGCCGACCTGTGGACGCACTCCGACGCGCCCCCGGGCTCGGGCCTCGGGGCCTCGAGCACGCTCATGGTGGCGTTGCTCGCGGTGCTGCGCGAGTGGCTCAAGCTGGATCTGTCGGCCTACGACATGGCCGAACTGGCCTACCGCGTCGAGCGTCAGGACCTGAAGCTCGCGGGCGGCCGACAGGATCAGTACGCGGCCTCGTTCGGTGGCTTCAACTACATCGAGTTCGACGCGCAGGGCACGGTGGTCACGCCGCTGCGCCTGCGGCGCGAGACGCTCGAGGAGCTCGAGTACCGCCTGCTGCTCTGCTACATGGGGCAGACGCGGCAGAGCGCCAAGATCATCGAGCGTCAGACGAAGGGCTACACGAGCGGCCGCAAGAGCACCATCCAGGGCCTGCACGCGCTCAAGGCGCAGACCGCCGAGATGAAGCGCGCGCTGCTGCTGGGGCACGTGGACGGGTTCGGCGAGCTGTTGCATCAGGCGTGGCTGCACAAGAAGAAGCTCGCGGAGGGCATCTCGACGCCGATCGTCGACAAGATGTACGAGGTCGCCCGCAAGGAGGGGGCGCTCGGCGGCAAGATGACCGGCGCCGGCGGTGGCGGCTACTTCCTGTTCCTGACGCGTTTCGACCGTCGTCATCGCGTGTCGGCCGCACTCGAGAAGCTGGGCGGGCAGGTCGTGCCGTTCCAGTTCGAGTCGCGCGGCGTGCGGTCGTGGTCGGTCGCGCACGAGCGCTGACGCCGTGCGCACGCCCCCCGCGGAAGGCACCCGCGAGCGTCGCATCGCGCTCGTGGGCCCGGTGCACCCGTGGCGCGGGGGACTGGCGCAGTATCTGCAGCTGCTGGGCGAGACGCTGCAGTCGCACGCCGAGGTGCGCGCGGTCACGTTCACGCGGCAGTATCCCGACTTCCTGTTCCCGGGCACGAGCCAGTTCGATGCCGACGCGCCGCGACCGCGCTTCCCGACCGAGGCGATGCTCGATTCGATCGGCCCGTGGACCTGGCGGCGCGCCGCCGCGCATCTCGAGCGTTTCGCACCGGGCGCGGTGATCCTCAAGTGGTGGATGCCGTTCTTCGCGCCGGCGTTCGCGTCCACGGTGGGGCCGCTGCGCAAGCGCGGCACGCGCGTGATCCTGGTGTGCGACAACCTCGTGCCGCACGAGCCCAAGCCGTACGACCGCGCGTTCTCGGATTGGATGCTGCGCAACTCGGACGGCTATCTGGTCATGAGCGACTCGGTCGAGCGCGACCTGGACCGGCTCAAGCCCGGCGCGCCGCGCCGTCGTGTGGCGCATCCGTTCTACGCGCAGTTCGATCGCGGCCGGCACACGCGCGAGTCGGCGCGCGCGGCACTCGGCCTGACGGGTGAGGTCGCGCTGTTCTTCGGCTACGTGCGCCATTACAAGGGGCTCGACACGCTGCTCACCGCGTGGAAGCAGGTGCGTGCCGAGCGACCCGGCGCGACCCTCGTGGTCGCGGGCGAGTTCTACGAGAAGCCCGAACTGTACGAGACGCTCGCGCGCGAGGCGGGCGGCGTGCGACTGCTCAACCGCTACATCCCCGACGACGAGGTCGAGGCGCTGTTCCGTGCCACCGACGTCACCGTGCTGCCGTACCGTTCGGGCACGCAGAGCGGTGTGACGCACGTGGCGTACGCGCTCGGTTCACCCGTCATCGCGACGCAGGTGGGCGGCATCACCGAGACGGTGCACGACGGCTCGACCGGGCTCACCTGCGCGCCCGAGGACCCGGACGCGTTGGCACGCACGATCGTGCGCTTCTTCGCCGACGACCTGCGCGGCACCATGGCCGGGCCCATCGCGGCGCTGCGCGAGGCGCACTCGTGGGAGACGCTCGCGCACGAGACGCTGGGACTCATCGACGACCTGCGGCCGGGACGGGGGTGGGCATGAGCCGCACCGCATGGACGATCGCACTGGCGGCGTTCCTGACGTTCGCCGTCACCGGCGGCGGTCGCATCGTGGGCAGCGACGAGGTGACCATGTTCACGCTCGCGCGCACGATGCTGCACGGCGGCCTCGCGGTGCCCGAGGGCGCCACGCTGCAGGGCCCCGACGGCCGCTTCTACAGCAAGAACACCGCCGGACAGGCCGTGCTCGCGATGCCGCTCGTGGCGTTGGGCGACGGGGCGGCCGCTGCCGCCGGCTTCGCGGGCGAGCGGCGCGAACTCGCGGCGCGGTTCGTGGCGTCGTTCTTCAACGCGTTCGTGGCGGCGCTGCTGCTCGCGGTGCTGTACGACGCGTTGCGTCGTCTGCGCGTGAACGTGGCCGCCGCGTTCGCCGCCACGGTGCTGTGCGGCTTCACGACGCCGCTCTGGGTGTACGCCAAGAGCTTCATGGCCGAACCGCTCGAGGCGCTGGGACTGCTGCTCGCGCTCACCGGTGCGGCGAGCGCGGGGGCGGCCCCGTCGCCGATCGAGACGCGCGCGGGCGAGCGGCGCGCGGCCCTGGGCGTGTTCCTCGCGATCTCGGCCAAGTTGGGCGTGGCGCCGCTCGCGCTTTTCTGCCTGACGGCCGCCGGGTTCAAGCGACCGCGTGCCTGGGTGCTGCCGATCGTCGGCGTGGGGTTGGCGCTCGCGGTCCATGCGCTCTACAACGCGGCCCGGTTCGGGACCCCGTTCGAGACCGGTTACGGCGCGCAGGCGTCGGCGAGCGCGTTCACGACGCCGCTGCTGGTGGGCCTGTACGGACTGCTGCTGTCGTCGGGCAAGGGTGTGGCGTGGTTCGCGCCGGCGCTGTGGCTCGCGCCCTGGGGCGTGGCCGCCATGGTGAGGTCGCGTCAGCACTCCGACGCCGCACGCCGCGGCGACGACGTGCGCCGCGCGGCGTTCGCGCTGCTCGCGGCGTGGGCCGTGGGGCTGTTCCTGTACGGCCGCTTCCAGCACTGGGGCGGCGACGGCTCGTGGGGGCCGCGCTATCTCGTGCCGCTGCTGCCACTGGCGTTCCTCGCGGTGGGCTTCGCGCTCGAGGGCGCCTCGCGCGTGCGCCGTCGCCTCGCGTGGGCGCTCGCGGCGCTCGGGTTCGTCGTCACGCTCGGGGGCGTGGGCATCTACTTCGGTGCGCAGATGCGCGAGGCGGGGGACTACCCGTACACGCTCGCGCTCGAGGATCCGCACTTCATGGAGGCGAGCCACTGGAACCCGCGCTACACGCCGATCGCGGGCCACTGGCGCATGCTGTCGCGCAACGTCGGCGAGCATCTGCGCGGCGAGGCCCCGGTGCTGGGTGAGAAGGGCACGCCCGACCCGCGCACCGGGATCTCGCCCGAGGAGCAGCGCACGCTGCTGCATGCGATCGACGTGTGGTGGCTGTACGCGGGTTACGCCGGCCTCGCGCGCGGGCCGCTGTTCGCGGTGGCGTTGCTGCTCGCGGGGGCGGCGGTGTGGGCGTGGACCCGGGCGTGGCGCGTCGCGCGCGCGGAGTCGCGCGCATGAGCACGCTGGCGATCGTGGTGCTGTCGTGGAACGGACTCGCGCTCACGCGCGACACGCTCGCGTCGCTCGCGGCCTGTCGCCTGCCCGAGGGCTGGCGCCTGCACACGATCGTGGTGGACAACGCCTCGCACGACGGTTCGCCCGCCATGGTCGCGCGCGAGTTCCCCGACGTCGAGGTGATCGCGTTGTCCGAGAACCGGCGCTTCGCGGGCGGGAGCAACGTCGGGGTGGCGCGCGCACTCGAGGCGGGCGCGGACGCGGTCATGCTGCTCAACAACGACGTCGTCGCGGACCCCGATCTGCTCGTGAAACTGCTCGCGGCGCTCGCCGAGCGCCCGGATGCGGGCGCGGTGGCGCCGCTCATCTATCATGCGCCGCCGAGCGACTCGATCTGGTACGCCGGCGGCGTGTGCCGGCCCGCGTGGGCCCACAGCGCGCACCGCGCGATCCGCCAGCGCGACCGGGGGCGGTTCCGTTCGCTCGAGGAGACGGGCTACCTGACCGGTTGCTGCCTGCTCGCCACCGCGGCCGCCTGGCGGACGGTGGGGCTGCTCGACGAGCGCTACTTCATCTACGCCGAGGATGCCGACTGGTGTCTGCGGGCGCGTGCGGCCGGTTATCGTCTGCTGTTCGTGCCGACGGCGCGGCTGTGGCATCGCGTGAGTGCGAGTTCCGGAGGGGCGATGAATCCGTGGAAGGTGTACCAGCGGCTGCGCGCGAACCTCGTGCTGTGGTCGCGCCATGCGCGTGGGTGGGGTCGTCTCACGTGGTTGCCGTCGCTGCTCGCGCAGCAGACCGCGTTCGCGTTGCTGATGCTCGTCCGCGGGCAGGCGGCCGCCGCACTCGCCGTGCCGCGCGCGCTCCTCGATGCACTGCTCGAACGCGATCCGGCGGAGGTGCGGCTGTGAGTCTGCGCGCCGACAAGCCGGTCCGTGGGACGCACGAGCGTCCGGTGTTCCTGCGCGAGGTGATCGCGGCGCTGCCCGCGGGCGCGCGCGTGCTCGATGCGGGCTGCGGCCCGGGTTCGTGGCCGTACGCGTTGCGCGACGACCTCGACGTGACGGGCTTCGACATCAAGTTCCCGCCGGGGCCGCCGCCGCGCAACGCGCGCACGCGCGTCTTCCGTGGCGACCTGGCGCGCCTGCCGCTGCGTGACGGGCTGTTCGACCTCACGGTGTGTCACTACGTGCTCGAACACGTCAGCGAGCTCGAGGCGTGCTGCGACGAACTGGCGCGCGTGACGCGACCCGGTGGGCAGTTGTACCTGTCCGTGCCGCGCGCGGCCGCGTTCGATGATCGCCTGTACCGCTTCGCGGGCTACTTCGCCAAGTACGCCCTGTTCAAGTTCAAGAAGCGCGTCGAGCACCAGCAGCGGTTCGACTTCCACACCGTGATCGACCTGTTCTACGCGCGCGGCCTGCGACTGACCGCCACCGCGCGCGTGCCGGCGGGCTTCAGCTGGATGAACGATCGCCGCACCAAGCCGCTGCAGGCCGCGTTCACCGACACGCTCGCGGCGCTGCATCGCGCGTTCGGTCTCGATCTGGCGGCCGACGCCAACTTCGTGCTCACGTTCGAGAAGGTGGGCGAGGTGGGCTGGCGCAAGGTGACGCACGTGTGCCGCGAGTGCGGGGAGCACTCGGTCGTGAGCGGGGACGGCACCACGTGGGACTGCCCGTACTGCCACAAGCCCAACCCGTTCGGGCGTCCGCGCTGATGCGTGTCCTGCACGCACCGTCGGAGATCGCCGGGCAGCCGAGCATCCTCGCGCGCGCCCTGCGCGACCTCGGGGTCGAGGCGTGGTCGCTCGCGACCAATCCGACGTTCGCGCAGTACCACCCCGACGAGCACCCGCCGCTCGATGCGCAGCCGCTGCTGCCGCGTTATCTGGGTTACGCCGGGCTCGTCGCCCGACACCTGACGCGGCACGACGTGTTCCACTTCCATTTCGGGCGCACGTTGATCCCGCCGCACAACCTCGACCTGCCGCTCTACCGCGCGGCGGGCAAGAAGCTCGTGTTCCACTACCACGGCTGCGACGTGCGCGATCGCGCGCACATGCTGGCCACGCATCGCTGGTCCACGTGCACCGAGTGCGAGCCGTTCTGCCTGCCCAAGCGCCAGCAGCGCATCCTGGGCGAGGCGCGCGCGCACGCGCACGCGCAGATCGTCTCGACGCCCGACCTGCTCGAGAGCGTGCCCGACGCCGAGCAGGTGCACGTCGCCGCGTGGCTGCCGGACTACGAACCCGCGCCGTTCCGCGAGACGCCGCGCCTCGTGCTGCACGCGCCCACGAACCGCCTCATCAAGGGCACGCGCTTCGTCGAGGCGGCGTTCGAGGCGTTGCGCCCGCGATTCCCGGGCGTGGAGTTCCGCACCGTCGAGCGCCTGCCGTGGCGCGAGCTGCGCGACCTCATGCGCACGTGCGACGTGCTCGTGGATCAGACGTTCATGGGCTGGTACGGCATGGTCGCGGTCGAGGCGATGGCGCTGGCGCGACCGGCGCTCGCGTATCTGCGGCCCGACTTCGAGTCGCGCGCGACCGGTTGCCCGCTCGTGCGCATCACGGTGGACACCCTCGCCGACGAACTGGCGGCGCTGCTGCAGGACGCCCCGCGTCGGCGCGCCCTGGGCGAGGCCGGGCGCGCCTGGGTCGAGCACACGCACGACGCGCACGTCATCGCGCGCCGACTGGTGGCGCTGTACCAGCGGATCGGGGCCGCATGAGCCTGCGCGACTCGCTGCGCAAGCTGTCGGGCGAATCGCTCGTGTACGGCCTCGGGCAGGTGAGCGGCCGCGCCGTCAACCTGCTGCTCGTGCCCGTGCTCACGCGCGTGCTGCTCAAGCAGCAGTTCGGCGTCGCCGAGCTCGTCACCGGTTATTCGGCGAGCCTGCTGCTCGTGCTCGTGTTCGGCATGGACGGCGCGCTCGCGCGGTTCTTCTACCAGCAGGACGACCGCGCCGCGCGCGTGCGCATGACATCGTCGTCGTTCCTGTTCCGGCTCGTGACCGGCGGCACGATCGCGGGGCTGCTCGCGGTGGGGGCGGGGCCGCTCGCCGAACATCTGATGGGCGGCGGCGTCTACGCCAAGTACCTGCGGCTCGGCGCGCTCACGCTGCCGTGCACGCTGCTGGTGTTGTGGTGCAACGACGTGCTGCGCGTCACGTTCCAGCCGTGGAAGTTCGTCACGCTCAACGTCACGCAGACCGTGCTCGTGGGTGGGATCACGCTGTATCTGGTGCTCGTGCGGCAGTTGGGCGTGGTGGGCGTGCTGTACGGCAAGCTCGCGGGCGATGCCCTCGCGGCGCTGCTCGGCGTCGTGCTGTGCCGCCATCACATCCGGCCCGCGTTCGACCCCGCGATCCTGCGTCGCATGCTCGCGTACGGGGTGCCGCTCGTGCCGGTGGCGTTCGCGTACGGTGTGATCGGCTCGGTGGACCGGTGGGCGCTGCAGCGGTTCGCGTCGCTCGACGAGGTCGGCACCTACGCGCTCGCGATCAAGTTCTTCGCCGTCGTGACCATGGGCGTGTCGGCGTTCCAGTTGGCGTTCATGCCGTTCGCGTTCGCGCGTGCCCAGGACCCGGAGGCGCCGCGGCTGTACGCGCGCGTGCTGGGGCTGTACGTGGCGATCGCCACCGCCGGGGCGCTCGCCTGCGGCCTGCTGGCGCCGCTCGGCATCCAGTTGCTGGCCACCCGCGACTACGCCGCGGCCTCGCGTCCCGCGCTCTGGCTGGCCTTTGCCGCGGTCGCGCAGGGCGCCTATTATGTGGCCGCTCTGGGCATCAACCTGTCCCTCCGCAACGGCCTGCTCGGGGTCTCGGCGGGACTCGCCGCGCTGCTCGCGGCGGTCGCGAACGTGGTCCTGGTGCCGCGCCTGGGCGCGGAGGGGGCGGCGATCGCGACGTTCGCGGGCTACACGGCGTCGGCGGTGTTCACCTACGGCCTCGCGCAACGCGTGTATCCGCTGCCGTACCGCGGGGCACGGCTCGCGGTGCTGTTCGGAGTGGGAGTGGCGATCGGCGCCGTCGCGGTGCGCTTCGCCCCGGCCGGTGTCGCCGGGGTGGGGTGGCGCATCGCGGCGCTCGCGGCCTACGCGCTGCTCGCCTGGAAGAGTGACGTGTGGAAGGACCGAGGCGCGATCCGGCACCGGCCGGCATCGGCCTGAACAACCGAAAGGCGGAAGACCATGTGCGGCATCGCGGGACTCTATGACCGACACGGACGCGCGGACCTGGGTCGCCTGCAGGCCATGTCGCATCTGCTGCGCCATCGCGGCCCCGACGACGAGGGCATGGTGCAGATCGACGCCCTCGGTGGGCAGTCGTTCACGCACGGCGGCGCCGACACGCCGAGCGCGGTGTTCCGCTCCGGGCTGCCGTGGGCGCCGGGGCAGGCGCGCGGCGAGTCGCGCACCGCGTCTTACGGTGTGGCGCTGGCGCACCGCCGCCTGTCGATCGTGGATCTGGAGCCCACGGGTCACCAGCCCATGTGCGACCCGCAGGCCCGCCACTGGATCGTGTTCAACGGCGAGGTCTACAACCACGTCGAGCTGCGCGCCGAACTCGAGCAGAAGGGCGTGAAGCTGGTGGGCAAGAGCGACACCGAGGTGATCCTGGCCGCCTACCGCACGTGGGGCGAGGACTGCCTGTCGCACTTCAACGGCATGTTCGCGCTCGCGATCTGGGACGCCGACCGCCGCCATCTGTTCTGCGCGCGCGACCGCATGGGCGTGAAGCCGTTCTACTACCAGTTCGACGGCTCGTCGTTCGCGTTCGCCTCCGAGGCGAGCGCGCTGGTGCTCACGCAGTCGTGGCGCATCCAGCCGCACCTGCCCGCGGTGCGCGACCTGCTCGCGCTCGACTGGGTGGACCACGAGACGCACACGTTCTTCCAGGGCACGCAGCAGCTGCCCGCCGGCCACTGGCTCACGGTGGGTGAGGACGGCCTGCGCGTCGCGCGCTGGTGGGGACTCGACCCCGAGCGTCGCGCGAGCGGCACGAGCGCGGATCTCGCGCAGCAGTTCGGCGAGCTGTTCACCGACGCGGTCAAGCTGCGCCTGCGCGCCGACGTCGAGGTGGGTTCGTGCCTGTCGGGCGGCCTCGATTCCAGCGCGGTGGTCACCACCGCGGCGAAGCTCGCCCCCAAGGGCCTGCACGCGTTCACCTGTGCCTACGACGAGGGCCCGGCCTTCGACGAGCGCCCGTACGTGCGCGCCGTCGCGGAGGCGAGCGGTGCCTCGTCGCACGTCACCGTGCCGGACGGCGGCGACCTGTGGAGCGTGATCGATGCGCTCGCCGCCGAGCAGGGTGAACCCACCGCGGGCCCGGGCGTGTACTCGCAGTGGCACGTCATGAAGCTGGCGCGCGAGAAGGGCCTCAAGGTCCTGCTCGACGGTCAGGGCGGCGACGAGACCCTGGCGGGCTACTTCCGTTATCTGCCCACGCGCCTGCGCGACCTGGCGGTCGCGGGGCAGTGGGGCGAGTTCGGTCGTCTGTGGGGGCCGGTGACCGACAAGCTCGGCGTCGGCACCGTGGCGCTGCACACGTTCGAGCCGTTCCTGCCGGGCCCGCTCGTGGCCGCGCTGCGCCGTCGCTACGGGCAGGGCAAGGATCGCGTGCTCTCGAGCGCGCTGCGCAAGGTGGGCTCGCACGCGCCGCACGTGCACGGCTCGTCGCGTTCGGCCCTGTGGGACCAGCTCGCGTTCGACGTCACCGTGCGTCAGCTGCCGAGCCTGCTGCGTTACGAGGATCGCAGCAGCATGGCGTTCGGCATCGAGACGCGTCTGCCGTTCCTGGATTACCGCCTCGTGGAGTTCGCGTTCTCGCTGCCCGACACGGCGCGGCTCGACGGCACCACGACCAAGGCCATCGCGCGCCGTGCGCTCGGCGACCGCGTCCCCAAGAGCGTGCTCGAGCGTCGCGACAAGATGGGCTTCGAGACGCCCACGGACCTGTGGCTGCGCGGTCGTCACGCGGCCGAGCTGCGCGCCCGACTCACGCGCCGTGGCCCGTTCCAGGACTGGGTCGATCCGGCGGTCGTGCAGGCGTCGCTCGACGACTACCTCGCGGGCCGTCGCGCCATCGGGCTGCAGATCTGGCGCTGGCTGTCGCTCGAGGCGTGGTCGCAGCACTGGCTCGCGCGCGATCCGCGGGTGACCGGTCGACCGCTCGGCACCTCGATCCACGCCGGTCAGCACGTCGGCTACGTCGAGGCGGTGGAGCGACTCGAGTCCGACCTCGCGGCGGGCGTGTACGCCGGCTGACGCCTTGGACCTGCTCGTCCTCTCGGAGGTGCGCTGGGGCTACTTCCGCACGCGGAAGCAGTTCCTGCTCTCGCGGTTCCCGGAGCCCTGGCGCATCTTCTTCGCCCAGCCGCCGGCGTTCGGTTCCGACGACCCGTGGGAGCCGCGACAGGAGGGGCGGGTCACCGTGTTCACGGTGCCGTTCCTCAAGCCCGGCACGACGAGCCCGCTGTACAACCGCGTCGCGGCCACCGCGCCCGGACGGGCCCTGATCGAGGGGGTGGCCGAGGTCTGGCTGACCCGGATGCTGGCCCGGCTCGGGGTGGACCCCGAGCCCGTGGTGCTGGCGTCCAACATCTACGCGCCCGCACTCCTTTCGCGGCTCCGTAAGAAACTGGTACTCTACGACTTCAACGACCATCCGCTGCAGTTCGCGGCCTCGCCGACGTGGGCGCCGCCGTACCTCCAGCGCACCCTCGCGCAGGCGCAGGGGGTGTTCGTGGTCTCGGAGTACTACCGCCGCACCCTGGCCGCGGAGACCGACCGTCCCTTGATCCTGCTCGGCAACGGAGTCGAGATGGCGCATTTCGAGGCGCCCCGCACCCTGCCCGCCGACCTCGCCGCCCTGCCGCGGCCGCGGATCGGCTACGTCGGGCTGCTCTCGCACTTCCTGGACTTCGAGCTGCTCGAGTCGCTGCGCCGGAACCGGCGCGGGGGCACCGTGGTACTGGTGGGGCCGGGCAGTCCCGCGACCGACGCGGCGGTGGCCGAGTTCGCGCGCCGCGAGGGCGTCGCCGTGCTGGGCCCGCGCCCGTACGCCGACGTGCCGGCCTACATGCAGGGCCTCGACGTGGGCGTCATCCCGTTCCGTGCCGCCGATCCGTTCGTGCAGGGCATCAATCCCAACAAGGTGTACCAGTACCTCGCCGCCGGTCTGCCCGTGATCACGACGCCGCTGCTCGACCTCGCCCCGAGCGCCCCCGACCTGCTGTTCGCGGGGACGCCCGACGAGGTCGCGGTCGCGTTGGGGCAGGCGCTCGACGCGCAGGCCGACCCCGCACGGCGGCGCGCGCTCGCGCGTCCGCACGACTGGGACGTGCTGGCCGCGCGCATGGTGGCCGAGATCGAAGCGCGACTCGCCGTCGCCTGATCCCCCGGAGAACGAACCCCGATGAGCCACGCCGACCCCCGCAAGACCTCCCGCAAGAGCGGACCCACCACGACGCGCCGTGCTGTTGCGCCCGCGTCCGGCGGCTTCACGCTGACGACCGGTGTGGTCGCCGCGCTGCTCGGGCTGCTGACGGTGATCTTCTTCCGCGAGGTCGTGTTCGCGGGCCGCACGTTCGTCTCGCCCGACGCCACCGCGCCGCTCGGGTTCGTGCGCATCGGTGAGCTGTCGCTGTGGAAGGATCACGTCTATCCGCTGTGGAACCCGTTCACGTTCCTCGGCATGCCGTCGTTCGGTTCGGGCGCTTACAACCCGCTCATCTACCCGCCCGATTGGCCGCTCGCGCTGGTGCAGAAGGTGCTGCCGCTGCCCGAGATGACGTGGCTGCTGCTCTACTACTTCCTGGGCGCGTTCTTCATGTGGCAGCTGGCGCGCGAGTGGGGCGCGCGCAGCGAGGCCGCGCTGGTCGCGGCGTTGGCGTTCGTGTTCCAGCCCAACCTGATCGCGGTCGGCGTGCACGGTCACGGCAGTCAGCTCGTGGACTCGGCCTATCTGCCGCTCATGCTGTGGCTCGCCTCGCGCTGGCTGCGCGCCGGGCGCACGCCGGATCTGGGTTGGCTCGCGCTCGCGGGCGGCTTCCAGTTCCTGCGCGGTCACGTGCAGATCTGCTTCTACACGTGGATGGCGATCGGCCTGTACGCGCTGGTGCAACTCGTGCGCGGCGTGCGCACGGACGAGCGCAACACCGTGATCGTGCGCGTGCTCGCGCTGGGCGCGGCCGCGGCGCTCGCGTTCGGCGTGGCGGGCGTGTACAACCTGCCGCTCAAGGACTACGCGCAGTACTCCATGCGTGCCTCGGCCGCCGGCGGGGGCGCGCCGCTCGAGTACGCGACCTCGTGGAGCATGGCGCCCTACGAACTGCCGAGCCTCGTGTTCCCCAACTTCGTCGGCTTCGGCGGACAGGGGTACTGGGGCGGGATGCCGTTCACGGACTACCCGAACGGCTTCATCGGCGTGATCATCGCGCTGCTCGCGATCGTCGGCTTCGTCGCGCGCGGCACCTCGACGCCGGGCGCCAAGCCGTTCGCGATCGGGCTCGGCGTGCTCGCGCTGCTCGTGGCGATGGGCAAGAACATGCCGCTGTACGCGGTGCTCTACGACCACCTGCCGATGTTCAACAAGTTCCGCATCCCGGTCATGATCCTGATCCTGTTCCAGTTGGCGACCGCGCTCGCGGCCGCCTGGGGCTGGACCGCGCTGACGCGACCCGCGAGCAAGGGCGGGCGCGACGCGGTGGACACGGCGCTGCTCGTGTGCGCGGGGCTGCTCGCGCTGTGCGGCGTGCTCGGCGTGTTCGTGGGCGAGGGGCTGCGGCCGTGGTACGTGAATCAGGCGCTGTCGCACAATCCGCAGTTCCCGGGCGAGTTCGCGCGCGGCATCTTCCCGCTGTTCCTCGGTGACCTGCGCGGGGTGGCGTTCCTGGGCCTCGCCGTGGTCGCGGTGGCGTGGTTCACGCGTCGCGGCACGCTGTCCGCGTTCGTGGGCTCGGGGATCGTGCTCGTGCTGCTGCTCGTCGAACTGTGGCCGATCAGCACGCAGGTCATGGCGCCGACGATCGGCGACCCGGTCACGCGCAACACCGATCAGGGCCGCGACGACGTCATCCAGTGGCTCGAGCAGAACGCCGGGCCGGCGGGGACGTACCGCGTGTTCTATCCCGAGTCCGAGTGGTTCCAGGACAATCGCGCCGCGGGCTTCGGCATCGCGGTGACCGGTGGGCGGCACTCCGCCAAGACGCGGCTGTGGCAGGAACTCAGCGACCGCCGTGCGTTCTACCAGTTGCCGTGGAACGCGCTCCTCAACACGCGCTACTGGGTGTTCTCGCGTCCGTTCTCGCCGCAGGACGTCCCGGCGGGCTGGGCCGACATGCTCGAGCAGGTCTACGTGGGCGCGTCCGGCGTCGTGTACCGGTTCCGGCTCGCGATGCCGCGCGCCATGCTCGTGGGCTCGTGGACCGTCGTGCCCGACACGGGCACCGCGGTGATCGATTCGGTGGCCGCGGTCGAGCGCAACATCGCCTCGCACACCTACCTCACTCAGGACCCGGGCATCCCGTCGGGGGCGGCCGATTCGGTCGGCACCGCCACGATCACCGAGTACGGCCTGCACCGCGTCGCGATCACCACCGAGGGCTCGCGCCCGGCGGTGCTGCGGCTCGCCGACCTGTACTACCCCGACTGGCGGGTGACGGTCGACGGCAAGGCGTCGCCGCTGCTGCGTGCGGATCACGCGCTGCGCGGTGTCGCGGTGCCCGCGGGACGACACGAGGTCGTGTTCACGTTCCACTCGGGCGCGTTCACGCTCGGACTGTGGACCTCGATCGTCAGTGCCGCGATCGCCGTGGCCCTGTTGCTGCTGGGCCTGCGTCGGCGCGTCGAGCCGGCCGCGGCGGCGAGCGACGCGGCGAGCGGGGAGGGGGCGACCGCCTGATGGAGAAGCTCGTCATCATCCCCACCTACAACGAGGTCGAGAACATCGACGTCCTGCTCGAGCGATTGCTCGCGCTGCCGTACGGGCTCGACGTGCTCGTGGTGGATGACGGCTCGCCCGACGGCACGGCCGACCACGTCAAGGCGTGGCAGGCCAGGTCCTCGCGCGTCCATCTGCTGCAGCGGCCCGGTAAGATGGGGCTGGGCTCGGCGTACCGCGACGGCTTCCGTTACGCGCTGGCGAACGGTGCCGAGTACATCTTCGAGATGGATGCGGATTTCTCGCACGACCCGGATGCGATCGGCGACTTCCTCGAGGCCGCCAAGGACGCCGACATCGTGCTCGGCTCGCGCTATCTGCACGGCGTGACGGTCGTGAACTGGCCGTTGTCGCGACTGATCCTGTCGTACTCGGCCAACGTCTACACGCGCATCATCACGGGCATGCCGCTCGCCGATGCCACGGGTGGTTTCAAGTGCTTCCGTCGGCGTGCGCTCGAGGGCATCCGGCTCGACCGCGTCAAGACCGAGGGCTACGGCTTCCAGATCGAGATGTCGTTCCGCTGCTGGAAGCGCGGCTTCCGCATCAAGGAGATCCCGATCGTGTTCGTGGATCGTCGCGCGGGCGTCTCCAAGATGAACAAGAAGATCGTGTATGAGGCCGCCGGGTTGGTGTGGAAGCTTCGGTTGCTCGACCTGTTGGGGCGCCTCGAATGAACCGCCTGCGCGGACTCCTGCTCGGGATCGTGCTCGGCCTCGCGGTCGCGCCCGCCGTGCGCGCCCAGGGCCAGTGGTCCACCTATCTGCACATGGCCTCGTGCAACGACCTGCTGCCGCTGCGCGACACGGTCTGGGTCGCCACCGGCGAGGCGGGCCTGCTGCGCTACGTGCGCAGTCAGGACGCGTGGAGCTCGATCACGCGCGAGCCGAGCGGGCTGGCGAACAACAACGTCACCGCGATCCGCTTCGATCGCAGCGGCAACCTGTTCTGCGCCGTGCCGGGCAAGGGCGTGAGCCGCCTCGACACCGACGGGCGCTGGTCGCTGCTCAACGCCTTCGACGGTCTGCCCTCCGACACCGTGCTCACCATGCGAGCGCAGGGCGACTCCATGTGGATCGGCACGACGCGCGGGCTCGCGCTGTGGGACGGCAACACGGTCGCGGGTTCGATCCCCGACCTCGGCACGCCGTCGCCGTTCGTGGACGACCACATCAACGGCTTCGCGATCGTCGGCGACAGCGTGTTCGTGAGCTCGCCGGTGGCCGTCTACCTGGGGCTCTTGTCGCAGCGGCTCGCCAACTGGAAGCGGTTCGACACCGGGCTGCCGATCGGCGCGGCGCGCAACATCCGCGGCCTGGCGACCGACGGGCACGACGTGCTGGCGTTGGCGAGCGGGTTCAATCCGCAGAACCCCGTGCAGGGCGTGTACACCAGCTTCCGCTGGTTCAAGCGCGACTCGGTCTGGATCAGCGACTTCCCGTCGTTCTCGAGCGTCCGGCGGTTGCGCGACGACTTCGGCATCGTGCTCGCGACGACCGCGGGCGGCGGCGTGTTCCGGCATCGCAACGGCGGCGGCTGGGACGCGGTCGCCAACTCGCCCAGCACCGACAACGCCGATCTCGCCCTGCTCGACGTGGCGGCCGATCCCGACGGCAAGGTGTTCGCCTCCACGGGCGGCGTGCTCCTGGAGGAAGCGCCGAGCGTGTGGACCGTGCGCACCCCGCCCGGCCCCGTGGCCAACAACAGCCGCAACGTGCTGTGGGCGAACGGTTCGGTGTACGTCTCGTACGCGGGCGAGGGCGTGAGTCGTCTGCGCGCCGGCCAGTGGCGCAACTACCGCGCTTCCGTGGGCTGCGTCGGGGCGGGCTGTGACACCACGTTCGAGAACGTCGCGTTCCCCGCCGGCATGGGACTCGATCCGCTGGGACGCAAGTGGGTGAGCAACTGGTCGGGCCCGCTCACGCGCATCGACGACGAGGTCTCGCCGCCGAGCTTCGGGAACTTCACGTGGGCCGCGTCGTCCGACCCCTCGCTGCAGCATCTGCACTCGTGCATCCACGCCATCGCCGCCGACGGTCGCGACGGGGCGGCCTCGGGCATGTGGATGGGCCTCGACTCGGACATCATCGGGTGCAGCGGCTGTTCGACGGGCGACCCGCAGGGCATCGACCTGTACGACCTCGCGGGCAACTTCATCCGCAACTACGGGCTCACCTATCCGGGGATCAAGAACGGCCTCGTGCGCGGGCTCGAGTACGACGCGCGCACCGGCCGCATGTGGGTGGGCTACAAGCAGAGCGGTCTCTCGACCTTCCTCGTCGAGGGCGCGCTCGGCAGCGACATCGCGCTCGACGACGTGACCGCCGCGGGCGACCTCGACGTGTTCGGTGTCGCCCTGCACGGCGACTCGCTGTGGGTGCTCGCGTCCGAGGGTCTGCGTCGCTTCCGCGCGTCGAGCCAGTCGCTCGCGGCCTCGTTCACGATCGCCGCGCCGCCCGTGCTCGCGGGCATGCACCCGATCGACACCGCGCCCGACGGCAGTGTGTACGTGGGCACCGAGGGCGGGCTGCGCGTGTACCGTCGCGGCCAGGCGCCCGTGGACTACACGCCCGACAACTCGCCGCTCGCGGACCTCTCGGTGCGCGCGGTGCGCGTGGACCCCACCGGCGTCGTGTGGATCGCGACCGCGGGCGGCGTGAACCGCTTCGACCCCAGCTACGTCCCGCCGGCGCCGCCGCGGCTCACGTCGCTCGCGATCGACCTGTATCCGAACCCGGTCTGGCGCACGGGCGCGGGCTTCACGCTGCGGCTCAAGGGCGGCGGCACGACGTACGGGGGTGAGATCCTCGATCTGACCGGCCGGGTCGTGCATCGCTTCGCCGCCGACGGCAACGGTCGCGTGATGTGGGACGGCCGCGACGCGGACGGTCGCGGCGTCGAGCCCGGCGTGTACTTCGTGCGCGCGCGCAGCGGTGGCGCCGAGGCGACCGCGCGCGTGGTCGTGCTGCGGTAGGGCGGTGCGGGGCCACCGGTGATCCCCCCGAACGCGGCGATCCTCGACCGCGTCCCCGAAGGTTGGGACGCGTTGCTGGCGAGCGACCCCGGCGCCACGCCGGCGCATCGACCGGCGCTGTGGGAGGCGTTCGCGAGCGCGCTGCCCGGTGTGGCGTGGCGCGTGATCGCGGTGCACGAGGGCGGACGGCTCGCGGGGGGCGCGGCCGTCATGCGCACGCAGCGCGGTCCGTGGCGGGAGCTGCACGCGCTACCGTGGATGCTGCCCGGTGCGCCGCTCGCCACGCCCGGGACGCACGCGCGCGTGGACCGCGCGGTCGCGCACGGCATCGCCGGACTCGCGCGTGAGTGGCGCGTGTGCGGCGGGACGTGGTCGCTCTATCGTGCGGACGGTCCCGTGACCGACGAGACGACGCTCGCGCACGTCGCGGGACGCACCCGGCACGTCGAGACGGCGGTGCTGCCGCTCGGTGCGGGCCTCGAGACGCTGCGCGCCGGGATCGCGCGCAAGCAGCGTCAGGCGCTCGATCAGGCGCTCGCGCGACCGTTCACGTTCGCCGAGGAGCCCGCCGCGCTCGACGAGGCGTACGCCCTGCATCTCGCGCAGTCGCGCGGTTGGGGACACCATCGGCCGCTGCCGCTCGAGTTGTCGCGACGACTGCTCGCGGCGCGCGACGCGCACGGTCCCGTCGCGCGGCTGTACACGCTGCGCACCGCGGCGGGGCTGGCCACCGCGACGCTCGTGCTCGAGGGCGCGCACGAGACGTTCCTGTGGTGGGCGGGCACGCACGTGAGCGCGCGGCGTTCAGGGGCGTTCCTGCGGCTCGTGTGGGAGATCGCGCGCGTGGCCGAGTCGCAGGGTCGTCGGCGCGTCAATCTGGGCGCCAGTCTCGACCTGCCGTGGGTCGCCGCGTTCAAGCAGTCCCTGGGGGCCGAGGTCGTGACGCATCCGGTGCGCGTGCTCGACGGTGCGACCGCCCCGTGGCCGCTGCGCGCGTGGGCGGTGCGGCGCGCGGCGCGCATGCTGGGGTCGGCATGAGGATCGCCACGCTCGGCAACGCGTCGGTGGGACACACCGTGAACTGGGTGTCGTGGTTCCGTGCGCAGGGTCACGAGGTGCGGCTGTTCTCGCTCGAGCCCGCGCCCGCGGGATTCCCCGACGTCACCCCGCTGCCCGCCGCCTCGCTGCCGGGCGTGCTGCGCTATCCGCTCGCGGTGCCCCGGTTGCGGCGGGAACTCGCCGCGTTCGCGCCCGACCTCGTGGATGCGCACTACGTGCCCAACTACGGGTTCATGGCCGCGCTCGCGGGCCGCCATCCGCTGTCGATCGCCGCGTGGGGGAGCGATCTGCTGCTCGCCGCGCACGCGGGCCCGTTGCAGCGCGCCCGTGCGGCGTTCGCGCTCGAGCGTGCCGACCTGGTGATCTGCGACGCCGACAACCTGGCGGCCGCCGCACGCCGCGTGGGTGCGCGCGCCGACACGGTGCTCGCCTGTCCGTGGGGCATCGACCGGGCGCGCTTCGTCCCGGCCGCCACGCGCACCCCGGGACTGATCGTCTCGACGCGCATGCACGAGGACGTCTACGACCTGCCCACGGTGATCGAGGCGGTCGGCCGCGTGCTCGGTGAGCGACCGCACGCGACGTTCGTCGCGGTGGGCGACGGTTCGCGTCGTGCGGCCCTCGAACGCCTCGCCGCGGAGCGACTGCCCGCGGGGCGCTGGCGCTTCACGGGCCGGATCGCGCCCGCCGAGATGGCGGCGCTGCTCGCGCGCGCCGAGGTCGCGATCTCGGCGTCGCGTTCGGATTCCACGTCGCAGTCGCTGCTCGAGAGCATGGCGTGCGGCGCGGTGCCGGTGGTGAGCGACCTCGAGGGGAACCGCGAGTGGGTCGCCGACGGCGACGGCGCGCGACTGTTCGCGGTGGGCGATGGCGCCGGCGCGGCGAACGCGCTACGCCAGGTGCTCGACGATGCGGCGTGGGCCGCCACCGCCCGCACGCGCAACGCGGCGGTGGTCGCCGCGCGCGGCGACGCGGGCCGCAACATGGCGCGCATCGCCGAGGCGTTCGCGCGACTCGTCGCGGACCACGGCCGCCGCGGGGGGCGCACCGCATGAAGCGCCTGCTCGTGATGAGCTACTTCTATCCGCCGCTCGCGGGCGGCGGCGTGCATCGCGTGCTGGCGTTCACGGATCATCTGCGCGCGCACGGTTGGGCGTGCACCGTGATCTGCGCCGGCGAGCACGACTACTGGGTGCGCGACCCCTCGCTGTCGGCGCGCGTGCCCGCCGAGACCGAGGTGGTCCGCGTGAGCGGGGGCAGCGCGCTCGCGACGCTGCTGCGCAGCGGTCGTGCGGCGCGCACCGATGGACGTCGCTCGAGCGCGGGCTTCGCGCTGCTGCGTCCGCTCTCGGAGTGGTTCCTGCTGCCCGATTCGTACGTGGGCTGGTCGCACCGCGCGGCGCGTGCGGCGGCCGCTCGCGTGGCCCATGGCGACGTCGATGCGATCCTGAGTTCGTCGCCGCCCGACAGCGTGCATCTGGCCGCGGGCCGGGTGGCGCGCGCGAGCGGGCTGCCGTGGGTCGCCGACTTCCGCGATCCGTGGATCGGGCTCAACTTCAAGCGTCCGCCCACGCCGTGGCACGCCGCACGTCAGCGTGCGCTGGAGTCGCGCGTGACCGGCGGGGCGGACCTGGTGCTCGCGGCCTCGCGCACGCACCACGACGAACTCGTCGCGCGGGTCGAGGGCCGCCCGCGACAGGTGCTGCACCTGCCCAACGGCTTCGAGCCCGCGCCCGAGGCGGCGAGCGAGGCGATGCCGTCGACGCACTTCACCGTGGTGTTCACCGGGACGTTGTCGGGCATGCGCGACGCGGGCACGCTGCTCGACGCGGTCGACCGCGTCGTGCGCGGGACGCCCGAGGCGCGCGGTCGGCTGCGCGTCGTGCTCGCCGGACCGCTCGACGATGAATGGCCGAAGCGCGCGCACGCGCTCGGGCTCGACGACGTCGTGCACTGGCCGGGCCCGTTGCCGCACGCCGCGACGCGGGCGCTGCAGCGTTCCGCCGACGTGCTGCTGCTGTGGAAGCCGCAGGGGGAGGGATTCCGAACCATGGTGCCGGGCAAGACCTACGAGTATCTCGATAGCGGCCGGCCGGTGGTCGCACTGCTGCCCGCCGGCGACGAGGCGGCCGGGCTCGTCGAACGCGCCGGTGGCACGCGGCTCGAGCCCGGGGACGCCGCGTCGCTCGCGCGCGAACTGGGGGCACGGTTCCAGCGTTGGCGCGACGGCGAGCGCATCGCCGCCGCGCGGCCCGCGTGGCTCGACGAGCATCGTCGCGATCGGCTCGCGGCACGTCTGGCGGAATCACTCGCGGCGCTGCCGTCGCGGGGGCGCGCATGACCGGGACGCGACTCGAGCGCGCGGCGTGGCTCGTCGCGCTGCTGTTGTGCGCGGGGCTCGCGTGGCCGCTGCGCGACTACGTCACCGACGACACGTTCATCCATCTGCAGTACGCGAAGCATCTGGCGGCCGGGCAGGGCTTCGTGTTCAACCCGGGCGAGCCCGTCTACGGCAGCACCAGTCCGCTCTGGGTCATGGCGCTCGCGACCGGCATGGCCATGGGGATCGAGGGCCTGCTCGTCTCCAAACTGCTCGGTGCGCTCGCCACGCTGGCGGCGCTGTTCCTGTGGTGGCGACTCGCGCAGCAGACGATCGCCGACGCGCGCCTGCGCGCACTGTCGCTGGTGGTCTGGGCCGCGCACGCGTGGATGTCGCGCTGGTCGCTCTCGGGCATGGAGACGCCGCTCGCGGTCGCGCTCGTGCTGGGCGGTTGGGTGGCGTACACCGCCACCGAGCGTTGGGGCGAACGGCCGCACGCGGCGGCACTGCTGTGGGCGCTCGCGGCGCTCACCCGGCCCGAGTGCACGCTGCTGCTCGTGCTGTGGGCGGGGCTGCTCGTCGTGCAGCACGGGCCGCTCGAGGGCGCGCGCCGTGCGCTGCGCGGATTGTGGCCGGCCATGCTCGTCGAGGGCGCGTGGCTCGCGTTCGCACGGGTGTACTTCGGATCGTTCTGGCCCAACACGCTGGCGGCGAAGGCGGCCGGTGGGGTGGGGCTGGCGTACCACCTCGAGCAGTGGCTGCGGCAGGGCGCGATCGTCGGGGCGACCGATGCGACGCTGCTGCTCGTGCTCGTCGTGTCGGGGGTCGTGCTCGTGCGACGCGGCGGGCCTCGCACGGCCACGCCGTGGACGCACGCGTTGCCGTGGGCCTGGCTCGTGCTCGTGCCCGTGCTGTATTCGCTGCGCGGGGTGCCGGTGCTGTCGCGCTATCTCGTGCCGCTGCTGCCGGTGCTGGCGTGGCTCGGGTGGT
Source organism: uncultured bacterium (assembly GCA_964655175.1). GTDB lineage: Bacteria > Eisenbacteria > RBG-16-71-46 > RBG-16-71-46 > RBG-16-71-46 > JAIOPA01. Next base: position 40,095 of record CAZZLY010000004.1, read on the forward strand.
GCTCGCTCGACCGCGCGCTCGTCGGCGCGCGCGCGCGTACGGTCGTCACGATCGCCGGGTTCGTCACGGTGATCGCGGTGGCGCAGAACGTCGTCGCGTGGCAGCGCCTCGTGCGACCGCAGGTGACGTCGTTCAGCGCGGGCATGCGCGCGAGCCTCATCCCGTGGGGCCACTGGTTCGAGCGTCACGCCGCACCCGATGCGATGATCGCCGCGCCCGACATCGGTGCGCTCGGTTACTACGGGCAGCGGCGCGTGCTCGACCTGGCGGGGCTCGTCACGCCCGCGATGGTGCCGGTGCTCGAGCGCATGCCGCAGGAGGACGCGACCGCGCGCTTCGCGTTCGAGTCGTTCGCGCGACCCGAGTTCCTGGTCGATCGCGCGCCGCGCGCGTGGGATCTGCTCGAGCGCAGTCCGTGGCGTGCGGCGCTCGTGCCCATCGGGCAGGCGTCGCTGCCCAATCTGGGCGTGGCGCGCCCGGATTCCGCGGTCTATTCGTTCTATCGCATCGATTGGGCGCAGTACGATTCGCTCGCGATGCAGCGCTGACGCGCATGCGGGAGAGGGGCCGTGCGGGAGTGCACCGCACGGCGCGCACGCCGGGAGCCCACCGGTGACGCGACTGCACGGGCGTGCAGTGCGTCCTTCGTCGCCCCGATGATCTTTTGCTTTGACGCCTCGCCGGGCTTGGCTTATGTTGCGCCCTCGTGGGGAGCAGTGGGGAAAATTGGTAGCAGAGGGGAAGCAGTGGTTCCCCATGGAGTGACCCTTCGATGGCGACGTTTCTCGGCACCGAGAACTACTCGATCGACGACAAGAACCGTCTTGTCGTGCCGGCGGGTATGCGTCGCGTCACCGGTCACAAGGAGCCCCTCAAGGATTTCGTGCTGATGCGGGGACTCGACGGCTGCATCTGGTTGTACGCCGAAGAGGATTGGAAGCGCCTCGAGGAACTGCTTCAGCGGTTGTCGACGGGGAACAAGGACCAGCGCATGTTCGCGAGGACGGCGTTGGTCGGTGCGAACAAGGTGACGGTGGATAAGCAGGGACGCATCACGATCACACCGTCACTGATGGACCATGCAGGTCTCCGCAAGGATGCGGTTCTGCATGGTCAGGTCGGACGCATCGAGCTGTGGTCGCCGGAACGGTTCCAGCAGGCGCTGGTCGGCGACGCGGCGGACTTCGATGCACTGGGCGAGAAGGTCCTGGGAGGCGAATGATGATCGCGCAGACGCTGCCCCGCGATCCGCGGACGTCGGTGGCCATGAACCTGCAGCTCACGCGGGGCCGTCACGGCGCCGCGGCGAGGCTGGAGGTGCACGAGCGCCCCGTCGGTCGCGTGGGCCTGCTCGCACTGCGCGGTTGGGTGGACCTGTCGGCGGCGCAGGGGATCGAGCGCGTGCTCGACGACCTCGCGGTGCGCGGCGTGTCGCGCCTCGTGGTGGACTGCTCGCAGTTGCTGCACGTGGACTACCGGCTCGTGCCGCGGCTCGCCGAGGCGCTGACGCGCTTCGAGGCGCGCACCGGCGTGGTCGTCATGTGCGGTCTGTCGCGCTACCTGCGCGACCTGTTCCGGATCGCGGGTTGCGAGTCGCGCCTGTGCTGCTGGCCGAACGCCTCGGACCTGCTGGAGGCCGCTCCCGCGGCCGCGGACTTCGGGTGTGAGCGCGCGTCATGAACCGGTCCTCCTGCGCGAGACGCTCGCCTTCCTGGCGCCCGGTCCCGGCCTGTGGCTCGACGCCACGCTGGGCGACGGTGGCCATGCGGAGGCCCTGCTGCTCGCCTCGAGCGAACTCCGTCTGCTCGGCAGCGATCGGGACCTCGGCTCCCTCGCCTTCGCGCGTGCGCGGCTCGCGCGTTTCGGGGATCGCGTGACCACCGTGCACGGCACCTTCCGCGACCTGCCCACCGCGCACGCCGCGCTGGGCGGTGAGAAGCTGCGCGGGGCGCTGTTCGATTACGGCCTGTCGTCGGCGCAGATCGACGACCCGGCCCGTGGCATGAGCTTCCGTTTCGACGGCCCGCTCGACCTGCGCATGGACACGAGCCGCGGTGAGACGCTCGCCGATCGCCTCGCGACCGTGACCGAGGAGACGCTGGCCGACGTGCTGTGGACGTACGGCGACGTGCGCGCCTCGCGTGCGGTCGCGCGCGCGATCGTGGCGGCCGGGCGCGAGGGTGCGCTGCGCGGCACGCAGGATCTGGTGACGGTGGTGGGTCGCGCGCTGCGCGACACGAGCCCGGCCGCGGTCGCGCCCGTGTTCCAGGCGCTGCGCATCTGGGTCAACGACGAGATGGCCGACCTCGAGGGCGCGCTCGCGTGGCTGCCCGAGGCCATGGCCGACGGTGGGGTGGTGGTCACGCTCGCGTACCACTCGGGCGAGGACCGGCGCGTGAAGCAGGCGCTGCGCGGTCCGCAGCGCACGGTGTCGCGTCGGCTGCCGCCGAGCGCGGACGCGGTGATCGCGAGCCCGTGGGAGGAGCTCACCCGCAAGGTGGTCGTACCGTCGGACGAGGAGCAGGCCCGTAATCCCCGCGCGCGCAGTGCGCGTCTCAGAGCGTTCCGGAGGAAGCCGAGATGAAGAACCCGTGGCGGCATTCCGTCCCGTCGTGGCATGCGGTCGAGCCGCGTGCCGGTCAGCTCCTGCGCCTGTGGTGGGTGCCGGTGCTGGCGCTGGTCCTGTTGTTCGAGGTGTGGCAGCACACGCAGGTCGCCAGTCTCTCGGTGCAGGCCGACAAGGCCGGTGAGGCGCGGCGACTCGCGGACAACGAGCTGGAGTGGATGCGCACCCGGCTCGACCGTGCCGCGACGCGTGCCGAGGTGAGCGAGTTGGCCGCCGAGGTGGGGGTGCGTCCGGGGGACACGAACCAGATCGTCTGGCTCCCCGCGGATTATCTCGAGGAGGACGGAGGCGTGGCGAACCCGGACGGTTCGCCGGCGCTGCTCGCTCAGGCGGGCCGTGCCCTCCAGTCGCTCGTGCCGGACGCCTCGGCGCGGGGACGTCATTTGGACTGATCCGATCCGTCGGACATCCGAGGATCGGCCCGTTGGGGGGCCGCGCCTCAGCACCGCGCAAGTGGGTCGGCGGCCTGCGTGAACCGCCGTTCCAAGGAGGGAACAGTTGGCCCACAAGGAGTTGCGCAAGAGTCGGGTGCTGGTGGTGGCGGCCCTTCTTCTTTCGGTTTTCATCGTCGTCTGGCTGCGCGTCTTCACGCTGCAGACCGTGCTGCACGAGCACTTCGCCGCACGCGCGCGTGAGAACCAGCAGCACCACGAGAAGATCCTGCCCCGTCGTGGCGTGATCAGCGACCGTCACGGCGAGGTGCTCGCGCACGACATCGGCGTGAGCCAGGTCGCGGTCTATCCGCCGCAGCTCAAGGAGCACGCGCGCGCCGCGAAGGTGATCGGCGAGGCGCTGGGGATCCCCGAGGCCAAGCTGCTCAAGCAGCTCAAGTCGCTCAAGAGCTACACCTGGATCGCGCGCGAGGTGCCGCCCGAGCAGGGCCTGCGCATCCGCCAGGCGCGCCTCGAGGGCGTCGTCGTCGAGGACGAGACGCGGCGGTTCTACCAGCTCGGCAACGCCGCGTGCGAGGTGCTGGGGCGCACGAACCTCGACAACGTCGGCGTGGACGGGATCGAGTACCAGTACGAGGACGCGCTCGCGGGCCGCGTCGGTTGGACGACCACGGTGCCCACCGGCAGCTCGCGCGTGCAGCTGCGCCTGCCCGGCGCCGAGGGCCGTCCGGCGCGCGACGGCAGCTCGATGGAGCTCACGATCGACGCCGAGCTGCAGAGCATCGTCGAACAGCATCTGGCCCGCGCCGTCGATTCGCTCAACGCCAAGCGCGGGTTCGCGATCTTCATGGACCCGTGGTCGGGCGAGATCCTCGCCGCCGCCTGCGCGCCGCACCTGCCGCCGGGCGCGGCCAAGAACTGGAACTTCACCGACCAGTACGAGCCGGGCTCGACGTTCAAGGTCGTGGTCGCGGGCGCGACGCTCGAGGAGCACAACGCGCGGCCCGATCAGGTGTTCAACGCCGGCACGAACGGCGCGGCGGAGCTGACCCCCGGCTGCGTCATCCACGACACGCACCCGCACGGCGCGCTCACGTTCCGCCAGGCGGTGCAGTACTCGAGCAACATCGTCATGGGCCGTCTCGCGCTGCTGCTGGGCGCCGAGAAGCTGCACCGCTACGCGACCGCGCTCGGCTTCGGCAGCATGACCGGTGTCGAGTTCCCGGGCGAGAGCGCGGGGCGCCTGCGCCCGCTGAGCGTGTGGCAGCCGCGGTCCACGCCCACGGTCGCGATCGGGCAGGAGGTCACGGTCACGCCGCTGCAGCTCGCGCTGGCGTACTCCGCCATCGCCAACGGCGGCGTGCTCATGGAACCCATGCTGGTGCGGTCGATCCGCGACGCCAACGGCCGCGAGGTCCGCCGCAACACGCCGCAGTCCTCGCACCGGGTGTTCAGCGAGGCCACCACGCGCACGCTCATGGACATGCTGTGCGCGGTCGTGGACAGCGGCACCGCGACGACCGCACGCCTGCCCGACGTGCGCATCGCGGGCAAGACCGGCACCGCGCAGAAGGTGGACCCGCGCACCCGTCGCTACGGCGCCGGCATGTACATGGGCTCGTTCGCCGGCATCGCGCCGGCCGATCACCCGCGCATGGTCGGCGTGGTCGTCATCGACGAGCCGCACGGCGCGCACTACTACGGTGGCCTCGTGGCCGCGCCGGTGTTCCGCGAGGTCGTGCTCGACCTGCAGCGCGTGGGTTGGTCCGGGTTCGACAACACCAATGCGGCGATCGCGCTGCGTCCGCCGGTCGTCCCCCCGGTGACCGCGCCCGATCTGCGGCTGCTGCCGCCCCAGGCCGCCGAGCACCGGCTCGCCGAGTACGGTCTGCACGTGCGCTTCGAGGGCAAGGGGCCGCGCGTGCTGTCGCAGGTGCCGCCCGCGGGGCAGGCGATCGATCGCGGTGCGGTCGTGCTCGCCTATCTGGCGGCACCGCAGGACTCGGTCGGCCGATCGCTGCCGAACCTCGTGGGTCTGCCCGTGCGCGAGGCGATGCGCCGGCTGTCGCAGCGCGAGGTGTCCGTGCACATCACCGGCAACGGCTTCGTGACCCGTCAGGAACCGCCCGCGGGCGTGCCGCTGCCGCTGCAGGGCCCGTGTCGGCTCTGGTGCGCACCGCACGAGGACGGTCGGGTCGCGGTCGTGAGCGAGCGCGCCGAGCGCGGCGTCGTGACGCCGACGTCCGGACGGACCCGTCGACCGTGATCCTGCGCGACCTGCTCGCCGCGGTGGAGACGCGGTCCGTCCGCGGCACCACCGACCGTGAGGTCGCCGGACTCGCGCTGGACAGCCGTCGCGTGAAGCCGGGCGATGCGTTCTTCGCGCTGCCCGGTGTGAACGCCGACGGGGGGCGCTTCGCCATGGCCGCGGTGCAGGCCGGCGCGGTCGCCGTGTTCGGCTCGGGACTGCCCGAACTGCCCGGCGTCACCCAGGTCGAGGTCGTCGAGCCGCGGCTCGCGCTGGCGCAGGCCGCGTGCCGCGTGAACCACGATCCGTCGCAGCTCATGCAGGTCGTCGCGGTGACCGGCACCAACGGCAAGACGACGACCACGTACCTGCTCGAGGCGATCCTCGATGCGGCCGGTCGTCGTGCGGGTGTGATCGGCACCACGGGCGTGCGACTCGCAGGGCAGCGGCTGCCGTCGTCGTTCACCACGCCCGAGGCGCCCGAACTGCAGTCGCTGCTCGCGCTCATGCGCGGGGCGGGGGTGGCCACCGTGGCGTTGGAGGCGAGCAGCCACGCGCTCGTGCAGCGGCGCACGTGGGGTCTGGCGTGCGACGTGTGCGTGTTCACCAACCTCACGCAGGACCATCTCGACTATCACCGCACCATGGCGGCGTACCTCGACGCCAAGCTCATGCTGTTCGACGGCCGCAACGGCGGTCAGGGCAAGCGTCCGGTGGCGGTGGTGAACGCCGACGACCCGCACCACGACGCGGTCGCCGCGGCAGCGGCGCAGGGCTGTCGCATGGTCTGGCGTTATGGCTCGGCCGAGGCGGTCGGGATGCGGGACGGCGTCGCGCTGGTGTCGGTCACGCCCAGTGCGAGCGGGCTCGCGCTCGTGCTGCGCGAGCGCGTCGGCGACCACGTGCGCGAGCACGGCTGTGCGCTCCCCATGCTGGGGCGGTTCAACGCGTGGAACGCGGCGGCCGCGTTCGCCGCCGCGCGTGCCCTCGGGATCGACGCGGCCCTGGCGGTGCGTGGACTCGAGCAGTCGCCCGGCGTCCCGGGCCGGCTCGAGCGCGTGCAGGCCGGCCAGCCGTTCGAGGTGACGGTCGACTACGCGCACACGCCGGACGCGCTCGAGCGCGCGCTCGCCGCGTGCCGCGAGCACACGCGCGGTCGCGTGCTGGTGGTGTTCGGCTGCGGCGGCGATCGCGATCGCGGCAAGCGCCCGCTCATGGGCGAGGCCGCAGGGCGCGGCGCGGATCGCGCATGGGTGACCAACGACAATCCGCGCAGCGAGGATCCCGCCGCGATCGCGGCCGCGATCGTGGCCGGTGCCCCCGCGGGCGCGCTGCAGGTGGTCCTCGACCGGCGCGCCGCCATCGCGGCCGCGCTCGCCGAGGCGCGCCCCGGCGACCTGGTGCTCATCGCCGGCAAGGGGCACGAGACGACGCAGACCGTGGGCGCCGAGGTGCTGCCGTTCGACGATCGTCGCGTGGCGCGTGAACTCCTGCTGGGTGCGGGGGCCGCATGAGCGCACCGACCCCGCTCGTCACCCTGGTGCAGCTCGCGCAGTGGGCGGGGGGCGACCTCGTCGTGCACGACGTGCCCACCGATCCGCTCGCGCGCGAGGCGCTGCTCAAGAGCGGCATCACCGGTGCGACGCTCGACACGCGCAAGGTCGTTCCGGGCATCCTGTTCGTGCCGTTGCCGGGTAGCCGCACGGACGGCCACGCGTTCCTCGACGAGGCGTTCGCGCGCGGGGCGGGGGCGGCGCTCTGTGCGCGCGCCGTGCATCCGCGCATCGCGCATCTGCCGCTCGGGCCGCTCGTGCTCGTGGACGACGTGACCGCGGCGCTGCAGCGGCTGTCGACCAAGCTGCGCGAGCTGTGGGGCGGCTGGGTCATCGCGGTCACCGGCAGCGCGGGCAAGACCACGACCAAGGAGCTCGTCGCCGCCGTGCTCGGCACCGCCGGGTCCGTGCTGCGCACCGAGGGCAATCTCAACAACCATTGGGGCGTGCCGCTCACACTGCTGGCGCTGCGCCCGGGCCACGCGATGGCCGTCGTCGAGATGGGCATGAACCACGCCGGTGAGATCGCGGCGCTCGCGGCGATCGCCAAGCCGAACGCCTGCATCATCACCAACGCCGGTTCGGCGCACCTCGAGAACCTGGGGTCGCTCGAGGCCATCGCGCGCGAGAAGGCCTCGCTCGCGTGGTCGCTCGACAAGGGCGCACCCGCGTTCGTGTGCGCCGACTCGCCGCGGCTCGTGGCCGCGGTGCAGGGCGCGCGGGCCGAGGTCGTGACGTACGGACTCGCGCCCGAGGCACAGGTGCGCCCGAGCGAATGGCAGGACCTGGGTGACCGTGGCTCGCGGCTGGTGGTGCCCGGGTTCCCGCCGATCCATCTCAAACTGGTCGGGCAGCACCAGATGGTCAACGCGCTCGGCGCGCTGGCGGTGGCGCGCCACCGCGGACTCGATCCCGTCGCCGTCGCGGCCGCGCTCGAGGCGCATGCGCCCATCAAGGGCCGCATGGAGATCCGCCACGCCGCGGGCGCGACGCTGGTGCTCGATCATTACAACGCCAATCCCGATTCGATGCAGGCCGCGCTCGCCGCGCTGGCCAAGTGGCCGGGCACGACGCGTCGCATCGCGGTGCTCGGCGACATGCGCGAACTGGGCGAGACCGCGGCGGACCTGCACGTCCAGGTGGGCGCCGCGGTGCGTGAGGCGGAACTGTGGGTGGTGGGCGAGCACGCGGCGGATTACGCCGCGGGCGCGGCCCGCGTCGGCATCGAGGCGCGGGTGTTCCCCGACAAGGCGACCCTGGGTGCGGAGCTGCGAGCGCAGCTCGCGCCGGGGACGGTGATCCTGTTGAAGGCGTCGCGCGGTGCGGCGCTCGAGGACGTCCTGACCGGCTGGCCGGTCGAGACCCGGGAGGCGTAGCGCGTGTTCTACGAGTGGCTGTATCCGCTGCACACGGTGCAGGGACTCTCGTTCCTCAACCTGTTCAAGTACATCACGGTGCGTTCGGCGCTCGCGGCGCTGCTCGCGCTGCTCATCAGCTTCCTGCTCGGGCCCACGATGATCGAGTGGCTGCGGGCGGTGAAGCTGGGGCAGAAGGTGCGCGAGGAGGGCCCGCAGACGCACTACGTGAAGGCCGGCACGCCCACGATGGGCGGCCTGCTCATGCTGGTCGCGATCGGCGTCTCGGTGCTGTTGTGCGGCAACTTCCACAACCGGCAGGTGTGGTTGGCGCTCGGCACGACGCTGTGGCTCGGCGGACTGGGGTTCCTGGACGACTGGCTGCGCGTGGTCAAGAAGTTCCCCAAGGGACTGCTCGGCCGCTACAAGCTCGTGGGTCAGTTCGCGATCGGCGCGATCGTCGCGGCCTGCATCCTGCTGTGGCCCGAGCCGGGCCCCGGCCCGACGATGACGCACGTGCCGTTCATGAAGAGCTTCTACGTGTCGCTCGGGGTGCTGTTCATCCCGTTCGTCATGCTCGTGATCACCGGCACGTCGAATGCGGTCAACCTCACCGACGGCCTCGATGGCCTCGCGTCGGGGTTGGTCGCGATCGCGGCCATCGCGTTCGCCGGCATGTGCTACCTGACCGGTCACGTCAAGTTCAGCGAGTACCTCAACACGGGCTACCTGCCGTTCGCGGGTGAACTCACGGTGTTCTGCGCCGCGGTGCTCGGTGCCGCGCTCGGATTCCTCTGGTACAACTGCCATCCGGCCCAGGTGTTCATGGGCGACACGGGCTCGCTCGCTCTGGGCGGTGCGCTCGGCGTCGTCGCGGTGCTCATCAAGCGCGAGTTCTGGCTCGTCATCGTGGGCGGCGTGTTCGTGGCCGAGGCGCTCTCGGTCATGCTGCAGGTGGCGTCGTTCAAGCTGACGGGCAAACGCATCCTGCGCATGTCGCCGCTGCACCATCATTTCGAATTGATCGGCTGGGCCGAGTCCCGCGTCGTGCTGCGCTTCTACATCGCCGGCGCGCTGCTCGCCCTGCTCTCGCTGTCCACGTTCAAGGTGCAGTGACGCACGATCCCCGGCACCCGTTCCCGGGTCGCACCGCGCTCGTCGCGGGTGCGGCCCGCAGTGGGCTGGCGGCGGCCCGCCTGCTGGCGCGTCGCGGCCTCGCGGTCACCGTGTGCGATCGCCGTCCCGCCGACGCGGCGCCCGAGGCGGCGACGGCGCTCGCGTCCGAGGGCGTGCGGTTCGCGTGGGGGCGCGACGACGCGGGGCTGCTCGAGGGGCACGACTTCGTGGTCTGGAGCCCGGGCATCGCGGTGGACCATCCGCTCGCGGTGGCCGCGCGCGCCTCGGGCCGTCCCGTGCTCGGCGAACTCGAGGTGGGGTACCGCGCCGCGGTCGCCCCGTTCGTGTGCATCACCGGCACCAACGGCAAGAGCACGACGACCGACCTGACCGGTGCGCTGCTGCGCGCGGCGGGCAGAACGGTGGCGGTGTGCGGCAACATCGGGCGCGCGCTGTGCGAGGTGGTGGACGAGGTGCCCGCGACCGGGCTGTTGGTGGTCGAGGTCTCGAGCTTCCAGTTGGAGACCGTGGACCGGCTGCGGCCCACGGTCGCGACCTGGCTCAACCTGACGCCGGACCACCTCGATCGCCACGGCTCGATCGAGGTCTACGGCGCCATGAAGCAGCGCCTGTTCGCCCAGCAGACCGCGGCGGACTGGGCGGTGGTGAACGCCGACGATCCCGAGGTCGTGTCCCGCCGTGCCGGGCAGGGGCGGCCGGCCGCGTTCTCGTGCCGTGGGCCCGTGCGCGACGGCGCGTTCCTCGACGCCGACGGCACGATCGTGCTGGTGCGCGCGGGCGAGCGCACGCCGCTCATGCCGCGCGCCGAGGTCCGTCTGCCGGGGCCGCACAACACCGCCAACGTGCTCGCCGCGCTCGCCACCGTGCTGCCGTTCGACCCGCCGCTCGCCGCGCTGCGCGAGGTGCTGCGCACCTACGGTGGCCTGGAGCACCGGCTCGAGCCCGCGGGGACCCGGGACGGGGTCCGGTTCGTCAACGACTCCAAGGCGACCAACACGGATTCGCTGCGCGTGGCGCTGCAGAGCTTCCCCGAGCCGGTGGTGCTGATCGCCGGTGGGCGCGACAAGGGTCAGGATTTCCGTCCCCTCGCGCCACTCGTCCAGCAGGCCGTGCGGCGTCTGATCCTGATCGGGGAGGGGGCGGAGCCCATGGCGGCCGCCTGGTCGGGGACGCCCCACGAGCGGGCGACCACCCTGGCCGACGCGGTCCGTCGGGCGTACGAGGCGGCGCGGCCCTCCGGGGCCGTCGTTCTCCTCTCGCCTGGATGCGCTTCATTCGATATGTTCCGGGACTATGAGGACCGTGGGCGCCGCTTCAAGGATGAAGTGAGCCGACTCATGGTCGAGGGAGAGCCGTGTTGAAGCGTGGTGATGGTCTGCTGCTGGCGTTGGCGCTGGGACTCACGTTCATCGGGTTCCTCATGGTGTACTCCGCCGGTTCGTTCTCGGCGTTCATCCATTACAGCGACAGCCTGTATTACCTGAAGCAGCAGATCTTCCGCATCGTCATCGGACTGGCCGCGCTGTTCGTCGCCACCAAGGTGAGTCTGCGCTGGCTCGAGGAGCACGCGCACTGGCTGCTCGGCATCGCCTGCACGCTGCTGCTGCTGGTGATCGTCATGGGCCACATGTCGAACGGCGCGACGCGCTGGCTGCGAGTCGGATTCATGTCCCTGCAGCCCACGGATCTCGCGCGGCTCGCGGCGGTGATCTTCATGGCCGCGTGGCTCAAGCGCCGTCCCATCGAGTCGCTCGGGTTCTGGAAGGGCACGGCCCTGCCGCTCGTCATGATCGGCGTGGTCTGCGGGCTCATCCTCAAGCAGCCGAACCTGAGTTCGGCCGCGATGCTGTTCCTGACCGGGTTCGGCATGTTGATGCTGGCGGGGGCGCCGTGGCGCCATCTCGCGATCCCGCTCGGCGCCGGCGCGGTCGGGGCGATCGGGGCGGTGCTCACGCACCCGTACATGATGACGCGCGTCAAGACGTTCACCGGTTTCATCTTCGGGGGTCATCTCGACGCCCGCGGGGCCGGTTGGCAGCTCGATCAGTCCCTCATCGCGATCGGTTCGGGGGGCGTGCTCGGTCGTGGTCTGGGCGGGGGGATGCAGAAGTTGCTCTACCTGCCCGAGGCCCATACGGATTTCATCTTCTCGATCATCGCGGAGGAGCTGGGGCTCTGGGGCGTCACGCTCCTCTTCGCGATCATGGCGGTATTCCTGTTGCGGGGCCTGCGGGCCGCCGCGCGGGCCTCGGATCCGTTCGCCAGCCTGTTGGCCGGTGGGCTCACCCTGCAGATCGGCCTGTACGCGCTCGCGAACCTCGCGGTCGCGACGGGGCTTGCGCCGACCACCGGGTTGCCGTTCCCGTTCGTCTCGTACGGCGGCTCGGCGCTCATGGTCAATCTGGCGGCGGTGGGCATCATTTACCGGGTCAGCGCGATGAACGATCACGAGGACGCGTGGGCGCGTCAGCGTTGGTCCCGGGAGGCGGCATGAAGATCCTCATCGCGGGCGGCGGCACCGGTGGACACGTGTTCCCCGGTATCGCCGTGGCCGAGGAATTGCGCGCGCATCATCCCGGTGTCGAGGTCGTGTTCGTGGGCGGACCGCGGGGCATCGAGGCCACCGCGGTGCCCGAGGCCAAGTTCCGCCTGCTCACGCTGTCCACCGCGGGCTTCCCGCGGCGCCAGCCGTGGCGTTGGCCGGGTGCGGCGTGCATCAACGTGTTCGGACTGTTCCAGGCGTTCGCGATCCTGTTGCGCGAGCGGCCCCGCGCCGTGCTCGGTACGGGCGGCTACGTGAGCGGCCCGGTGTCCTTCGCCGCGCGCGTGCTGGGCATCCCGCTGCTGCTGCAGGAGCAGAACAGCATCCCGGGCGTGACCAATCGCCTGTTGAGCCGGATCGCGAACGAGGTCCACCTGTCGTTCCTCGAGGCGCGCAGCCATTTCCCGCGCCGTGACCACCTCAAGGTGACCGGCAACCCCGTGCGCGCCCACATCCTGTCGGGCGACCGCGAGCCGTCGCTGCGCGAGTTCAAGCTGTCCACCGCGAAGCCGACCCTGTTCATCTTCGGCGGCAGTCTGGGCGCCAAGCGCATCAACGCCGCGGCGGTGGATGCGCTGCGTCGTCTCAAGGGCCGCGTCGACGTGCAGTGCATCCTGCAGACGGGCAAGGAGGACCACGAGGCGACCAAGGCGCTCGTCGCCGCCGAGCAGCTGCCCGCGATCGTGCTGCCGTTCGTGAAGAAGATGCACCTCGCGTACGCCGCCGCGGACCTGGTGGTGTGCCGCGCCGGCGCCATGACGCTGGCGGAGATCGCGGTCTGCGGGCGGCCCAGCATCCTCGTGCCGTACCCGTACGCGGCGCACGATCACCAGCGCGTCAACGCCCAGAACCTCGCCGACCGCGGCGCCGCCGTGGTCATCGAGGACGCCGACCTGACCGGCGAGCGGCTGGCCAAGGAGATCGCGCACCTGCTCGCCGACCGCACCGCGCTGTCGCGCATGTCGGCCAATGCGCGGCTGTTCGCGCGCCCCGACGCGGCCGCCCGCCTGGCGCGCGCGCTCGTCTCGTGGGCCGAGGGCCATCGTGGCGAGGAGCCCACCTCGCTCGACCCGGCCGACTACATGGAAGAGGGGAACTGACGTGTACGGGAGCACGCACCGGATCCACTTCATCGGGGTCGGCGGCAGCGGCATGAGCGGGCTCGCCGAGGTGCTCCTCAACATGGGCTACATGGTGAGTGGCAGCGACCTCAAGGCGACCGAGGTCACCGACCGCATCGTGAGTCGCGGCGGCCGCGTGTTCACGGGTCACGCCGGCTCCAACGTGGACGGCGCCCAGGTCGTGGTCTACTCGTCCGCGGTCAAGCCCGACAACCCCGAACTCGTCGCCGCGCGCGCGGCCGGCATCCCCGTCATCTCGCGCGCCGACATGCTGGCCGAGCTCATGCGCATGAAGTACGGCGTCGCGGTCGGCGGTTCGCACGGCAAGACGACCACGACCAGCATGGTCGCGGCGGTGCTGCAGCGCGGCGGGCTCGACCCGACCATCGTCGTGGGCGGCCGACTCAAGACGCTCGGGGCCAACGCCCAGCTCGGGCACGGCCGCTTCCTCGTGGCCGAGGCCGACGAGAGCGACGGATCGTTCCTGCGGCTCGCGCCCGCGGTCACGGTGATCACGAACATCGATCGTGAGCACCTCGACCACTACAAGGACCTCGACGACATCCGGCAGGCGTTCGTGTACTTCGCCAACCGTGTGCCGTTCTACGGCGTCACGGTGCTGTGCGTGGATGACGAGAACGTGCGCGGCATCCTGCCGCAGTTGACCAAGCGCCACATCCTGTACGGCACCGTGCCCGAGGCCGAGGTGCGCATGACCGGGCTCGAGCTGGTCGGCTCGGGCTCGCGCTTCACGGTCGAGGGCGGGGGGCGCGTGCTCGGCACGGTCACCCTGCAGGTGCCCGGTCGGCACAACGCCATGAACGCGCTCGCCGCGGTGGCGGTGGGGCTCGAGCTCGAGATCGGGTTCGCGCACATCGCCGAGGCGCTGGCGGGGTTCCACGGCGTCGGCCGCCGCTTCGAGCTGCGCGGCGAGGTCGCGGGCGTGCGCGTGGTGGACGACTACGGCCATCATCCGACCGAGGTCGCGGCGACGCTCGCCGCGGCGAAGCAGGTGGGCGGCCGCGTCCTGGTCGTGTTCCAGCCGCACCGCTACTCGCGCACGGTGGCGCTGCAGCGGGAGTTCGGCGCGTGCTTCGGCGATGCCGACCGCGCCTTCGTCATGGACGTGTACGCCGCCGGCGAGGCGCCGATCCCCGGCGTGAGCGGGCGGACCGTGGTCGAGGCGGCCGTCGCGCAGGGCGCGACGCACGTCGTCCACACGCCCACGGCCGAGGCCGCGCTCGAGGCGGTCCTGCGCGAGGCGCGCGCCGGCGACCTGGTGCTCACGCTGGGCGCGGGCGACGTCTCGAAGCTGGGCGACCGGGTACTGGACGGCCTGCGCGCCGCCACGGGTGCGGGGGAGACGCGATGAGCCGTTATCAGGGGAAGGCGCTGGCGCGCGAGCCGCGCGAGCGGGGTCCGCGCCGCAGTCCGGTGCAGCGGGTGCTGCGGGTGCTCGTGGCCATGGCGATCCTGGGTGGGCTCGCCATGGTGCCGTGGGGCCGCATGCGTCGCGAGCTGCTGGTGCTCGATCACGTCAAGGTGAGCGGGCTGCGCTATCTGGACGAGAGCGTCATCCGCAAGCGGTCGGGGCTCAAGAACGGGCAGGATCTGCTGGCGCTCGATCTGACGCGGGTGCGGCAGCTGGTGCTGCTCGAGCCGCGCCTCGAGTCGGCCAAGGTGCATCGCCACGGGTTGCGCGGCGTCGAGATCAAGGTCGTCGAACGCGTGCCCGCGCTCATGGTCGAGCACGGCGAGCCGTGGGAACTCGATGCCGAGGGCGTGCTGCTCGAGCCGTTGCAGACCGGGGTCGTCGCCGACGTGCCCATGCTGGTCGGTCCCAACCTGGAGAATCGTCTCCCCGGCAGCCTCGTGCAGACGCCCGAGGTGAAACGAGGACTGGCGTGGACGGCCGTTTTGAATGACAATGCGCTCCGGCTCACCGGACAGGTCTCGGAGGTCGACGTCACCGATCCGCGTGTCACCCGTCTCGTCATGATGAATGGCGTGCGCGTCGTGGCACCGGCTTGGCCGAACGGCGCCCGACAGTTGTCCGGACTGCGAGCCACACTCGCCGACCTCCACGCGAAAGGCATGATGCCACGCGAGGTCGACGTGCGTTTCAAGGATCAGATCGTCGTGCGCGGCGCGAGGCCCGAAGCCCCGGTCGCCACGACCACGACATCTCGCGAGAGTTAGCCCACGAGGGAGGGACCCCCCATGGCGCAGGCGACACGGGTGTACGCCGGACTGGACATCGGCACGACCAAGATCTCGTGCATCATCGCCGATCGGAACGCGGCGGGTGAGATGCGCATCCTCGGTGTCGGCAACGCGCCGAGCGACGGTCTGCGTCGCGGCGCCGTGGTCGACCTCGAGAAGACCGTCGCCAGTGTCACCAAGGCCGTCGAAGAGGCCGAGCGCATGGCGAACGTGCAGGCCAAGGGCGTGCACGCGGGCATCGCCGGTGACCACATCCGCAGCCTCAACAGCCGCGGTGTCGTGTCGGTCTCGCGCAAGGACAACGAGATCGCCGCCGCCGACGTGTCGCGCGTCATCGAGGCCGCCAAGGCGATCGCCATCCCCATGGACCGCGAGATCATCCACGTGATCCCGCAGGAGTTCATGGTCGACGAGCAGGCCGGCATCAAGCAGCCGGTCGGCATGAGCGGCGTGCGCCTCGAGGCCGAGGTCCACATCATCACCGGTGCGGTCACGAGCGCGCGCAACATCTGCCGCGCCATCCAGCGCGCCGACCTCAAGGTGTACGACCTCACGCTGCAGCCGCTCGCCTCGGCGGCGGCCGTGCTCGACCACGACGAGAAGGACCTGGGCGTCGTGCTGCTCGACATCGGCGGCGGCACCACCGACGTCGCCGTGTTCCACGAGGGCGCGGTGCGGCACACGAGCATCATCCCGTTCGGCGGCGCCAACGTGACGAGCGACATCGCCATCGGGTTGCGCACGCCGATCGACAAGGCCGAGGCCATCAAGATCCAGTACGGCGCGGCGCTCGCCGCGATCGTCGGCGGGGACGAGATGGTGGGCGTCTCCGGCGTGGGCGGACGCGCCGAGAAGGAGATCTCGCGCCACACGCTCGCGTCCATGATCGAGCCGCGCATGGAGGAGATCTTCCAGCTCGCGAACAAGGAGGTCCGCAAGAACCACTTCGCGCCCCTGATCGGTGGCGGCGTCGTGCTGACGGGCGGGACCTCGCTGCTGCCCGGTGCGGTCGAACTCGCCGAGCAGGTGTTCGAGATGCCGGTGCGCATCGGTCTGCCGCGCGGGCTGACCGGGTTGTCCCCGAATCTCGCCGATCCCCGTTACGCGACGGGCATCGGTCTGGTGCTCCACGCGGCGCAGGCCGAGGCGGAGCCCATGCAGGATCTGGTCGAATCGGGAGCGGGCCGGACTCGCCCGCTGCTCGACATCAAGAGCTGGTTCTCCAACCTCTTCTAGTCCATCACGCCGAGCGCACTCGGGCCGGGAGCCCGGGGCCTCGAACACTGGAGGGTTCCCCGCATGTCCTCGTTCGAACTCGAGATCGACCGCACCGACTCCGCCAAGCTCAAGGTCATCGGCTGTGGTGGTGCCGGAGGTAATGCCGTCAACCGCATGATCGGTGCGGGGTTGCGCGGCGTCGAGTTCATCGTGGCCAACACGGACACCCAGGCGTTGGCGCAGTCGCTGGCGCCCACCCGGCTGCAGATCGGCGCGGTCACCACGCGCGGTCTGGGCTCGGGCGGTGACCCCTCGACGGGCCGTCGCTCCGCCGAGGAGGACGAGGCGGTGCTGCTCGACGCGCTGCAGGGCGCGGACATGGTGTTCATCACCGCCGGCATGGGCGGCGGCACGGGCACGGGCTCGGCGCCGGTGGTGGCGCGGCTCGCCCGTCAGGCCGGTGCGCTCACCGTGGCGGTGGTCTCCAAGCCGTTCATGTTCGAGGGTCGCAAGCGCATGCAGCAGGCCGAGCAGGGGCTGGCCGAACTGCGCGCCGAGGTGGACACGCTGCTCGTGATCCCGAACGAGCGCCTGCTCGCGGTGGTCGACAAGAGCACGCCGCTGTCCGAGGCGTTCGCGGTCGCCGACAACGTGCTGCTGCAGGCCACCAAGGGCATCTCGGAGCTGGTCACGGTGCCGGGTCTCGTCAACCTCGACTTCGCCGACGTCAAGAGCATCATGGCCAACCGCGGCAACGCCCTCATGGGCTCGGGCCGCGCCTCGGGCCCCAACCGCGCACTCGAGGCGGCGAGCCAGGCGGTCGCGAGCCCGCTGCTCGAGGACGTCTCGATCCACGGTGCGCAGGGCGTGCTCGTCAACATCACCGGTGGGCGCGACCTGTCGCTGTTCGAGGTGAACGAGGCCGCGCAGGTCGTCACGCAGGCGGCCGGCGAAGAGGCCAACGTGATCTTCGGTGCGGTCATCGACCCGTCGCTCGAGGGCGAACTGCTCATCACGGTCGTGGCGACCGGCTTCGGGGTGCAGCCCGCTCGCGGCACGCGCACGATGGCCACGCCGCGTGCGGCGGCGACCACGCCCAGCTCGAGCACGACCACGCCGACCCCGGCCGCCGAGCCGGCCGTCGCCGCGACCGTGCCCGACGAGTACGAGGGCATGTCCACGCCGGCGTGGCAGCGCCGTGGGGATTCGAGCCGTCCGCGCTTCGGCCGCGAGGCCACGTCGCGCGGCGATTCGCTCGAGATCCCGACGTTCCTCCGCCGTCAGATGGACTGAGGTCCGCGTGGCCTTCCTGAGGTCGTTGGTGAAGTGGGGGCACAACCGCCGCTACAACGAGGGCATCCTCCACTTCAATCAGGGCGACTTCGAGCGGGCCGCCGAGTGCTTCGAGCGGGTCCTGCAGGAGGTCCGGGATCCGGACGATCCCGACCACTGCCTGGCGCTCGTGCACGCGGCGGAGGCGCGCGCCAATCTGGGACTCGCGTACCTGCAGGCGGGCGACCACGCCCGCGCGGAAGCCGAGTTCACGCGCGCGCTCGACGAGAACCCCACGTTCCCCGACCTGCGCTACCAGCGCGCGCGCCTGTACGAGCGCTCGGGCCGACTCGCCGAGGCGGTGGCCGACCTCGAGCGTGCGATCGACGAGCACCCGCACTACATGGAGGCGCACCTGCTGCTCGCGGTGTGCCTCGGGGCGCTGGGCGATCGCGAGCGCTCGTCGGCCGAACTGGGCGAGGCCCTCACGCTGGGACTCGAGGCGCCCGACTGGGTGACGCCCGAGGTCGCGCGCGAGTGGAGCGGGGAGCAGTGGCGTCGGCTGTTGCCCGGCAGCAGCGACCGCGCCGTGCATCGCAGTCCTCTCGATGACGCGCTCGCGCGGCAGCAGGCGGGCGATCTCGACGGTGCGGTGGCGGCGTTGCTGCAGGCGGTCCACGACAAGCCCGGCTACGCCGACCTGCGCTGCCGCCTCGCGGGCCTGCTGCTCGAGGCCAAGCGCCTCGACGAGGCGTTGGGCCATCTGCGCGTGGCGCTCGAACTCAATCCGCGTTACCTCGAGGCGCGCCTGCTCGCCGCGCGCGTGCAGTTGGAGCGCGGGGATGCGCGCGGCGCGGAGGCGCACGCCCTCGCCGCGCTCGAGACGTACCCGCAGTACCCCGACCTGTGGTTCTGGCTGGGGCTGGCGCGGTTCCGTGCCGCCGACCTCGAGGGCGCGCGCGAGCCGCTCGAACGCGCCGTCGATCTCAATCGCCAGTTCGCGCGCGCCCAGCGCCTGCTCGGGCTCGTCTACCACGCGCTCGGTCGTCAGGACGACGCGCTGCGCGCGGTCCGGCGCGGGCTCGCGCGTGGCAGCGAGGCGCCGCGCGCCGCGCTCGCCGAGTCGCAGATGCTGTACGAGCTCGGTGACCTGAACGGGGCGGAAGAGGCGGTGCGGCGCGCGCTGGGGCTGTCGCCCGAGTGGCCCGATCTGCACTTCGCGCTCGCACGCATCCTGCGCGCGCTCGACCGGCTCGAGGAGGCGTCGGCCGCCTACGATCGCGCGCTCGAGTTGGCGCCCGGCTACGACGCGGCCGCGCTCGAGGGTGCCGCGCTCGCGATCGAGATGGCGCGACCCGAGCGGGCCGAGGGCCGCCTCGTCGCCCTGCTCGGTCGTCGGCCCCGCTGGGCCGACGCGCATGCGCTGCTGGGCCGGGTGCGGCTCATGCGCGACGATGCCGCCGGGGCCGAGACCGCGTTGCGAGCGGCGCTCGAGTTGCACCCGGGCTTCGCCGCCGCCCGCGCCGACCTGGGCTGGGCGCTGCTGCGACTGGGCCGCGCGACGGAGGCCGATGCCGAGTTCGCGCAGGCGCTCGAACTCGACCCGTTGCACGCGCTGCCGCGCGAGCAGATGGCCTGGCGCGAGCTGCTCGTGCCGACCCGCGACGCCTGACCCGCGCGCGGGGGACATGAAGAAGGCCCGGTTCCCTCGCGGGGACCGGGCCTTCGTCGTGGAGCAGAGGACGCGTCAGACGGCTGCGGTGGCCTTACCGCCGCGGACGGCCTTCTCGATCTTGCCGCCCCGCAGGCAGCGCGTGCACACGGCGACCTGCTTCGGACGCCCCGCGACGAGCGCGCGGATGTTCTGGATATTGGGCTTGAAGGTGCGCTTGGTCACATTGTTGGCGTGGCTGACATTCTGGCCCGCCATGCGCATCTTGCCGCAAACGAAGCACTTCGCCATGGGAATCTCCTTCAGGAACCGGGCCCGCGGACGCGTCGGCGCGCCACACGCAGGCCACTCGAAATCATGAGCCGGGGACTATAGCGGGGACGGGGGGCCGTGTAAAGCCGCACCCGGCCCGGCGCCCGCCCGGGGCCCGCGCGAGCGGTCGGACGGGGGCGGGGCGCCCCGGGCGAGCCCCGGGCCGCCCCGCGGGCCCTTCCCGAACCGCCCCCGGGGCGCGTATGGTGCCGCGGCCCGCCCCCGGCGGCCCCACCATGACCACGAAACGCCCCTCCGGCTCCGCGCCCCCACTCGACCCCCGCACCCGGCTGCAGTTCCTGCCCGGGATCGGGCCGCAGCGCGCGCTGGCGTTCGAGCGGCTGGGCCTCATGACGCTCGAGCACCTGGTGCGGCACGTGCCGCGCACCTGGCTCGACGCGAGCCGGTTCGTGAAGGTGCGCGACCTGCGCCCGGGCGAACTCGTCACGGTGATCGGGACGATCAAGCACGCGACCCCGCTGCGCACGCGCGGGGGACGCGGCGACTTCGCGGCCTCGCTCGCCGACGAGACCGGCACCCTGGGCCTGTACTTCTTCGGGCAGTCGTGGCTCGCGCGCACCCTGGCGCCGGGCACGCGCGTCGTCGTGAGCGGCGAACTGGGCGAGGGGCACGAGCGGCAGATGCTCAACCCGATGTTCGAGGTGCTCGAGGGCGAGGTCGAGGACCTGCTGCACACCGGACGACTCGTCCCCGTGCACGCGCTCACGCGCGGCGTCACCGCGCGCGGCATGCGGCAGGCGGTGCATCGCGCGCTCGAGGCGGTCGCCACGCAGATGACCGACGGCATCCCCGCCGAGGTCGTGGCGGCGCAGGGGCTGTCGCCGTTGGCCACCGCCCTGCGCGACATCCACTTCCCACCCGATGCGCGCGCCCTCGAGGCGGCCCGCACGCGACTCGCGTGGGAGGAGCTGTTCCACCTCCAGATGGTCATGGAACTGCGCCGTCGCGTGCTGAGCGAGGAGGGCCGCGCGCTGGCGCTGACCGGCCCCGGGACGCTCGCGGCCACGGTGCGCGCGTCGCTGCCGTTCACGCTCACCGAGGGACAGGACGAGGCGCTGCGCGACATCGCGGCCGACCTCGCGCGCCCGTGCCCCATGCACCGCCTCGTCGTGGGCGACGTGGGCAGCGGTAAGACCGTCGTCGCGCTGCTCGCCGCCTGCGCCGCGCTCGAGGTGGGGCAGCAGGCGGCGCTGCTCGCACCCACCGAGATCCTGGCGCGCCAGCACGGCGCCAGCCTCGTGCGTCACGCGGCCGCGAGCGGCGTCCCGGTGGCGGTGCTCACCGGCGCGACGCCCGCCGCCGAGCGCCGCGCACTGCAGAAGCGTCTCGACGCGGGTGAGCCGCTGCTCGTCGTGGGTACGCACGCGCTGCTCGAGGACAAGGTCCGCATCCCGAACCTCGCGCTCGCGATCGTCGACGAGCAGCATCGCTTCGGGGTGCGTCAGCGCGCCGCGCTCGCGTCCAAGGGCGTGCTGCCGCACGTGCTCGTGCTCACCGCCACGCCCATCCCGCGCACGCTGCAACTGGCGTGCTTCGGTGACCTCGACCTGAGCCTGCTCAAGGGGCGTCCGGCGGGCCGCGGGCGGATCGTCACGCGCGTGACCCACGAAGGCAAGTTCCCGCAGGTGATCGAGTTCATGTCGCGCGAGCTCGCGGCGGGCCGACAGGCGTACGTGGTCGTACCGGCCATCGAGGACAACACGCGCATCGAGCTCAAGGCCGCCGAGAGCGAGGTCGTGCGGTTGCGGTCGCAGCCGCTGCTCGCCCCGTACCGGGTCGGACTGCTGCACGGGCGCATGAAGGCCGACGAGAAGCAGCGCATCATGGACGAGTTCCGAAGCGGCGCGCTGCACGTGCTCGTGGCGACCACGGTCATCGAGGTCGGCGTGGACGTGCCCAACGCCACGATCATGATGGTCGAGAACGCCGAGCGGTTCGGGCTCACGCAGCTGCACCAGCTGCGCGGGCGCGTCGGGCGCGGCGCGCACCGCTCGGTGTGCGTGCTCATCGCGGGGCGTTCGGCCGGCGCGCGGGCGCACGAGCGGCTCAAGGTCATGACCGACACCGACGACGGCTTCGCGCTCGCGGAGGCCGACCTGCGATTGCGCGGCTTCGGCGAGCTGTGGGGCACGCGCCAGGCGGGTCTGCCCGAGTTCAAGTTGGCCGATCTGAGCCGCGACGAACCGCTGCTGCTCGCCGCGCGCGACGCCGCCCGTGCACTGATCGCCGGCGATCCGCACCTGCTCGCGCCCGCGCACGCCGCACTGCGCACGCTGTTGCGCGAGCGGTTCCGCGAGCCGCTCGAGATGGCGCTCGCGGGCTAGGGCCACGACCCCGGATTCCGCCCGTGACGACGGGGCGGGGGACGCGTTAGGCTGCGGCGCATGACCGGACTCTCGCTGCAGTGCCCCGCCTGTCACACCGCCTATCTGCTGCCGCCCGCACTGCTCGGCGACGCCGGGGCGCGCGTGCGCTGCCCGTCGTGCGAACACGAGTTCACGGTGGACGCGAGCGGTCGGCCGGTCGGTGCCGCGGCCGGCGATCCGCATCGCGAGGTCGCGCACGCGGTGCTCGAGGAACTGGCGCAGCGCATCGGGCCGGGGCTCGAGATGGCGCTCGCCGAGCGGCGGCTGTTCGCCGACCATGGTCCGGCGATCATGGCGAGTTGGGACGAGTACCGCCGCCGCATCGGGCCCGACGCGCCGTCGCACGCGTTCCGCGAGGCGCTGCGTGCGCGCTTCGGCGTCGAGTTGTTCCCCGCCGGCGGCGACTGAGCGTTCGCATCGAATCCCGTGCACACGAGGACGGCCACACCCGCGAGGGTGTGGCCGTCTCGTGATCCGGACCGATCGCGATCAGCGCGCGATCAGCACCCGGTTCGTCGTCGTGGTGGTCCCGCGGCGCACCTGCACGAAATACATGCCGGGTGCCTGCCGCGAGCCGTCCCACGTGATCGAGTGGGCACCGGACGCGAACGGCGCGTCGGCGATCACCGCGATCTCGCGGCCCTGCAGGTCCACGACGCTGGCGCGGACGTGTTCGTCACGCGACACCGCGAAGCTCAACGTGATGCGTCCCGCCGTCGGGGTCGGCCCGACGTTCACCCGCAGCGCACCGTCCAGGCCCGCCGCCGTCGGCTCGGTCGAGCGGCCATCCCGCTCGTTCTCGACGACCGGCGCATCCGAACCCATGATGTGCTGCATGCCCTTGGCCCACACGAGGGCGGCCACGTCACGGCCCATGCGGCGCGAGATCAGGTCGCCGTCCTCGAAGTGGATGCCGCCCAGACGCCGCGAGATGCCGGCCTCGTCGGCCGCCTCGCTGAACGTGCGCCAGCGCAGCGTCACCGGACGCGACGGGGCGAAGCCCGGCTCGACCTTGCTGCTGCCGGCGGCGATCGTCACCGAGTGATCGAAGTCGTCGCTGCCCGTGAAGCGCTTGAGGATCTCGGCCGACGACGAGCTGAACGCGCTGTGGCCCGACGGGAACTCGGAGAACGGCGGCGTCACGAACGTGGCCGGCTGATAGGGCATCCACGCCTCGCCATCGACCAGCCCACGACCCTGGAACGGGATGTAACCGCGCACCTTCTGGCCCGCGAACAAGTAGCGCACCGCGGTGATCGGGCGCTCGGAGTCGTAGTACACCTTGGCGTCCCACACCGCGATGCCGGCGTCCATGACCGCGTTGCCGAGCAGGAAGAACATCTTCACGTCCTGATCGAACGTGTGGTGGTCGCGCGCCGACACCAACTCGGCGAACAACGTCCAGTGGCCCGGGGGCAGTTCCGACTTCGGGCCGTCCGCCCAGTACTCGGCGATCACCTTGCCGCGGTCGTCGAGGTGCTCGGTCAGTTCCATGACGTCGCGCGCCTGACGCTCGTACTCACGGCTCGGGAAGCGGGCCGGGCCCACCGCGGGGCGCAGCGCGTCGCCCGTGGGCATGCCGAACGGCTTCACGTGACCCCAGTGCGCACCGATGTAACCCGGCACCACGAAGCCACCCGCACCGTTCGAGAACCGCAGCGGCTGCCAGCGATTGGGGTCGCGGATCGCATCCACCGTGTTCACCGGCTGATAGCCGGTGTAGTCGGTGTACGCCCCGGCGTGCAGGTCGCCCAACTGGTTCGAGCCGTCGTGGTGACGCTCGTCGAGCAGCACCTTGGAGCAGGTGTTCCCCACGCCCTGCGCGGTCGTGGTGCCGAGCGTCTGGTCGTCGGCGTCGTAACCGAGCGCCAGCATCTTGGCGCGGATCAGGTCGCGGCCGGCGGGGAAGATATCCTGCATGGTGCGCGCGACCGCGTAGCTGTACGCCTTCTCGCGGTTGGCGGCGGTGCGTTCGGCGGCCGGCCGACGGAAGTCGCCCATCGGGACCGTGGGCACGGCGACGTCGTCGTAGCACGACCACGCGTCGAAGCCGGCGGTGTGCACCAGGCCGATGCCGCGTGCGACCATGGGCGGGCCGAGCTTCTGGATCCGGATGCACTGCAGCAGCACCTCGTTCCACTGCACGACCAGCGTGGGGTCCGTGGCGGGTTCGATCACGTGACCACGGCCGTCCTCGGCGTGAGCGGCGGCGGCGAGGACGAGGCTGGCGGCGAGGGCCAGTGCGGACAGGAGGCGGATGTGACGGGACTTCATGGGACGATCTCCTGACTGGGGGGGAAGGGCGGCGGTCGGGCCGTTGCCTGCAGGGCGGGGCACCGTTCGTCGTCAGGCGACCTGGGGGGACGCGGTCGCGTCCCGGGTCGTGCATGGAGTGAGGTTCGACTACACGAAGTTCATCACCAATGAAGAAGCGCCCTCGGGGTGCGGTGAGGCGTGATTTCGTTCACCCGGGCGAAACCCCCCGGGGATCGAGCCGCACCCCGGGTTCCGCAGGGCCGTACGAAGTTCGATGCTACTGAACTCGGTGGGTGCGCCGGATGCCGACGCGGGACGACGGGACGCTCAGGCGGTGGGCAGGGCGGAGGCGCCGCGGCGGTGCCACAGCAGCGCGAGCACGCCCGCGACCGCGATACACGCGGCCGCCACGATGAGCGTCGTGGTGGTGCCCAGACGCGGCGTGAGCAGCGTGGCGACCGCCATCGAGACGAGCAGCAGCAGGCGCATCGCGAAGTCGCGCAGGCTGAAGACGCGGCCGCGCTCGTGCAGCCCGGTGCCCTCCTGCACGAGCGTCTCGGTGAGCACGAACGCCGGCGCGATGCACGCGCCGATCAGGAACGCGGCGATCGCGAACACGGCGTAGCGACTCGACACCGCCAGCGCCACGAGCCAGCCGCCCGCGAGGATCATGCCCACGCCCAGCAGCAGCGCGCGCGGCCGAGTGCGACCCCGCGTATTGACCCACCACGTCGCGAGCGCGGCCCCCACGCCCAGCGCACCACCCAGACCGGCGATGCGCTCGGCGCCGGGGATGCTCGCGGCGCGCTGGATGTGCTGGATGCCGGCGACCTGGATGAAGCCACCGCCGAGCCAGACCGCCCCGAGCGCGGTGAACGCCAGCCCCACCGCGGGCGAGCGGCGCACGGTGCGCAGACCCTCGAGCAGCTCGTGCCAGTAGCCGCCGAGCGAGACCTCGTGCGTCGGGCGCGGGCGCGGCCGGTAGCGCACGAGTGCGAGCGACAGCACCGAGACGCCGTAGGTGATCGCGTCCATCGTGAGCGCCACCTTCCAGCCCCAGTGATCCACGACCCAGCCGCCCATGGCGAAGCCGATCACCGTGCCGGCGATGCCGGCGACCGCGAGCAGCGTGTTGGCCGACAGCAGCTGCGACGGCGGTACGATCTCGGGCGTCATCGCGCTCTTGGCGGGCAGGAAGAACACGTTGGCCGTGAACATGAGGAACACCGTCGCCCACACGGGGGCCGCCAGATGCGTGGCGCTGTACACGAGCGGGATGCCCAGCACGAGCAGGGCGCGCACGAGGTCCGACACGATGAGCACGCGCCGCAGGTTCCAGCGGTCGACCCATGGGCCCACGAACGGCGCGAACATCAGCACCGGCAGCACCGTGACGGTGCCGTGCAGGCTCAGCATGAGCGACGAGTGCCCCACGTCGTGGTAGCCGCGCGTGTGCTCCTGCACGAGGCCGTTGAGCGCGAGGTAGTTGACGCGATCGCCCCAGAGCGAGATGAGCTGCCCCCACCAGAGCGCGGCGAAGTCGCGCTGCAGCAGCAGCGGGCGGCTCGAGGGCGCGGGAGGGGAGGTCACCGGAGCGGACCGGTCCGCGCTCAGGCCGCGGACGTGCCGGCGAGCGTGGCGGCGCGCTTCCCGGCCGCCTCGCGATAGACCTGCTCGATGCGGTCCACGACGCGCGGCCACGAGAACTCGAGCGCGCGCTGTCGGCCGGTCTCGGCGATGCGACCGCGGCGCTCGGGGTCCTCGACGAGCTGCGAGATCGAGCGCGCGAGCGCGGGCACGTCGCCGGGCGGGAACACGACCGCGTCGCGGTTGGGCGTGACCACCGTGCGATAGCCGGGGATGTCCGAGCAGACCACGGCGCGCCCCGCGGCCATGGCTTCGACGAGCACGATGCCGAAGCTCTCGTTGCCGGTGGCGGGCGAGCAGAAGATGTCGCCGGTGGCGTACCAGCGCGGCAGGTCGGCGCTCGGCACGTGCCCCAGGAAGTGGACGTGCTCGCGCACCGAACCGGGCACGCCGGCCATGATCTGCGGGCGCAGGTAGGAGTCACCCACGACGAGCAGGCGGGCGCGGCCATCGGTGCGCTGCACGACCTCGGGCATGGCGGCGATCAGGTCCTGCACGCCCTTGCGCGGGTCGAGCCGGCCCACGAACAGCAGGTTCGTGAAGTTGGGGTCGCGCCACTCGTGGAACGGTTCGACCAGCGGATGGAAGCGCTGCACGTCGACGCCGTTCGGGATCACGTGGTACGGGCCGGGGTGGTAGAGCTCGGCGGTCGCCAGCGCCGTGCTCGAGACCGCGATGCGCGCATCGAGGCGCTCCATCGCGTTCACGACGATCGGCCGGAACAGGTCCTGCAGTGCGGTGCGCCCGCCGGTCGAGTGGAACGTGCCCACGGTGGGCCGGTCCGAGACCTGGGTGGCGAACAGCGGCAGCGTCGGCGCGGTGGGGCAGTGGATGTGCACCACGTCCAGATCGAGCTCGCGGATGGCGCGCTTGAGGCGACCCTTGAGCGACAGGCCGATCGCGAAGTCCACGAACGCGCGGTTGAACGGCACCAGGATGTTCCAGCCGATCCGCTTGACGCCGTCCTTGAAGCCCTTCTCACCACGGCGGAAGAAGCTCGTGATGATCGTGACCTCGTGACCGCGTTGCCGCAGCTCGTGGGCGAGCGCGTGCACGTGCTCGGTCACCCCGCCGTAGCGCGGGTAGTACGACTGCGAGACGATGCCGATCCTCACGCGTCCACCGTGGCGGCGGCGGGTTCGACCGCGGTCGAGGTCGCGGGCTCGGCCCACAGCGGCCGGAAGATGCACCACTGATCCAGGTGCTCGCGGATGTGCCGCTCGGCCACGCGCGCGACGGCCTGATGCACGTCGGCGGTCGAGGCGAAGGTCGCGGGGTCGATGGGCGGCTCGAGCACGATGCGGAACCGCCCCGGCGTCGTGCGCGCGCAGTAACCCGGCACGATGAGCGCCCCGGTGCGCTGCGCCAGCACGCCCGGACCGGCGGGGAAGCGCGAGGTCCGCCCGAACCACTCGACCTCGATGCCGTGCGTGTAGACGTCGCCGTCGACCATGAGCGCGACCGGGTCGTTGTGGTCGAGCGCGCGCATGATCTTGCGGAAGCCGTCCTCGGGCGAGATCGTGGTGATGGACAGTTCGGTCTTGGTCTCGCGCACCGCGCCCGACAGCCAGCGCGACAGCTGCACCCCGGCGACCGCGTGCAGCGCGTAGCCCCACTGCGCCACCATGACGCCCGCGAGTTCCCAGTTGCCCAGATGGGTCGCGGTCAGGATGACGCCACGCCCGCGCGCCAGCGCGTGGTCGAGGTGCTCCTTGCCCACGACCTCGACCGCACCGAGCAGGTCCTCGCGCGACAGGTGGGGCAGGCGGAAGAACTCGAACATCATGCGGTTGTAGCTGCGCATCATGCCGCGGGCGACCCGGGCCCGGTCGGCGCGCGAGGCGCGGGGCATGATCACCGCCAGATTGGCCATGACGGCGTGCCGGCGGGCGGGGAACGCCAGCCAGTGGATACCCGTGGCCGCGTCGGCCAGTGCGTAGCCGAGCCAGGGCGGGAGGCTGGCGATGAACGCGGTGAGCCAGCCGTAGACGAGTCGCGACATTCCGTTGCCTCCAGGCCCCCGGGGCGGGTGGGCGGGGCCGCGGGGCCTGCCGCAAATGGGGTCCGCGAGCGACCGTAGGCGGGGCATGGGGGGGTGTCAAGGTTCGGCAGGACCTGCCGCACACGGGGGCCGTTGGTCCCCCGCGGACAGGTTCGTGTGGGGCCGAGCGCCCGGGCGGTGTAAGGTGGAGGCCGCTCCCGGGGGCCGTCACCGCGCCCATCCACGCGGGTCCCGTCGGGCGCCAAGGAGGCCTCATGTCCAGCCAGAAGATCGTGCGCTGCCAGTTGGTCCGTAAGGGGAGCGACGCCAAGCCGCAGGTGCGCTACGTCCCGCTCGAGATCTACGGTCTGTGGGAGCACCTCATGTCCTCGAAGCACGGCTTCGAGGTGCGTGATGCACGCGCCTCGCTGTGGCTCGACATGGAGGACTCGCCCGAGGCCGCGTACACGCAGGACCAGTACGACCGCGTCGTCGAGGTGACGGCCTACGTGTACTCGCAGCGCGACGACATGTTCACGCGCGCGCGGCGCTACTTCCGCGCCGACGAGGCCGACCAGCTCAAGCGCATCTTCCTGTCGCACTACACGGGTGAGGAGTCGCGCATCCAGACGCAGGTCCACGAGCGCTCGGGCATCTGGATCGTCCGTGAGGCGCTGGTCGGCAACGTCTAGCCCACCGTCCCATCGTTCGCGCCGGGGCGCGGTCCCGCCGGTCGTCACGGCGCCGGGACCGCGCCCTTCGCGTGTCCGCCCATGGCGCCGCGCACGCGGTGGGGGCCCGATCCGCGCGGTCCGCCGCGTCCACGCCCCCCGCGTCACGGGCCCACACGGGTTCCGCAAGATTCTCCTCAAGTCCGCGGTGGGGGCGCGCCGATACCCTGCCCGCAGCGTTCATCCCCGCAGTGTCTCCAAGCAGGGAAGCTCGGGCGTCACGCCCGACCGTTGTGGCGACCCCATCCGTGAACGGCTTCGCCGTTCGCCTCGGGGCCCGTGGAGAAAGGGCGGCAAGGGGCTCCATGGATCACCCCGTGAAGGGGTGGGGTCACCACTAGGGAAGGAGAGCAACGTGGTCGTCGTCAGCTATTCGGGTAAGGAAATCAACGCCAAGCTGGTCTATTACGGTGCCGGCCTGAGCGGCAAGACGACGAACCTGGAAGCCATCTACGAGGCCGTGCCCGATGCGAGCCGCGGCAAGATGGTGAGCATGAAGACGCAGTCCGACCGGACGCTCTTCTTCGATCTGCTCCCCCTCGATCTCGGCGAGATCATGGGGTTCAAGACGCGCTTCCTTCTTTACACGGTGCCGGGTCAGGTGTTCTACAACGCGACCCGCAAGCTGGTCCTCAAGGGTGCCGACGCGATCGTGTTCGTGGCCGATTCCGAGGTCGGTAAGATGGAGGAGAACAAGGAGTCGCTCGCGAACCTGCGTGCGAACCTGGCCGAGTACGGCCTCTCGCTGGACTCCATCCCGTGGGTGATCCAGTACAACAAGCGTGATCTGCCGAACGTCTACACGGTCGACGAGTTGAACGCCGAGCTCAATCCCACGGGCGTGCCGTCCTTCGAGGCGGTGGCGAGCGAGGGGCGGGGAGTGTTCGAGACCTTCCGCGGCGTGTCGCACCTGTTGATGGAGAAGGTCACCAAGGACCTGCGCCGTCCCTCCGCGACGACCACCCCGCGCCCCGTGAGCACGCCGGTGAGCCCGGAGCCCGTCGCCGAGACGCCGGTCGCCACGGTCACCCCGATCCGCAGCGCGCCCACGCTGGCGCCGATCCAGGCGATCCGGCAGGAGTCGCTGACGTCGCACGAACCGGCGCCCGAGCCCGTGTTCGAGATCGAGCGCACGCCCGCGCCGCGCATCCCGGCCACGCTGCACGTGGAGCCGCAGGTGCCCGAGCCCGTGACGACCTCGGCCGCCAACGACGAGCCGTTCCGCACGGTGCCGCTGCCGCGCCCCTCGGGTCTGATGTCGCGCCCGACGTTCGCGACCGAGCCGACGCCCGAGGTCACGGCCCCGACGCCGACCTTCGAGTCGCCCGAGCCCGCGGTCACGCCGCTCGCCACGGTGACGCCGATCCCGGTGACGCATGCGGTCGAGCCGACGCCCACGACCGACGAGGTCGAGGTGCGGCACATCGTGGTCCCGGTGCAGCTGCCGCCGGGTGGGAAGTACGAGATCGTCATCAAGCTCCAGATCGACACCCAGCAGCAGGCGGCCTGAGTCGTCCGGCGCTCGTCAACTCCTCGGGAACCCGCGTCACCCCTCACGGTCCGCCGTTGACAGGGGCGGCGCGGGTTCCTAGCTTCTGGGGCGGGAGGACCACCATGATCCGTCGCCGTGCCGTGATGTCGCTCGCCGTGCTCGTCGGTTCGCTGCTGCTCGTCGCGCCCCGCGCGCGGGCCAACGGTTTCATGGACGACGGCGGCTACGTGCCGCGCGTGCCCGTCTCGGCGTTCGCGCATCCGGCGGCGTGGTTCGATCCCTCGCGCCTGCACTTCAACTCGACGATCGCGTTCGGCACCGGTGGGGGCGGCCGCTCCAGCGCGCTGCAGACGCTCGGCTTCAGCTACCAGTTCCGCGCGCCGCTGACGCTCAACGTGAGCGTCGGGAACACGTTCGGCACCGAGAGGTCGGGGCAGAACCCGTTCTTCCTGCAGGGGCTCGACGTCACCTGGCGTCCGAGCCGCAACGCCACGTTCCGCGTCGAGATGCGCGACGTCCGGTCGCCGCTGCAGTACGGCTACGGCCCGTTCGGCCGCCCGGCGATCGGCGCCGACCCGTTCACGTCGCCGTACTGACGACTTGAGCGCCTCGCGTCTGGCCTCGGCGTTCGCGTCCCGCACGGGCGCGACCGGGCTCATCCCGTTCCTCACCGCGGGCTATCCGTCGCTCGACGCCTCGCTCGCGATGATGCACGCCCTCGAGCACGCCGGGGCGCTCGCGATCGAGGTGGGGGTGCCGTTCTCGGACCCGATCGCCGACGGCCCCGACATCCAGCGCGCCTCCGAATGGGCGCTGCGCGCCGGCGTCGGCGTGCGCGACGTGTTCGCCCTGGTGGCGCGCTTCCGCGAGCGCTCGTCGTTGCCCGTCGTGATCATGACCTACGCGAACCCCGTCGCGCGGATCGGCGCCGAGGCGTTCGCGCGTGAGGCCCGTGCGGCCGGCGTGGACGGCATCATCCTGTCCGACCTGCCGCCGGACGAGCTGCCCGAGACCTGGGCCGCGATGGACGCCCACGGCCTCGACACCGTGCTGTTGATCGCCCCGACGACCGCGGCCGAGCGTCTGCCTCGATTGCTCGCGCGCTGCCGCGGCTTCGTGTACTGCCTGTCGCGCACCGGGGTCACCGGGCAGTCGGGCGGCTACGCCGGGTCCCTGGATGAGCGCCTGACGCAGGTCCGCGCCGCGAGCTCGCTGCCGATCGGTGTGGGCTTCGGCATCTCGACGCCGGCCGATGCCGGGGCGCTGCGCGGCAAGGTGGATGCGGCGATCGTCGGGGCCGCCTTCATGCGCCTCGTGACGCAGGACCCCGCCCACGGTGTCGTGGAGCGCGTCGAGACGCTGGCGCGCGGGCTGGTGGACGCGCTGCGCTGAAGTCCTTGGGCGCGGCGCGCTTGCCGCGTGGGCTTCGCGTGATCGCTGCGCTGGTGCGAGGCTCGGGGGAGTGCCGTCGTCGCCCCGAGGGAGAACGCAGAGGGGGCGTCCGGCCTTCCGGCGATGGACGCCACCCGGTCCGGTCGGTATTGTCATGAAGTCGCTTGCCCGACCTGCCGATACGACTTCAAGTCCGTGCGGAGGTCGGCAGACGTCCGCCCGGTGTGTGTCCTTTCCCGAGCGGGCAGCACCGTGTGCTGCATCCGGGGACCTTCGGGTCCGCGGGGTCGAAGAGCGGAGGCTCGTACCATGCTGGTCCTAACAAGGAAGTTAGGAGAGAACATCCGGATCGGTGATTCGGTGAAGATCACCGTGCTGGAAGTGCGCTCGGGGCAGGTCAAGCTCGGCATCGAAGCGCCGCCCGAGGTCAAGGTGCACCGCGAGGAGATCTACGCGCGCATCCAGGAGGAGAGCCGCAAGTCCGGCGCCCCGCGTCCGACCGCGACTCCCGACCCCGGCAAGAAGTGAACCGGTCACGCACCGCCGCAGGTGCGTCCCGCTTCCACGAGGTTCCATGAGCATCCGTCGCAAGTCTGGCCCGTCGCGCCCGAACAAGGCGCGCGTCACGCCGTCGTCCGCGTCCGGTATCGTGCGTCTGGATCGTGTCGTCGAAGCCCGCCGTCGGATCGAGCAGGGTTGGTACGACCGTCACGACGTCCGCGAGCGTCTCGTCGAGGCCGTGCTGAACACGCTGCAGACGAGCTGAGTATCGGGCGGTGACGCCCTTCGAAGAGCCGCCGGGTCCCATCGGACCCGGCGGCTCTTCACTTGGGACGAGCGGGTGGGTGCGTTAGGCTGCCCGCTGGACCAAGGACGGCTCCCATGACCCCCAGCAAGACCCCGCGGCGACCCGCCGCGTCACGCTCCGAACCGCAGGCCGCGTTCCCCATCGAGGACGGCTTCCGCGTCCTCATGGACGACGCCGAGTCCGGCGTGCTCGTGCTCGCGCCCGATCGCACGGTCGCTTCGGCGAATCCCGCGGCGCTCAAGCTGCTCGGGGTGTCCGCCGCGCAGGCGCGCCGCGCCGAAGCCTCGGCGCTGCTGTGCACGGTGGTCGCGGGCGAGGACCTGGTGCGCGACCTGTTCGCGGCCGCGTCGCTCGAACGTCAGGCGGTGCTGCACACGCCGGGGGCCGGCGACGTGCCCGTGCTCGTGACCGCGCATCGCGTGGGCCGGCCGGCGTGGGTCATCGTCACGTTGCACGACCTCACCCGCATGCACCGCATGCAGCAGGAACTGCGCCGGCACGAGCGTCTCGCCACGCTGGGCCAGCTCTCGGCGGGCGTGGCGCACGAGATCCGCAACCCGCTCGCCGGCATCGGCACGAGCGCGCAGGTGCTGTTCAAGCGCTTCGAGCCCGGCGACGATCGCGCGCGCTTCGTGCAGGTCATCCTCGACGAGGTCGCGCGGCTCGATCGCATCGTCACGAGCCTGCTGCAGTACGCGCGGCCGCGGCAGCCCGAACTGCGGCCCACGCGACTGGCCGACGTCGTCGAGCGCGTGCTCGCGGTGCAGCGGCAGCGCGCCGAGGGCCAGGGCGTCGTGGTCGAGGTCGAGGTGGCGCCGCGTCTGGCGCCGGTCTACGTCGACGCCGACCTCATCCAGCAGGTGCTGCACAACGTCACCACCAACGCGCTGCAGGCCATGCCCACGGGCGGGTCGCTGCGCTACGAGGTGCGACTCGTGCGCCGCCGCCGCATCCCGCGCGGCGCGGGCCGTCGCGCCGAGGACACCGCGCCGCATCCCGGTCGGCGCGCCTCGGATCGCGCGCCGGAGTCGTTGCCCGGCGAGTCGGCGTGGATCGAGACGCAGCAGATCCGCGTGATCGACACCGGTGTCGGCATCCCGAGGGGCAACCTCGCCAAGATGTTCGACCCGTTCTTCACCACCAAGGCGGCGGGCACGGGGCTCGGCCTGAGCATCTCGCAGACCATCATGCAGGAGCACGGCGGTTCCATCGCGGTCGACAGCAAGGAAGGCCGCGGCACCACGGTGCTCCTCAATTTCCCGCTGGAGAAACGCAATGGCGAAAGGCGACAACTCGACGCAGGCGACGCCACGGGGGACGCTGCTCGTCGTCGATGACGAGCGTTCCCTGCGGTTCAGCATCGGGGAGTGGGCGCGCGGCGAGGGCTTCACGCCGCTCGAGGCGACCAACGGCCGCGAGGCGCTCGACGCCGTGCGGCAGCACGACGTGGACGTCGTCGTGCTCGACCTCAAGCTGGGCGAGGACGACGGGCTCAAGGTGCTCAAGGACCTGCGCGACGCGGATCCGCTGTTGCCGGTGGTGATGCTCACCGGGCACGGGACGATCGAGCACGCGGTCAAGGCCATCCATCTGGGTGCGCACGACTTCATGCTCAAGCCGCCGAACCTGGACCACCTCGGCGTCGTCGTGGATCGCGCCATCGAGACCGCCAAGCTCAAGGCCGAGAACGTGCATCTGCGCGCCCGCGTGCAGGGCAAGGTCGAGCTGATCGGCGACACGGGCGGGCTCAAGGACGTGCTGGCGCGGCTCGACCGCGCCGCCAAGGCCTCGACGAGCACCGTGCTCATCCACGGTGAGACCGGCGCGGGCAAGGAGCTCATGGCGCGCTACCTGCACGATCACAGCGCGCGCGCCGGGCAGATGTTCGTGGAACTCAACTGCAGCGCGATCCCCGAGCAGCTGCTCGAGAGCGAGCTGTACGGGCACGAGAAGGGCGCGTTCACCGACGCCAAGGCCGCGCGCAAGGGCCTGTTCGAGCTCGCGGACAAGGGCACGCTGTTCCTCGACGAGATCGGGGAGATGGCGCCGCAGCTGCAGGCCAAGCTGCTGCGCGTGCTCGAGACGCGCACGTTCCGGCGCGTCGGTGGGTCGAGCGACATCACGGTGGACGTGCGCGTCGTCGCGGCGACGCATCGCGACCTGCAGAAGATGGTCGTCGAGGGGCGCTTCCGCGAGGACCTGTACTTCCGCCTCAACGTCGTGCCGGTCACGATCCCGCCGCTGCGCGAGCGCACCGGCGATCTCGCCGCACTCGCCGAGCACTTCGTGGCGCGTTTCTGTCGCGAGCTCGGTCGGCCGCCGGCCAAGCTCACGCCGGGGGCGCTCGATCGCATGGCCGCCTATCGCTGGCCCGGCAACGTGCGCGAACTGCGCAACGTGATGGAGCGCGTCGTGCTGCTCGAGGCCGACGACGAGATCCGCGCGGAGCATCTGCCGGTCGAACTCACCGCGGCGGGGGGCGGCGGACCCGCCGCCGTGGGCGACGCGTTCCCGGCGGGGCAGGTCCGCACCATGGCCGAGATCGAGAAGCTCGCGATCGAGCACGCGCTCAAGGTGTGGAAGGGGAACAAGACCAAGGCCGCCGACGCCCTGGGGATCGCCCGGCAGACGCTGCGGACGAAGCTCAAGGAGTACGCCATCGGGGACGACGGGGAGGACGGGGACGGCGCCTGAGGCGCACCCCGCCCCGGACCGGGGGCGGTCAAAATCCGTCGCCCCGCGTGCCGGGGCGGTCGGGAATCGAGCGGCCGGACCCCTCGCGGGACCGGCCGTTCGCCTTTCTGGCCGGGAGGGCGACGGTCGGGAGGGTCGGCCCGGGACCGATCGGGCATGCGAATCGCAAGGTGATGCCGTGCAGCATGTTGTGCGATTCCAAAAGGCGTGGCCCAGGGCTCCGGGACCGCCCGGACGGGGGGCCAGAGGTGGTCCGAGGGGGCCGCCGGGCGTCGTGGCACGAGGGGTGCAAAACAGTCCGGTGAACGGATTCTCGCCAACCCCCAGCGCACGGAGCCACACGATGCCCCACATCCTGATCGTCGAAGACGAGCCGACGATGTCCTGGGCCCTCGCCGAAGGGCTCTCGGACGACGGCTACACGATCGACACCTTCCGCACCGCGGAAGAGGCCCTGCACTGGCTCAAGACGAACCGCAGCGACCTCGTCATCACCGACTACCGCCTGCCCGGCTTCTCGGGCCTCGAACTGGCGACCAAGCTGTCGCGCGGCCGCAACGCGCAGCCGGTGATCGTGGTCACCGCCTACGGCAACACCGACACGATGCGCGAGCTGCTGCGCGCCGGCGTCGCCGAGGTGTTCCCCAAGCCGTTCCACGTCGACGAGCTGCGCCGCGCCGTGCGCCGCGCGCTCCTGAGCCGTCCCGAGCGTCGTCGCGCCCCGCTGCGGAGGGCCGCATGAACGCCCGCCTGCCGAAGAAGGTCGCCGCGCTGCCGCTGCGCGTGCGTCTGGCCGCCGCCCTCGAGGCGCTGCCCGAGACCGATCGTCGCGTCCTCACGCTGCGTCTGCTCGAGGGCCTGTCGGCCAGCGAGACCGCCGGCGCGCTGAACCTGCGCCCCGCCGACGTCGAGCGCCGCACGACGCTGGCGCTCACGACTCTGTCCACCGAACTGGGCGTCCGTACCCCGATGCGGAGGGCCGCATGAAGCCGTTCGTCCCCGTCACCGCGTTGAGCGACCCCCGTCGCGCGATGCCGACCGATCCGACGCTGCGCCTGCGCGCCGCCGACGCGGCGGTCGAGTCCCTGACCGCCGAGCAGCGCCGCCTGGACCGCATGGGTCTCGAGTGGCCGCTCGCGCGCACGCAGCAGCAGCTGCGCTACTGGCGATTCGTGCGTGCGCTGTGCGCCGTCGCCGCGGAGGCCGCGTGAGCAAGCGTGCGTCGAAGGGCCCGATGAAGGTCGTCGAGGGGGGCCGCACGGCGGCCGAGTTCGGTCCGGCGCACGCCGCCGAACTGACCCGTCCCAAGGTCCGCACGATCGTCGTCGCCAGTGGCAAGACGGGCGTGGGCAAGAGCAGTGTCGCGGCGAACCTCGCGGTCGCGCTGGGTCAGCGCGGTGCGCGCGTCGTGCTCGTGGACGCCGACCTCGCGCAGTCGCATCTGGACCTGCTCCTGGGCGTGCACCCGCGTTACGACCTCGGTCACGTCATCGAGCGTCAGCGCACGATCGACGAGATCGTCGTGCCGGGGCCCACGGGCGTGACGCTCGTGCCCGGACCCGCCAGCACGCGCGCCATCACGTCGCTCGACGACTTCCGTCGCGAGACGTTCCTGCGCTCGCTCAGCATCGTGGACCCGGCCGCGGACCTCATGATCATCGACGCGCCCTGGGGCTTCGGCCGCGAGACGCTCGAGCTGTGCCGCATCGCCCACGAGGTCCTCGTCGTCGCCTCGACCGAGGTCATGTCGCTGCCGGACGCGTACGCGCTGCTCAAGGCGCTGCAGAAGGCCGACGCGCTCACCCGTGCGCCGCGTCTGCTCCTCAACATGGCCACCACCGAGGACGAGGCGGACGAGATCGCCGCGCGCATGTCGGTGTTCGCCCGCCACTTCATGAAGCTCGACATCGAGTCGCTGGGCAGCATCCCGTACGACCACGCGGTCACGCGGGCCGAGCACGCCCAGGAGCCCCTCGTGCTGTCGCAGTCGCAGTCCCCGGCCGCCGTCGCGATCCGTGCGCTGGCGACCCGGATGTGGAAGCCCGCCCCCACGGGTCCCGACTTCGTCGAAGAGTCGGATCTCTCTCGCCGCCTCGGAGCCTAAGGAGACCGCCATGCCCCGCGCCGCCGCCCCCGCCGCGTCCGCCCGCAAGAAGACCACGACCTCGCGCCGCCCCGCGCTCAAGGTCGTCAACGGTCGTCGTCCGCAGACCGTGGCCCGTCCGGCCACGACGTCCAAGGCGACCACCGCCGTCGTCGAGGCGCCCAAGGCCACGAAGGCCGCCACGTACAACAAGAACGACCTGCTCAAGCGCTTCGCGCCGCTCGTGCGCCACGTCGTCGAGCGCGTCGCCGCGACGCTGCCGCGCAACGTGGATCACGAGGACCTGTACTCGGCCGGCGTCCTGGGCCTGCTGGACGCGCACGCCAAGTTCGACACGCACAAGGGCGTGAAGTTCGAGACCTACGCCGTGTGGCGCATCAAGGGTGCCGTGCTCGACCAGCTGCGCGCGCTCGACTGGGCGTCGCGTTCGATGCGTCGCAAGGCGCGCAACCTCGACGGCGTGACGCGCAAGCTCGACCAGAAGCTGGGTCGCGCCGCGTCCGAGGACGAGGTCGCCCGCGAGCTCAAGATGTCGCGCGAGGACTTCTACCGTCTGCTCGACCACGTCCGTGGCGCCGTGCTCGTGTCGCTCGACGAGACGCGCGGCAACGACGGTGACGACAACAGCACGCTGGCGGACCACCTCGCCGATCCGAACGTGGTCGACCTCGAGGCGCGCCTCATGGACGACCAGACCCGCCGCATGCTGCTGCGCACGATCGACCAGCTGCCGGAGCAGGAGCGACTCGTGGTCGCGCTGTACTACTACGAGGCGCTGACGCTCAAGGAGATCGGTCGCACGCTCAACATCTCCGAGTCGCGCGTCTCGCAGGTGCACACCCGCGCCATGTCGCGTCTCAAGCTGCGCATGCAGAAGACGGCCGTCGCGTTCGACGAGGCCGCGTGAGTCACGGGGGAGAGGCCACCATGTCGAAGCTGCCCGCACCGCCCTACGAAGCCCTGGTCGAACGCCTCGAGGCGTTCGCGGTGGCGCTGGAGCAGGCGGGGCAGACGACCTCGGCGACCGAGCTGCGGGACACCCTGGCCCGGTGGGCGGGGGAGCAGGACGAGTGGAACCAGCGGGTGCGCGAGATCCTGGGCGTGCACCACGAGATCAACAACGCGCTGGTGGGCGTGCGCGGCAACGCGCAACTGATGCTCATGCAGTCGGCCGGGCAGGCGCCCGGCGTGCGTGAGCGACTGGAGGTCGTGCTCCGTGAATCCAGCCGAATCCAAGAAGCGACCGGCCGACTCGGTGAACTCAAAGGCGTCCTCGGACGCGCCGTCCAGCGACCGCATGCCGCGTGATCGGAACACCGCGCCCGCGCTGACCCCGCCGCGCGACCGCAAGGGCGACACGCCCTCGCCGTCGGCGGAGCCGCGTACCGACCGCCGGGCCGCCTCGGGCTGCCTGTGGGACGCGTGCGAGGCCCTGTTGTCGTCGCGCTTCGAAGCGGCGGCGCTCGAGCGTGCGCTCGACGCGCTCGTCACCGCTTTCGACTGCGACGGCGTCGCGCTGCACGGGTTGGGCGATGCGGGCCTGCTCGAGCCGTGGTGCGCCCGCGGGGCGTGGGACCGTGCGCCCGGCGATCTGCGTCAGGCCATGAGCGTGCCGCTGTTCCGGGGCGAGGAGCGCGTGGGCGCGCTCGATCTGCTCGCCAAGCCGGGTCAGCGTTGGCGCCCCGATCAGCTGTCGCTCGTGCGCACCGCCTCGGGGGCCCTGGGGGCCGCCGTCGGCGCGCGTCTCGAGCTCGAGCGTCTGCAGCACGCGCCGCATCGCGACCCGGTCACGGGTCTCGCGGACGGTCGTGCGTTCCGGCATCACCTCGTCGAGGCCATGGGCCGCGCCGAGGCCGACGGCACGCCGCTCGGTGTCGTGGTCGTGGACCTCGACCTGTTCGCCTCGCTCAACGAGAAGTACGGCCGGCACGTGGGCGACCAGGTGCTCGCCGAGTGCGCGCTCGTGCTCAAGCTGGCGCTGCGCGAAGGCGACGTCATCGCGCGTCTGTCGGCCGATCGCTTCGCGGTCGCGCTGCCGGACTGCGATCTCGCGCCGGCGCGTCGTCTGGCCGAACGTCTCCGTCATGCGCTCGAGGAGCATCGCTTCCCGCGCGTCGGCCGTCTGAGCGTGTCCGCCGGTGTGGCGGCCTCGCCGCGCGACGGCATGGACCCCGCCGAACTGCTGACGTCGGCCGAGCGCATGCTCGGTCTGGCGAAGAAGGCCGGTCGGCATCGCACCGCCGCGAGCGGTCCGACGACCACCCACTAAGGCCCTCGATGACCACCCCCCACGGTCCCGAGTCCCGCCCGCACGGTCCGACCCACGGCCCGGACGTCCCGCCCGCCTACGTCATGGTGGTCGAGGACGATCCGACCGTGTCCGGCCTGCTGCGCGACGTGTTCGCGGGCGAGCCGTGGGAGATGCGGTTCGTGGACAACGGCGAGGAGGCCATGCGCCTCGTCGACGAGCGGTCCCCGGACCTGATCCTCACCGACATCACGCTGCCCGGGGCCTCGGGCATCGAGGTCATGAAGCACGCGCGCCGCGTCGATCCCGACGTCGCGATCGTCCTCATGACCGGCCAGGGTTCCGAACAGACCGCCGCCACCGCGGTCGAGCACGGCGCCAACGACTACCTCATCAAGCCGTTCGCCGACATCTTCGCGCTCGCCGAGCGTCTGCACCGGCAGTTGCGCAACCGCAACCTCAAGTTCGAGAACCTGCGACTGCTCGACCAGCTGCGGGTACAGAACGAGGTCCTGCAGCGGCACGAGCAGGAGTTGCGCGAACGCGTCGCGCAGGCCACCGGCAACCTCGACGCGCTCTACCGCGTGTCCATGGAGATCGGCGCCGACCTCGAACTGCAGCCGCGACTGCAGAAGATCACCGCCATCGCCGCCCGCCTCGTGACCGCGCGCGGCGCCGTGCTGTACCTGCCCAACGAGGCCGGCCGCGAGTTCCGCGCCGTGTGCATGGTGGGCGACGAATCCCCGTTCGCCGAGGACGGCGCGCCGCACTTCGTGCGCGGCGAGGGCTGGCTCGGGCGCACCGTCGAGGGGACCAACCCCGTGCTCGTGGGCATGCCCGGCGGCGCGCAGCTGGCGCTGCCCGGCTTCACGCAGTCGTTCGCGCGCGAGGTGCTCGCGGTCCCCATGCACCAGCAGCGCGAGTGCGTCGGCGTGCTCGTCGTGTTCGATCGGCTCGAGGGCTTCACCTCCGACCACGCCGAGTTCCTGCGCATGTACGCCGCGCAGGCGGGCGTCCAGGTGCGCAACTCGCAGCTCTACCAGCGCACCAAGCTGCTCGACCGGCTCAAGTCCGAGTTCGTGGCCGTGGTCTCGCACGAGATCCGCACCCCGATCACGTCGGTCAAGGGCGCCGTCGAACTGCTCAGCGACACGCGCTACTTCCAGAACAACGAACAGCAGAGCAAGCTCCTGAGCATCGCGCAGGCGAACGCCGAGCGACTGCTGCTGCTCATCAACGACATCCTCGATTTCTCCAAACTGGAATCGTCGTCGCTCACGATGACGCTCGAGCGGCAGCGCCTCGAACCCGTGGTGCTGCAGGCGGTGCAGGCGCTGCGCGTGCAGATCGAGGAGCGCCGCGTCCGGCTCACGTTGTCGCTGCCGGACGACCTGCCCGATGCGATGATCGACGCGCATCGCGTGGCCCAGGTCGTGACCAACCTGTTGTCGAACGCCGTCAAGTTCTCGCCCACGGGCGGCGAGGTGGGCGTCGAGGCGTACATGAGCGGCTCGGAACTGCGCGTGTGCGTGCGCGACCGCGGCGAGGGCATCCGGGCCGAGGACCTGCCCAAGCTGTTCCACAAGTTCCAGCAGATCGACTCGCGCTCGACGCGCAAGTTCGGCGGCACGGGGCTGGGGCTCGTCATCTCGAAGGGCATCGTCGAGCAGCACGGCGGCACGATCGGCGTGGACAGTCGCCCGGGCGAGGGCAGCACGTTCTGGTTCACGCTGCCGATCGCGCACCCGCAGGTCGTGGACACGCGCGACGC
>CAZZLY010000005.1:0-25705 GCA_964655175.1 uncultured bacterium
CGCGGGCTTGCGACGCGATGCGGCCGCGCCCTTCACGTCGGCCGGCGTGTTCTGATTCACGATCACGCCCTTGTCGGCGACGTCGAGATAACCCACCAGACGCGCGTTGCGACGGATCGCGTCGGACAGATCGCGCGCCTGCCGATCGGCCACGATCATCGCGGCCAGCCCCGCCGAGATCGCGACCGGGTGACCGCGATGGCCCTTGAAGCGCGGCACGAGCGCGTAGGCGAACGCGCCCGCGCGCTTGCCCCCGCCGAACGCGCCCAGCGCCTCGTCGAGCACCTCGCCGAGCAGCTTCACCGTGGCGGCCTTCACTTCGGGGTGATCCACGGGCAGCAGCAGGATGCCCTTGGGCTTGGACTTGAGCGCGGCCGCGAGGCCGACCTTGACCGACGAGAACATGCCCTGCGACCACTTCGCGTTGAACGCGAAGCGCACCTCGAGGTCGCCGGTGCGGCCCTGCGCACCGTGCAGATCGGGCGCGAGCAGGCCCTTCTCGACGAGCGTCTCGAACTCCTCGCCCGCGACCTCGCAGACGCGCTCACCGTCGGCCCCGAGGACCGCGATCACGGTGTCGGCGGACGCCCACAGCGCACGGACCCCGCGCACGAGGAACGACTGACCGCGCGACTTCACGAGCGCCTTGGGACTCCCCATGCGCGACGAGGCTCCAGCGGCCAGCAGGACTCCGATGATCACGACGGGCTCCCTTCCTGAGGGGGATGGTGGACGACGGGGATCCCGGGAGCATCACCCTCCCGGTGGGACTTCACGCGAGCCGACG
Organism: uncultured bacterium; assembly: GCA_964655175.1. Lineage (GTDB taxonomy): Bacteria > Eisenbacteria > RBG-16-71-46 > RBG-16-71-46 > RBG-16-71-46 > JAIOPA01. The sequence goes on from CAZZLY010000005.1 coordinate 788, forward strand.
GCACCCAACCCTGGGACGGGTCGGCTCCACGCCGGACGGCGACGAGCTCGGCGACGATGCTCACGGCGATCTCCTCGGGCGTGCGCGCGCCGATCGGCAGCCCGACGGGCGAATGCAATCGTGCGAGCTGCGCATCGTCGTAGCCGCGACCACGCAGGCGCAGCGCGAACTTGCGCTGCTTGGCGAGGCTGCCGATCAGGCCCGTGTAGCGCAATGGCGCGCGCAGCAGTTCCTGCACGACGCGCTGGTCGAGCGCGTGGTCGTGCGTCGTGACCACGGCGTACACGTCGCTCGCATCCGAACGCCAGCCCTCGAGCTGTTCGCGCGCGAACGCATCGGGCTCGCGCAGCATGCGCGTCGCGTACGGGAACCGCTCCGAGGTGAGCCATTCGGGGCGCGCGTCCACGACCTGCACCGCGAAGCCCGTGCCCGCCGCGAGCGCGGCCAGCGGGCGCGCCACGTGCCCGGCGCCGAACACGATCAGGCGCGGCTGCGCCTCGAGCACCTCGAGGTGCACGACCATCTCGCCGCCGCAGCACATGCCGAGTTCGGTGGTGAGTTGCTTGCGAACCGTGCGCGTCGCTTCACCGGACGCGAGCAGGCTCGCGGCCTCGTGCACGCACGCGTGCTCGATCGCCCCGCCCCCGATCGTGCCGGCGGTCTCGCCATCGGCCGCCACGAGCATGTGCACACCGGGCTTCTGCGGCGTGAACCCGCGCGACTCGACCACGGTGAGCAGCACGAACCGCCGCCCCGCCGCCCGCCAGGCGGCGAGCACGGCCCACACGTCGGGCGACGGCCCGCCGAGCGGACCCGTCACGCGGGCAACCCGAACGCGTCGGCGAGCGCGCGCTTCACCAGCACCGGCACCATGGCCTGCCGCCAGTCGTCGTCGTACGGCACGTTGGTCAGCGGCCGGCACTGCTTGGCGGCGCTGGCCGCGACGGCCGCGAACGTGTCCGCGTCAGCGGGACGGCCCACCGCGAGGCCGTCGAGCTGCCCCAGCAGTCGCGGCTTGGCACCCAGGGCGCTCACGACGACGCGCAGCGATTCGATGCGCGTCGCCTCGCCCCGGGCCGCGACCGCGATGGACAGCATGGGGAAGTCGATCGCGCCGCGCGGCCGCAGCTTGCGGTAGGCACCGCGCTGGCCGCGCGAGGCGGCGGGCAGCGTGACGCGCGTGACGACCTCGTCGCGCTGCAGCACGTTGTTGTGCACGCCGTCGCCCACGAAGAACTCGTCCGCCCCCACCGTGCGCAGGCCCGCGGGCCCCGCGATCTCGATGAGCGCCCCGTACGCGATGAGCGTCGGCGCCACGTCGGACGAATGCGCCGCGACGCAGCGCTTGCCCTGCGGCACGACGTGGCAGCGCACGCCGTCCTTCTTGAGGCAGAACCCCAGCGCCTCGCGCCAGAAGTACGTCTGGTTGTAGTACGTGCAGCGCGTGTCGAGGCACAGGTTGCCGCCGAGCGTGCCCATGTTGCGGATCTGCGGCGACGCGACGAGCGAGGCGGCGTGGGCGACGGCCGCGAAGTCGGGCTGCAGCGCGGGCTCGCGCGTGAGCGCGGTGAGCGTGGTGAGCGCGCCCAGGTGCAGGTCGCCGTCGGTCACGTGCACGCCGCGCAGTTCGGCCACGCGCGCGAGCGAGATCACGCGCTTGGGCTCGTGCAGACGATGCTTGAGGTTCGGCACGGCATCGGTGCCACCGGCCACCAGCAGACACTCGCCCGGCGACTCGGCGAGCAGGCGCAGCACCTCGGCGAGCGAGCCGGGCGCGAGCCATTCGAAGCGCGGCAGGGTGAGCATCAGGCACGCTCCCGCAGGGTGGTGCGAGCCTGCGACCACGCCGCTCGCGCATCGCCCGACTGCAGCAGACGCAGCACCGCGGGCGGCGAGAACGGCAGCCGATCGCAGCGGATGCCGAGCGCGTCGTGGATGGCGTTGGCGATCGCGGGCACGCTCGGATGCAGCGGCCCCTCGCCCGCCTCCTTGGCGCCGTAGGGCCCCTCGGGATCGACGCTCTCGACGATGAACGACTGCAGTTGCGGCGTGTCGAGCGTGGTCGGCATGCGGTAGTCGAGCAGGCTCGGTCCGTGATGCAGCCCCGAACCATGCCCGACCGCGGCCGGCTTGTAGGTCTGCGTCTCGAACAGCGCCTCACCGAAGCCCATGTAGGCGCTGCCCTCCATCTGACCCTCGACCGCGACCGGCGAGAGCGCACGACCGCAATCGTGCGCGACCCAGATGTTGCACACCCGCACGAACCCCGTCTCGGGATCGGCCTCGACCTCGGCGACGTGCGCGGTGAACGAGTACGCCGGCGAGGCGCCGATCGTGCCGCCGCGGTAGTCGCCCCCCAGCTTGGGGCTCTGGTACCAGCCGACCGAACCCAGCGTGCCGTGGCGCGCCTCGGTGGTCTGGAACGCGTCGCGGATGCTCATGGCGTGGTTCACGGGGTCGCTCGTCGCGACGGCCATGCCGTTCGCGAGCACGATCTCGCCCTTGCGGCAGCCCCAGAGCTCGGCGAGCGTCTCGGCGATGCGCTCGCGCAACTGCCTCGCCGCGTCGAGACAGGCGTTGCCGCACATGAACGTCTCGCGGCTCGAGTAGCTGCCCAGATCGACGGGCGTGAGATCGGTGTCGGCCGCGACCACGCGCACGTCGCGCAGCCCCAGCCCCAGTTCCTCGCACACGATGGTCGCGAGCATGGAATCCGCGCCCTGGCCGATGTCGCTCACGCCGCAGAACACCGTGGCGCGCCCCGAACGATCCAACTTGAGTTGCACGGCCGACTGCGGCATCTCGTTGGGGTAGATGCAGTAGTTGGTCCCCGAGATGTACATGCTGCCGGCGATGCCCAGGCCGCGACCGTAGGGCAGCTTGCGCCAGCGCTCGCGCCAGCCCGAGGCGCGCTCGACCGCGTCGAGGCAGTCCAGGAAGCCGTTCGAGGTCACGCGCATACCGTTCACCGTGCGCGTGTCCTCGCCGATGAAGTTGCGCCGCCGCACCTCGATCGGATCCATGCCGATCCGCTCGGCGAGCTTGTCGATCTGGCACTCGAACGCGAACCGCGGCTGCACCGAACCGTGCCCGCGCTTGGGTCCGCAGCACGGCTTGTTCGTGAACACGCGCGTCGAATCGAAGCGGTAGGCCGGCAGCTGGTAGGGCGCGGTGAGCAACTGCCCCGAGTAGTACGTGGTCACGAGCCCGAAGCTGGAATAGGCGCCCCCGTCGATCTGGATGCGCGCATCGGTCGCCGTGAGCATGCCGTCGCGCGAGATGCCGGTGCGGTAGCGCAGGCGCATCGGGTGACGGCCGCGGTGCGCGTAGAACACCTCCTCGCGCGTGTACAGGATCTTGACCGGCCGACCGGTGATCATGCTGAGCTTGGCGGCGCAGAACTCGAGCGAGAACGGTTCGCTCTTGCCGCCGAACGCGCCGCCGACCACGGGCTGGATCACCCGGATGCGCTGCGTGGGCAGTGCGAGCACCTTGGCGAGGTCGCGATGCAGGTAGTGCGCGACCTGCGTGCTCGACCACAGCGTGAGGAACCCGGTCGCGTCGTACTCGGCGACGCAGCAGTGCGGCTCGATCGGCGCGTGGGTGTTGCCCTCGTACCAGTACTCGGCCTCGACCGTCTCGTCGCTCGCGGCGAGCCGCTCGTCCACGGGGCCGAACTCGAGGTGGACGTGCTTCGAGAGATTGCCCTCGGACGCTTTCTCGTTGACCTGGATCTCGGGGTGCGCGAGCGCCGCGTCGATATCGTCGATCGTCGGCAGCACCTCGTACGAGACCTTGATGGCGCGCAGCGCCTCTTCGGCGATCAGCTCGCTGTCGGCGGCGACCGCGGCGATCGCGTCGCCCACGTAGCGCGCCTTGTCCTCGCACAGCGCCTGCTCGTCCTGCGTCCACGGGATGATGCCGAAGTATTCGGGCAGGTCCTTACCCGTGATGACCGCGTGCACGCCGGGCATGGCGAGGGCGGCGGACGCGTCGATGCTCAGGATGCGCGCGTGCGCGTGGATGGATCGCAGCAACTTGCCGTGCAGCATGCGCGGCAGCGTGAGGTCGTCGGCGTACACGGCGCGGCCGGTCACCTTGGCGAGCCCCTCGACCTTGCGCGCGCGCTTGCCCACCGCGTGGAACGCGTCGCCGTTGGGCGGCGCCGTGCGCCCACCCTCCCACACCGGCGGCTTGAGCCGGTCCGCCTTGGGCATGGTGCGCCCGGCGGGGATGCTCATGCCCGACTTGGGATCGTCCTTGGGCGCGCTCATGCGCCCGTCCGGCGCGTGCGCCGCTCGGCCGCGGCGAGTTCGACGGCATCCAGGATCTTGGTGTAGCCGGTGCAACGGCAGAGGTTGCCCGACAACGCGTGCGCGATCTCGTCGCGCGTCGGCGCGGGATTGCGGTCGAGCAGCGCGGCCGCGCTCATGAGCATGCCCGGCGTGCAGAAACCGCACTGCGCCCCGCCGGTGCGATCGAACGCGTCCTGCAGTTCGTGCGGCACCGCGCCGGTGGCGAGCCCCTCGACCGTGCGCACCTCGCGGCCCTCGCACGCGAGCGCCAGCGTGAGGCACGCCAGCACCGGTTCGCCGTCCACGACCACCGTGCACGCGCCGCAGTCGCCCTTGTCGCAGCCCTGCTTGGAACCGGTGAGCGCGAGCCCGTAACGCAGGGCCTCGAGCAGCGTCGTGTGCGGCGTCACGGCGCAGGTGCGCTCGTCACCGTTCACACGCAGCCGGCACAGCACCGAGGCGGGGTGTTCCAAAGGAGGCTCTCCGGAAGGGGACGCGGACGCACGGGGGGTTCCGCGCGATTGAACCCGCTGCCCCCACGGGTGTCAACGCGTGTGCGCGCGCTTGCCGCCGCCCCCTCGCGGTGCGCACAATGCGGCCATGGCCGACACCCCGACTCCCGCGCCGCCCTCCTATTGGTGGGCCGATGCTCCGCCCGCGTTCCCGACGATCACCGAGGACCTCGAGGTGGACGTCGCCGTCATCGGCGGCGGCATCACCGGCATCACGCTCGCGTACACGCTCATCTCGCAGGACGCGAGCGTCGCGGTGCTCGAGGCCGGTCGGCTCGCGGGCGAGGCGAGTGGCCGCAACGCCGGCTTCCTGCTGGCGCTGCCCGCCGAGCCCTACGCCGAGCGCATCGCGCTCTGGGGCCGCGAGGGCGCCCGCGCCATGATGCAACTGGGCCGGCGCACGCATCAGCGCATCGCGCATCTGGCGCAGTCGCTGTCGATCGATTGTGACCATCGCCTCACCGGCAGCCTGCGTCTGACGCGCACCGAGGAGGAGACCGAGGACCTGCGCGGCTCGCTGCCGGAACTGCGGCACGACGGCTTCCCCATGCGCGAGGTCGCGCGCGAGGACGTCCTGCCCGCGCACGCGGTGGGACGCTTCCATTCCGCGTTCGAGGTCCCCGAGGACGGCTGCGTGCATCCGGTGCGATTCCAGCACGGACTGGCGCGCGCGGCGGCGGCCAAGGGTGCACGCCTGTTCGAGCACTCGCGGGTGACCGGCGCCGCGTGGCGCGACGGGGAATGGCGCGTCGCGGCGGCGGGCCGCACGGTGCGCGCACGCACGCTCGTCGTGGCCACCAACGCGTACGCGCCGCAGTTGCTGCCCGCGCTGCGGGAACTCATCGTGCCGCGTCGCGGCCAGATGCTGGCGACCGCGCCGCTCGACGTGCGATTCGATCCGCGGCCGGTGTACGCGAACTACGGCTACCAGTACTGGCGACAGGCGAGCGATGGGCGTCTGGTGATCGGCGGCTGGCGCAATCTCTCGTTCGACACCGAGTCGGTGTACTCGAACGAGACCACGCCCGTCCTGCAGGACGCGATCGAGGCGGGCCTGCGCGAACTCGTGCCCGAGGGGGCACCGATCGAGTACCGCTGGGCGGGCACGATGGGCTTCGCACGCGACGGCCGGCCGCTGGTGGGCTGGCTCGACGCGGCGCACCATCTCGCGATCTGTGCCGGGTTCACCGGGCACGGCATGGGTCTGGCGACCGCGTGCACCGAGGACCTCGCGCAGATCCTGGCGTTCAAGCGCGCGCCGATGACCGCGTCGTTCGATCCGCAGCGGTTCGCCGAGGTGCGCGAGGCGCGCGAGGCGTTCACGAGTCTGGGGCAGGCCCTCGAATAACGGGAGGCGGACGTGAGGCAGTGGACGACGCGGTGCGGCTCGCTGGGCCTGATCCTCCTCATCGTCGCCCTGTTCGCATCCCCCGCGGGCGCCGAACCCTCCGGCGGCATCGCCGAGTGGTCCGACTCGACGCAGGTGCCCGCCCCGCCCCCGCCAGGCGCGATCACGCCCGAGAACCTCGAACTCGCCCGGTCGTCCCAGAGCCTCGCAACCTGGGCCACCGGTGGCCTCACGCTCACCGGAGCCGCCCTGATCCTCTCGGGCTCCGACAACGGCGGCAACGGTTCCATGCAGGGCCTCGGCGTCGCCATGCTCGGCACCGGCATGCTGTTCGGGCCCTCGCTGGGGTGGGCGCGCGCCGGCTACTGGGACCGCGCCATCGGCGGGGCGACCCTGCGCTGTGCGATCGTCGGCGTGGGCTTCTCGGCGGGTCTCATGGCCGGGGTGAGCCAGAGCGACGGCTGGGAAGGACTCGGGATCGTGTTGCTGGGCATGACCGCGGGCGTGTGCGGTGCCACGATCGAGGGGCTGGTCGAATGCAACCGCATGGGGCCTTACCTGCGCACCCACGGTCGCCCCGGGGATGCGCGCTTCTCGCTGCTCACTCCGCACGGCCCCGGCCTCGCGGTGACGATACCGTTGCACTGACGATGCGCGCGCACACGCGGGGACGGCGCAGGTTCGTGGCTCCCATCGTGGCGTGCCTGCTGCTGTCCTCTGGGGCGCAGGCCTCACCCGTGATGAGCCCGGCCCTCACTCCCACGTGCGCGGTCTCGACGTCGATCACCGCACCGCGTGACCCGGCCGCCGGACGTCCTCACGACGATCGCGTGGATCCCTCGCTGCCCCCCGAGGTCGTGGCTCGCCGCCGCGCGCAGGCGTTCGAGGCGCAGTGCTGGGCGGTGGGTGCTCCGGTGGTGCTCATCACGAGTGGGGTGCTGTTGGCGGAACGGGCGTCGGCGGCGGGGCACCCCGAGGACGCCGGATGGGGCACCGGCCTCGTGGCCACCGGTCTCTTGGTCGGGCCGTCGTTGGGATGGGCGCGCGCCGGCGACGGCGGCCGTGCGGTGAGTGGAGCGCTGCTGCGCACCGGGGCGGTTCTGGGAGGCATGATGTTGGCGGGCGCGGTATCCAACGGTGCGAGCGGCGATCTGGGTCCCGCGGCGCTCGGCGCGGGCGCGGGGCTGACGCTCGCGATGGCCGCGACCGTGCTCGACGTGCGCCATCTGGGGCGGCACGTGCGCGCGCACGGGTTCGCGCACGACGCGCAGTTCTCGCTGCTCACGACGCACGGCCCCGGCCTCGCGCTGACGTTGCCGCTGCCCTGAACGGGCCCGCATCCGGGCCTCATGGACCACCCGGAACGGCCCTGGTGCGGGTTTCCCGCGCGCCGGGGCCGCGGCTATACTGGCGCGGATTCCGCACCCCACCCGTCCCCTCCACCCATACCGCGCGCCCGTCCGTTCCCGACCCCCGGTCGGACCCACGCCGAGCGGGCCGCAGGACAGGACCCATGCAGACCGCGTTCAAGTCGATCGACGAAGTCCGCCAGGCGATCGCCGTACTGGCCACCGGCAACCCCGACGCCCTCGACCGCCTGGTGTGGACCGGCGTGTTCGGGGCCGACGGCATCCGCGAGGCCGCGCGCCAAGGCGTGATGGACCAGTGCAAGTCGGTGGGCCTCTACCCCGCCTCGATCCACGGCCTGTACATGGCGCGTGGCCGCGGTGAGGTGAGCGGCACGTTCACCGTGCCGGCGATCAACATCCGCGGCATGGCCTACGACACGGCGCGCGCCCTGTTCCGCGCCCGCAAGAAGCTCGACGCCGGTGCGGTGCTGGTCGAGATCGCGCGCTCGGAGATCAGCTACACGGGCCAGCGTCCCGCCGAGTACACGTTCGTGATCATGGCGGCCGCGCTGCGCGAGGGCTGGACGGGCCCGGTGTTCATCCAGGGCGACCACTTCCAGATCAACCACAAGAAGTACCTCGCCGACCCCAAGGCCGAGATGGCCACCGTGCTCGACCTCACCTCCGAGGCGCTCAAGGCCGGCTTCTACAACATCGACGTCGACACCTCGACGCTCGTGGACCTGGACAAGCCCACGCACCGCGAGCAGCAGGACGTCAACGGCAAGCTGTGCGCCACGATCACCTCGTACATCCGCCAGCACGAGCCGGCGGGCGTGACCGTGTCGGTCGGCGGTGAGATCGGCGAGGTCGGTGGCAAGAACTCGACCGCCGAGGAGCTCGAGGCGTTCGTCGAGGTGTTCAACGCCGAACTGGGCAAGCTCGCCCCCGGCAAGCCGGGCATGAGCAAGATCTCGATCCAGACCGGCACGAGCCACGGCGGCGTGCCGCTGCCGGACGGCACGGTGGCCAAGGTCAAGCTGGACTTCGACACGCTCGAGGCGCTCTCCAAGCTCTCGCGCGAGAAGTACGGCTTCGCGGGTGCGGTGCAGCACGGCGCCTCGACGCTGCCGTCCGAGCTGTTCGGCGAGTTCGCCAAGCGCGGCGCGTGCGAGATCCATCTGGCGACCGAGTTCCAGAACATGATCTTCGATTCGCCCGCCTTCCCCGCCGACCTCAAGAAGGCGATCTACGACGAGCTGCGCGTGAGCGAGGCCGGCGAGCGCAAGCCCACCGACACCGACGAGCAGTTCTTCTACAAGGTGCGCAAGAAGGCGCTGGGTGGCCGCAAGGAGCAGCTGTGGGGCATGCCCGACGCCGCGCGGCAGGCGATCGGCCAGGCGCTCGAGGACCGCTTCACGTTCCTGCTCTCGCAGCTGCAGACGCAGGGCACGCGCGAGGTGGCCGCGAAGTACGCGCCGTTCGTGCCGGGCTCGTTCCCGGTGTTCGACGCCACCGTGTCCGTGGCCAAGGGCCCCGAGGACGTGACCGGGCTGTCCGACTGATCCGGAGACGCACATGAGCAATCGCGCGGTGACCCTGTCGCAGTTCGTGCTCCAGCAGGAGCGTCTGCACCCCGAGGCCAGTGGGCAGTTCACCAGCCTGCTGCTCGACGTCGCGCTGGCCGCCAAGATGATCAACAAGGCGGTCATCCGGGCGGGGCTCACCGACGTGCTCGGCGCCACCGGCACGGTCAACGTGCAGGGCGAGAAGGTCCAGAAGCTGGACGTGTTCGCGCACGAGACGATCATGCGCGTCCTCGGCAGCACGGGCCAACTCGCCGTCGTGGCGTCCGAGGAGGACGAGGACATCGTCCAGGTGACCGAGGGCGTGCCGATCGGCCGTTACGTCGTGAACTTCGATCCGCTCGACGGCTCGTCGAACATCGACGCCAACGTGAACATCGGCACGATCTTCTCGATCCTGCCGCGCCTGACGCGCACCGGGCGCGGCACGCACGAGGACGTCCTGCAGGCGGGCCGGCGCCAGCTGTGCGCCGGCTACATCCTGTACGGCTCGAGCACGATGCTCGTGTACACCACGGGCGACGGCGTGCACGGCTTCACCTACGAGCCCAGCATCGGCGAGTTCCTGCTCTCCCACCCCGACATCCGCACCCCGAAGCGCGGTCGCATTTACAGCGCCAACGAGGGCAACTACTCGCAGTGGGACGAGGGCGTGAAGCGCTACGTGGACTGGATGAAGGTGGACGACGACGCCACGGGCCGCCCCTACAGCGCGCGCTACGTGGGCTCGCTCGTCGCCGACTTCCATCGCAACCTGCTGTACGGTGGCATCTACATGTACCCGGGCGACCGCAAGAACCCGAACGGCAAGTTGCGTCTGCTTTACGAGGCGGCGCCGCTCGCGTACGTGGCGGAGCAGGCCGGCGGTGCGGCGAGCGACGGCCAGCGCCGCATCATGGACGTGCCGCCCGCGACGCTGCACCAACGCACGCCGCTGTTCATCGGCAGCCCCGAGAACGTCGCGGAAGCGGAGGCGTTCGTGCAGGGCCGCCACGACGCCGCCTCACTGGATCGTCGAACACACTGACCCGCTCCTCATCCGACGTGACGACGCCCCGGTGCGCCTGCGCGCACCGGGGCGTCGTCGTCTCGTGCGAGTGCGCGCGGCGTGGCTCAGCCGCTGCGCGGCCACAGACTGGCGACGCGCCAGCGGATCTCGTCGCGCACCTGCCGGAACGTCGCGAGGCGCTCGGCCTCGGGGGCGGCGCTCGGATCGGGCAGCGGCCAGTGCACACGGCGCACGTCGCCGGCGAGCGCGGGGCAGGTCTCGTCGGCCTCCCCGCACAACGTGACCACCGTGTCGCAGTCACGCCACGGCACGTCGTCGAGGTGCTTGGAGGACTGCGCGTCGAGCGCCACGCCGACCTCGGCCATGACCTCGCGCGCGCACGGGTGCACGCCGCGCGGCTCGGTGCCCGCACTCATGACCACGACGTCGGGCGGAGCGAGGGCGCGGGCGAACCCCTCGGCGATCTGACTGCGGGACGAGTTGTGGATGCACAGGAACAACACGCGTCCCGGCGGACGGGTGATGAACGCGGCCGGGCGCAGGTCGGAGCCGCTCACCGGGCCCACGACAGGCTCTTGTAGACGCGCGCCGCGCCCACACCACCCGCGAGCGGGCCCAACCAGTAGAGCCAGTGGTCGGTCCACACGCCCGAGGCGCAGGCCGCACCGAACGCCCGTGCGGGGTTCATGGCCGCACCCGTGAGCGGGCCGGTCACGAGCGCACCCGCGAACAGGGTGAGGCCGATGCCGAAGCCACCGATGCGGGGACCGCGCTCGTCCACCTGGGTGCCCCAGACGGCGGTCACGAGCAGGAACGTGGTCACGAACTCGAGCAGGAACCCCTGCCCCGGCGAAACGCCGGAGGCGAGCAGCGGCACGCCGAAGTGCACGGCCTCGCCGAGTTCACCGGGGACCACGGCGCGCAACAGAAAGCTCGCGGCGACCGCACCGAGCAGCTGCGAGAGCCAGTAGGTGATCGCCGAGGTGAGCGACATGCGGCGGGTGACCACGAACCCGAGCGTGATCGCCGGGTTGAAGTGCGCCCCGGACCACACCCCGAGCGCCGAGATCATGGTCGCCAGGATGACGCCCTGCGCCGCCGCGTTCACGAGCGCGGTCACCGAACCGCCACCCTGCTGCATCACACAGCAGCCCTGTGCCACGAAGCACAGCGCGAACGTGCCGAGGAACTCGGCCCAATAGGACTTGGGTCCCTGATCCATCACGCGATCCTCCGGGGGGCTTGGCGAGCGGGTCCCACCACCTCGTGCGGGACGCGTCGGCACGCTAGCCCGCACGCGCGGTCGCGTCAACGCGTGTGCACGTGCTCACACGAGTCGCGCCTGACGCTGCAGCAGTTCCTCCATGAGCGCGGCGCTGCGTGCGGCCTGTCCGGCGTGGCAGTTGTTGAAGAACAGGTAGGTCTGCTTCGCCTCGGCGGCCATCGCGCGCACGCGCGCCACCCACGCCTCGAGTTCGTCGGCCACGTACTCGTGATCGTAGCGACGCTGCTCGCGCGAGCCGCGTGGCGCGACGCTCGGATGCTGCCCGCGCGGACCCCACCAGTGCGCCGCGTTGCGTCCATGGAAGCGCACGTAGCCCACGCCGTTGGTGACGTGCGCCACCGGCGGCAGCAGTCCGGGCAGCGCCGGTTCGTCCACCGCGCAGTAGCCCAGTGCCCGCTCACGCAGCCACTCGGGCAGGCGCGGATGCATCCAGGAGTCGTGCCGGAACTCGACCCACAACGGGTCGTCGGGGAACGCCGCGCGCAGGCGTTCGAGGTGCGTCTTGGACGCCTCGTCGCGCCGGAACGCCCACGGGAACTGCGCCAGCAGGCCGTGCAGACGGCCCGCGTCACGGAACGGCCGCACCGCCTCGAGGAACGCGTGGCGCGTGCCCATGTCGATCGCCCGTCCGTGCGTGAACGAGGCATGGAGTTTGACGATGAACCGGAACCCGGGCGGCGTCTGGGCGAGCATGCGTTCGCCCACCTCGGACGTCGGGATGCGGTAGTGCATGAGGTTGAGCTCGACGCACGCGAACCGGGTCGCGTAGTGCGCGAGGAACCCGCGTGCGGGCAGGCCGCGCGGATAGAACGGGCCGACCCAGTCGGGGAACGAGTACCCCGACGTGCCGACCCACACCTCGTGCGCGTGCGCCGCCTCCTGCGGCCACACGAGCGGGCCCGGCACCCGCGTGGGTGACCGCTCGAACAGCCCCGGCGCCTCGGCGCGACGCGGGACGCGGACGATCATCGTCGCCCCTCACCCTTCGGGCCGCGCGGGCGCAGTTGCGTCGGGTCGGGCGCCGAGGGATCGGCCCCCTCGCCGTAACCCGGGCGCGCCGCGGCCGCGCGCTTGGCCGCGCCGAACGGCACGTGGCCGATCGCCTTGCGGTACGCGAGCGAACCCGCCGGGACCACCGCGGCCTCGCCGAGCTTGTCGCGCACCTTGTCGAGCGCGTCCTGTAGCGCGCGTCCGCGCTCGTCGGCCACGAACAGCTCGAGCTGCTCGTCGCTCGCGGCCTCGAACGCCGACGCCGAGAGCCCCAGCAGCCGCAGCGGCGCGCCCTGCCAATGCTCGCGCCACAACGTACGGGCGACCTCGAACAGCGAACCGTGGTCGTCGATGGCCCGCGGCAGCGCACGCTGCCGCGTGATCGTGTGGAAGCGGTGATCGCGCAGCTTCACCGTGATCGTGCGCGCGCGGAAACCGTCGGCACGCAGGCGGCGTGCGACCTGGTCGGCGAGCCGCAGCAGCGTGCCCTCCAGGAACTCGGGGTCGCGACAGTCCTCGGGCAGCGTGACCTCGTGCCCCATGGACTTGGGGTCCTGACCCTCGTGGTACGGCACGACGGGCGAGCGATCGTGCCCCCACGCCGCCTCGCGCAGGTGCTCGCCCACGACGCCGAAGCGCTGCCGCAGCACGCGCTCGGGCGCGTTCGCGAGCGCACCCACGGTGGCGAGCCCCATCTGCTTGAGGTGGGCCGCCAGCTTGGGGCCCACGCCCCACAGTTCCTGCACGTCCTGGGGCCAGAACACGCCGCGGAACGACGCCTCGTCGAGCGCCGTCACGCCGCACGGCTTCTCGAGCCCGCTCGCCATCTTGGCGATGAGCTTGTTGGGCCCGATGCCGAACGACGCCCCCAGATGATGCTGGTCGCGGATGCGCTGCTGCAGGTCGCGCGCGATCGCGATCGCCGACTCGACCGTCTGCCCGCGCCCGGGCAGGTTCCGCAGGTCGAGGAACGCCTCGTCCACGCTGAACGGCTCGACGTCCGGCGTGACCGCGAGGAACATCTCGAGCAGTTCGAGCGACTTCTCGACGTACTTGCGCGGACTACCCTCGACGTACTCGGCGTGCGGGCACAGGCGCTTGGCCTCCGCCAACGGCATGCCGGCACGCACGCCGAACGGTCGCGCCTCGTAGGACGCGGCGGTCACCACGCCCCGGCGGTTGGGATCGCCGCACACGATGACCGCCTTGCCGCGCAGGTGCGGATGATGCGCCTGCTCGACCGAGGCGAAGAACGCATCCATGTCGGCGAGCAGGATCACGGGCGGCTCCGAGGGCGGCTCAGCCGGGCCCCGTCCACGCGCGGCTCAGCACCCACGAGGGTCCGCGCGCGTCGAAGCACAGCTCGTAACTGTCGTCACGCGCCCCCTGGACGGCGAAGTAGCGCAGTTGCGCCTGACCTTCGCGACGAGCCCATTGGCCGGTGACCTTGGCGATACGGACGACCCGCCCCTGCCAGCGGAACCGCAGGGGGCGCATGGAGCCGTCCTCGAACACGGTGAGCACGTCCACCGGGTCGTTGAGGGATTCGAACATGGCTGGGATCTGGCACCGCCGCGAGCCTACTGCACGGATGGGCAGTCGGACAAGACCCTTTCCCATGGCCCCGGGAACGCGCGGGGAACGCTTCAGGGGCGCCCCGGTGGGCCGCTCGCGCGGCGGCACCGGGACGCCCCTGTCATGCGATGGGGCGGGCGTCAGTGGGCCTTGGCGGTCGCGGGGGCGGGCGGACCCGCGCCGGGCTCCCGCTTCATGTCCAGCGCGCGCCGCACCACCGACAGGAACGCGCTCAGCAGCATGATCACCGAACCGAGCCAGACCAGGTTGATGAGCGGCTTGGTGCTCACCTCGATCGCCAGCGTCTGGCTGTCCTTGGCCCCCTCGTCCCCCGGCAGCATGAGGAGCGCGTGACCGTTCGAAGGGTCCCCGCGCAGGATCGAGATCATGCCGCCGCTGGGCAGGTAGGCCGGCGTCGAGACCGGCTTGCCGCCCCCCATGGTGACCTCGAACACCGGCTTCACGGGCGTGGTGCGCCCGCCGACGTCCACGATCACGTTGGCGGTGAGCCGCATGCCGTTGCCCGTGGGCTCGGGCGTGAAGCTCTCGAACGTGTACTTGATCGCGCCGCGCTGGATCGTCTGGCCGGGCTCGAACCACGTGCCGCGGTCCGCCGCCCCACCGACCATCTCGAGCGGCGAGATGTACACGTCGCGGTTCCAGAACCGCTCGATGTGCGGCTTCTTCATGTAGCCCTGGTTGTACTCGCTCCAGTAGAACTTGGCGTTCGCGAGGAAGCTGCGCTCGCGCGAGGCGACCGCGATGAGCGCGTGATCCTTGCCCTCGGCATCGCGCTGCATGCCGTTGAACGTCATGTCGTAGCCGAGCACCTTGCGCGCCTCGCCCTGCGGCAGCTGGATCTGCTGCGACACGCCGTAGCCGCTCGAGGCGACCACGCCGATGAGCATCACGGCGAGCCCCATGTGGCCCAGATAGGCGTTGCCGTGCTTCCACGACGCCTTGAAGCCGCGCAGCATCACGACCGAGTTGGCGGCGAGCGCGAAGCCCATGGCGAACAGGACCAGCAGCGGCATGGGCTGGCTTACGCCCTGCACGAAGGCGATCGCCGCGACCACGACGGCCACGAGCAACGAGGGCATGGCCGACTTGAGGAACGCCTCGGGCTCGTGCTGCCGCCAACGGATGAGCGGCGCGATGCCGAGCAGCAGACCCAGCGCGACCGCGAGCGGCGCGTTGACGAGGTTGTAGTAGCTCGTCTGGACGTTGCTGGGGGGCCCGAACAGTCGCGTGATGAGCGGCGCGCTCATGCCGATCGTGACGAGCACGCACATGAGGATGAGCACGAGCTGCCCGAGCCACATGAACGACTCGCGCGAGAACGCGCCCAGCGGCTCGGGGGCCTTGGGGATCTCGTTCAAGCGGGCGAGCAACAGGCCCATGCCGGTGAGCAGCGACATGAGCACCATGCCGATGAGGAACCCACCCAGCCCGAACGGCAGATGCCACTGGTCGTTGGCCGCGAACGAGTGCACCGAGAAGTCCGCGAGCACGCCGCTGCGCGTGAGGAACGAGGCGTACAACACGAGGCTGTACGACAGGATCGCGAGCACGAAGTTGGTGCGCCGCAGCGAACCCGTGACGCGCTGCACGAGCAGACCGTGCAACAACGCGACGGTGGCGAGCCACGGGATGAGCGAGCCGTTCTCGACCGGGTCCCAGCCCCAGTAACCACCCCAGCCGAGCACCTTGTACGCCCACACGCCGCCCATGATGAAGCCGGTCGCCTGGGTGGCCGTGGAGAACACGACCCACGGCAGCACGGGCTTGACCCAGCCGTCGTAGTCGCGCTTCACCAGCGCGGCGCAGGCGATCGCGAACGGCACGACGAACGACGAGAAGCCGGTGAACAGCACCGGCGGATGGATCGTCATCCAGTAGTCCTGCAGCAGCGGATTGAGGCCGACACCGTCGGTGTAGGCCTCCTTGCTCAGCAGGAACGGTCCGCGCACCACGCTCACGAACGTGAGCATGATGACCGGCAGGTTGAGGAAGAACATGGCCGGCTGCGCGAACGCGTGGCGGCTGCGCAGGAGCACGAAACCGAGCGTGGTCGTGAGCAGCGCCCACAGCAGGAAGGTGCCCTCCTGCCCGCCCCAGAACGCGGCGTACACGTAGTGCCCGGGCATGTCCTTCGACGAGTAGTCGTGGACGTACTGATACTGGAACTGGTGGTTGAACAGGATCCACCACAGGAACACCGCACCGCCCACGAGCGCCAACCACTGCACGCGGTACGCGGCGGCGGCGACCTCACCGGCGCGAGCGTTGCCCTGCAGCGCGGCCAACCAGCCGAACCCGGCGACGAGCGCGGAGAGGAACGCGATCCAGCACGTCACCTGTCCCCAGTTGAGCGTACCGGCGCTGGTGAGCGCCGCCCCGAGGATGAGGCCCGGGATCAGGATCAGCGCGGGGACGACGAGTCCGGTCCGGTTCACGAGGCGGCTCCCCGGGCGGCCTTGTCGGCCTCGGCCTGGTACTTGGAAGGGCACTTCACGAGCAACTGCTGCGCCTCGAAGTGGTCGCCGGCGAACTTGCCGATGGCCACGACGCTCACCGCCTGATCGAAGTTGCCGGGGATCACGCCACGGTACTCGACCGGCATGACGTCGCCCTTCTCGTCGCGCAGGTTGAAGCGCAGGAACTGCTCCTCGGGCTTGAGCACGTAGTCCTTGTCCGCGAGCTTGCCGTTCACCTGCACGAGCCCGCTCGCCGTGCGCGCCTCACGGAACCCGATGTACGGCGTCATGGTGCGCTTGAAGCTCGACACGCCGACGACGCCGGCGACCGCCAACAGCACGATGGCGATTCCGATCTTGAGGTTCATCGCGACTCCTTCCCGGTCGAGCCGGAGCGCTCGAGTTCGGCCACGCGGCGCTCGACGCGCACGAGCCAGATGAAGAGCAACGTCCACACCAACAGCGAGACGCCCAGCACCACCCCGTTGTGACCCATGTCGTGGACCTCCTAGAGCGTGGCCGCGTGCCGACGCTCGAGGCGCGCGACGCGCACCCGCAGCGACTGCAACCAGGCGTACAGGAACGTGAAACCGATGAGCATCAGGAAGAAGCCGGTGCGGATGCGCGGGTCCATGTCGATCTTGCCCTGCGTGTTCAGGATGGGATCGGGATGCAGCGTCGAGTAGATGCGCGGCACGATGAACATGAGCGGCGGCACCGCCACGAACGCGACCATGGAGTACACGGCCGACAGGCGCGCGCGCTTCTCATCGCCCTCGATGCTGCCGCGCAGCGCGAGGTAGGCGCCGTACAGCAGCAGCACGAAGAAGATGCTGGTCTCGCGCGGATCCCAGTTCCAGTAACTGCCCCACATGGCCTTCGCCCAGACCGAACCCGAGACCGTGGCCGCGATGCAGAACAGCAGGCCGAGTTCGGCGGCGGCGGCGGCGTGATCGTCGTTGCGCAGGTCGCGCTTCCACAGGTAGAGCGCGCTGTGGAGCATGGACCAACCGAGCGCGAGCACGGTCACCCACGCGGCCGGGATGTGGAAGTACAGGACGCGCGTGGTCTCCTCGAGCACCGGCACGAGCGGTGCCTGCACGAGGGCGTAGGTCATCGTGACCGCGATCCACAGGTAGATGCCGAGGCGCTGGATCATCGTGATCGGGCCGGTTCCGTGGGGGCGGGTTCCCCCGCGGCCGGCTCAGTCCTCCCAGAGATGGTCGTAGAGTAACAGGCTCATGCCGAGGAGCGCCACGGCGTAGGCCGCCAACGGGCGCACGAACTCGAGGACGCTGATCCCCTCCCACTGCGCGCGCGTCCCGGCGACCCCGAGGGCGAGCACCGGGAACAGGATCGGCAGCGACACGCCCGCGAACAGCGCGCCACGGCTGCGCGTCTGCGCGATGACCGCGCCGACGAGGGTGCTCGAGGCGGCCAGACACACGGTGCCCAGCGCCAGGACGCCGAGGAACGGCCCCATGGCCGGCGTGGGCGCACCGGTGAGCAACAGGAACAGCGGCACGGTGATCGCCTCGACGACGAGCAGGAACAGCAGATTGAACCCCAGCTTGCCCAGTGCGATGTGCGTCGGGGAGGCCACCAGCCGCAGCAGCAGCATCGTGCGCGACTCGGTCTCGCGGACGAACGCGTGGCTCATCGAGGCGAGCGCGGCGAACATGAGCGTGAGCCACAGCAGCGCCGACAGGATGTCCACCCGGTCGGGGATGCGGCCGGCGGCGAAGGTGACGGCCGTCAGGCTGGTGACCGCGAACAGCACGGCCGCGTTGAGCCCGTAGCGCGTCCGCCACTCGCTGCGCCACTCCTTGCGGAGGATCGCCCACACGCTACGCATCGAGGGCCACCCGCTGCGCCGCCAGCGCGGTCTCGACCGGATCGTTGGTCGCCAGGAACACGAGACCGCGTGCGGCGTGACGCTCGACCACCGTGCGCACGACCCCGCGCCCGTGATCGTCGAGATGGCTGCCGGGCTCGTCGAGCAACAACACCGCCGGATCGTGCAGCACCGCGAACGCGAGCCGCAGGCGCTGCTTCATGCCGCTCGAGTAGGCGGCCACCCGATCGTGTGCCCGCGAGGTGAGGCCGACCTCGTCGAGCGCGGCATCGGCCGAGCGGCGCGGATCGGCGAGGCCGTGCGCCTCGCCCGCGAAGACCAGGTTCTCGCGCGCGCTGAACTCCTCGTAGAACGACAGTTCCGGCGTGGCGAGCCCGATCGCGAGCCGCCGTCCCGCCGCCGGCAGTGCGCGACCGTCGAGCGTGACCGAGAGCGTGCCCGCCGACGCGCGCAGCAGCCCCGCCATGATGCGCAGGAGCGTGCTCTTACCGCTGCCGTTCGGCCCGGTCACCGCGATCGCCGCCGGGCCGTCGAACGCGAACGCGAGCGACTGGATGTGGGTGCGGCGCTGGCCATAGCGATGCGACAGCCCGGACGCCTCGACCCGCACCGCGAACCGGTTCACGCGTGCGCCCCCTCCACCGGACGCGGCGGCAGTTCGGCGAGCAATTGCTCCAGATGCGGCAGGATGCGTTCGCGCGCCTGTTCGCGCGTGCCGCGCATCTGCACCCCGGCGGCATGCCGATGCCCCCCGCCGCCGTAGCGCGAGCACACGCCGTCGATGTCCACGCGGCCCGTCGACCGCAGGCTCACCTTGATCTTGCCGGGCTCGACCTCGCTGAAGAGCGCGACGGCCTCGACGCCCTCGATGTTGCGCGGCAGGTCGATGAGTCCCTCGGTGTCGGCCCCCACCAGACCATGGCGCGCGAACTGCTCGGGGACGACCTCGAGCACGACGAGGCGGCCGTCGCTGCGCATCTCGAGGGCCGCGAGCGCCTCGCCGAAGAAGCGCAACCGGCCGACCGGCGCGGTCTGGTTGACGCGCGCGGTCACCCGCGCGACGTCGACGCCGCACTCGACGAGCGCGGCGGCCATGTGCAGGGCGCGCGCATCGGTGTTCGTGTAGCGGAAGTAGCCCGTGTCGGTCGAGAGCCCCACGTACAACGCCTCGGCCGCACGGCGATCGACGGCGACCCCGGCCTCGCGCATGAGCTCGTGCACGAGCACCGCGGCGGCCGCACACGTGGGCTCGATCACGTTGACGCGGCCGAAGCCGTCGTGCGTGGCGTGGTGGTCCACGACCGCGATCGCGATGAGGTGCCGGTCGAGGTGCTGCGCCAGTCGGCCGATGCGCTGCTTGTTGCCGGTGTCCAACACGACGAGCGCGTCCGCTTCGGCGAACCGGGCCTCGGCGAGCGCCTCGTCGTAGACCTCGATCGGGTCCTCGGTGGTGAGCCACGTGAACGCGTGCGGCGTCGGCGAATCGTTGAGGATGCGCACCGTCTTGCCCAGCGCGCGCAGCATGCGGGCGAACGCGACCTCGCTGCCGATCGCATCCCCGTCGGGATTGACGTGCGTGGTGAGCAGGAAGCGCTGATGACTCGCGAGGAACGCGTGCAGCGCGACGCGCTCGGGGGTGGCGGGCATGGTGCTCAACGGGACTCCACGGGAACGAGCCCAGCGACCTCGCGCACGAACCAGGCGTGCAGGCGACGGTCGTCGGTCAACTCGGGATGGAAGGTGATCGCGGCGACGCGCCCACGGCGCACCCCGACCGGCTCACCCTGATAGCGCGCGAACACCTCGACGCCGGGGCCCACACGACGGATGCGCGGCGCGCGGATGAACACCCCGCGCACGTCGCCGCCGATCGCGGGCGACTCGACCACGTCCTCGAACGAGTGCACCTGACGGCCCCACGCGTTGCGCTCGGCGGTGATGTCGAGCGCGGCCAACGTGGGCCGGGGCAGCCGGTCCGCCGTGCGGGCGAGCAGGATCAGCCCCGCGCAGGTGCCGAGCACGGGCTTCGTGCGCACGAACGCCTCGAGCGGTCCGCGCAGCCCGGTCGAATCGAGCAGACGCAGCATGGTGGACGATTCGCCGCCCGGCAGCACGAGCGCCTCGAGACCCGCAAGATGCTCGGGCAGCGACACGCGCACGGCCGTGCATCCCACCGCCTCGAGCGCGGCGGCATGCCGTGCGAAATCACCCTGCAGCGCCAACACCCCGACGCGCGGCGTTCCCCCGTCGCCCGAGGGCAACGGGGCCGCCGTGCGCGACGCCCCCGCGCGACGCGTCACGACGCGTCCGCGGGACGTCGCTCGCCGCGCCGTGCGGCGGGTGTCACCAGCCGCGCTTGGCAAGTCGTTCGTCCTCGGTGAGCGTCTCGAGCGAGATGCCGCGCATCGGCTGCGGCAGCCCGGTGCTGATGTCCTTGAGCAGATCCGGGCGATCCCAGTGCGTGACGGCCTGCACGATCGCGCGCGCGGTGCGCGCCTGATCCTTGCGCTGCTCCTTGGGACGCGACGGGTCGCCGACCTCGAAGATGCCCGAGCCCACGAACACGGCCTCCGCACCCAGCTTCATCATGAGCGCGGCGTCGGCCGGCGTCGCGACACCACCCGCAGCGAAGTTCGGCACCGGCAGCTTACCCGTGCGCGCGACCTCGCGGACCAGTTCGAACGGCGCCCCCAGATGCTTGGCCTCGGCCATGAGCTCGTCCGGGGTCATCGTGGTGAGCTTCTTCATGTGCGCGACCACGGTGCGCATGTGACGCACGGCCTCGACGACGTTGCCCGTCCCGGCCTCGCCCTTGGTGCGGATCATCGCCGCACCCTCGCCGATGCGGCGCAGCGCCTCGCCCAGATCGCGGCAGCCGCACACGAACGGCGCCTTGAAGTCGTGCTTCCAGACGTGGTTCACGTCGTCGGCCGGCGTGAGCACCTCGGACTCGTCGATGAAATCGATCTCGAGCGCCTCGAGGATCTGCGCCTCGACGAGGTGCCCGATGCGGCACTTCGCCATGACGGGGATGTCCACCGCGGCCTGGATGGCGGCGATCATGGACGGATCGCTCATGCGCGCCACGCCGCCGGCCTTGCGGATCTGCGACGGGATGCGCTCGAGCGCCATGACCGCGGCCGCGCCGGACTCCTGCGCGATCGTGGCCTGCTCGACGTTCATGACGTCCATGATGACGCCGCCCTTGAGCATCTCGGCGAGCCCGACCTTGAGGCGGAAGGCCTCGGCCTGCGAGACGGCCGCGCCGTTGCGCGACGCCGACGACGTGCCGTTGCGGTGCGGCGCGGCCTTGGCGGCGCGACGATCGTTCGAGCGCTTCATGGTGTTCCTCCCGTTCCCCGCCCGGACCCCGCACCCCTCGGTGCGCGAGCCGCGGACGCGTTCAAGCCGTACGTTCCAGCGTCGGTCCGCCCAGGGCGCGCAGCCGCTTGACCACCTGCGGCACCACCGCCCCGATGCGGTCCACGTCGTCAGCATCGTTCGTCGTCCCGAGCGAGAAGCGCACGCTCGCGTGCGCCTCGTCGGGGGTGCGTCCCATGGCGAGCAGCACGTGGCTCGGGCCCGCGAGCGCGTGACTGCAGGCGCTGCCGGTCGAGACCTCGATGCCCTCGCGATCCAGTTCGTGCAGCACGGCCTCGCCGTCCACGCCCGCGAAGCACAGGTTCACCGTGCCCCCGACGCGCCGCGTGAGATCGCCGTTGAGCCGCGTGTCGGGCACGTGCGCGAGCAGCGTGGCGAGCAGACGTTCGCCGAGTTCCGCGACCCGTTCGGGCTCGCCGTTCGCCAGCGCTTCGCGCGCGCGTGTGGCCGCGACGCCCATGCCGACGAGGGCCGCCACGTTCTCGGTGCCGGCGCGCAGGCCGCGCTCGTGAGCTCCGCCGCGCACGAGCGGCTCGAGCCGCGTGCGGCGGCGCACGAACAGCGCGGCGGCACCCTGCGGCCCGTGGAACTTGTGGCCCGCGATGCTGACGAGGTCGGCCTGCCACGCGTCGACCGCGATCGGCAGCCGGCCCGGCGCCTGCACCGCATCGACGTGGAACAGCGCACCGGCGTCGTGCACGAACGCGCCGATCTCCTCGAGCGGCTGCACGACCCCGGTCTCGTTGTTGACGGCCATCACGCTCACCAGCGCCACGTCGTCGCCCAGCGCGTCCGCCAGCACCTCGGGCTCGACCGCACCGTTGGGACGCACCGGCAGCACGGTGAGCGCGAAGCCCTCGGCCTCGAGCGCGCGCGCGCACGCGAGCACCGAAGCGTGCTCGATCGCGGTGGTCACCAACCGGCGCCGACCGGTCGCGGCACGCATCGCCCCGACGAGCGCGAGGTTGTTGGACTCGCTGCCCGTGGCGGTGAAGACGACCTCCTCGGTCTGTGCGCCGAGCAGTCGCGCGACCTCGAGGCGCGCGGCCTCGATCGCGTCACGCGCCGCCTCGCCGCGCCCGTGTACACTCGAGGCGTTGGCCGCGGACGCGCCGAGCCACGGCAGCATCGCGTCGACCACCTCGGGGGCGGGCCGCGTCGTGGCGGCGTGATCGGCGTCCACGCGCTTCATGCGCCGGCACCCACTCCCGCGCCGAGCGTGGTGATGCTGATGCGCTGCGCGAGCGAGCCCGCGATGGCCTTGAACGCGCGGCCGGTCTCGCTGTCCGGCGCTGCAGCCACGACGGGCGCACCGCTGTCACCGCCCTTGCGGACCGCGGATTCGAGCGGCAACGACCCCAGGAACGGCAGCCCCAGGGCGAGCGCACGCGACTGCGCGTCACCGCTCGAGAAGATCTCGTGCCGCGTCTGGCAGTTCCCGCACAGGAACCAGCTCATGTTCTCGATGACGCCCAGCACCGGCACCTGCAGCTTCTCGAACATGCGCACCGCCTTGACCGAGTCCTCGATCGCGACCGTGCTCGGCGTCGTCACGATGACCGCGCCCGTGACCACCGTCTGCTGGATGAGCGACAGCTGCACGTCCCCCGTGCCCGGCGGCAGGTCCACGATGAGGTAGTCGCAGCCCGACCAGTCCACGTCCGAGAGGAAGCTCTTGATGGCGCCGTGCAGCATGGGCCCGCGCCACACGACCGCCTCGCCCGCGTCCACGAGCAGACCCATGGACATGAAGCGGATGCCGTGCGCCTCGACCGGGATGATGCGGCCGTCCTTCTGGTACGGCTGCCGCTGCACGCCCATCATGCGCGGCATGTTGGGGCCGTAGATGTCGCCGTCCAGCAGGCCCACGGTGGCGCCCGTCTGCGCGAGCGCGATCGCGAGGTTCGCGGCGACCGTGCTCTTGCCCACGCCGCCCTTGCCCGAGCCCACCGCGATCACGTGGCCCACACCCTCGAGCGCCTTGCGGTCGGCCGACGGGTCCTTGGGCTTGCGCACGCGGCTCGTGGTGGTGATCGAGACGCCCGTGACCCCGGGGATGCGCGTCACCGCCGTGCGGCAGTCGTCCTCGATCTGCGCCTTGAGCGGGCACGCGGACGTGGTGAGCACGAGCGTGAACGACACCTGCCCGGCGTCGACCTTCACGTCCTCGATCATGCCGAGGGTGACGAGGTCGCGCTGCAGGTCGGGGTCGTTGACGGTGCCGAGGGCGGCGAGGACGGCTTCGGGAGTGATCACGTCGGGGGTCCTATCGAGGTGAGGGGCACGCGGCCCGCGCTTGCGAAGGGGTCAGCGACGATCGCCGCGCGACTCCCACCACTCGCGCACGCGATTGATGAGGATGGCCAGCAGCACGGTGCCGCCGATGAGGAACCCGGCGACGACGAGTCCGGGACCGTAGGCCACGGCTACTCCGCGACGACCTGGGTGACCTGCGGCAGCTTGAAGCGCAGGTAGCGCTCGATGCCGTTGCGCAGCGTCGTGGTCGAACTCTGGCAACCACTGCACGCGCCGTGCAGCCGGATGGTCACGACCCCGCCGTCGGTCACACCGACGAGTTCGAGATCGCCGCCGTCGGACTGCACCATGGGACGCAACTGCTGGATGACTTTCTCGACGTCTTCGCGCATCATCGACTCCCGGCCGACCGCGGTCCGCGGCACGGCTCCGAGTGGGCGTGGGGCCACAGCGAGCGGTCCGAACGACCGGCCACAGGTCCCCCTAAGTGCATGGCAACACGGTAGACTATGCCCCATGAGATGACCCGTCAAAGCCCGCCGGTGCCGGCGTCCGCGAGATTTGGCGCGGGCGTGACGAATGGCGTTCCGAGCGCGCCGGACGCGCCCGAGGCGGGCCTGCGGGGGGCCTTCCCCACGCAGCCCTTCCACGGGCTCGACGAGCTCTGGGTCCAGGTCGCCGGAACGTTCTGCAACCTCACCTGCCGGCACTGCTTCGTGACCTGCGGCCCGGCCGAGGCACGGCACGCCATGATGACGCGCGCCGAGGTCGCCGCCCGGGTCGCCGAGGGGCTCGCGCTCGGCCTGCGCGAGGTCTACCTCACCGGCGGCGAACCGTTCCTGAACGCCGAGCTCGAGGGCATCGTCGAGGACACGCTCGCGCACGCGCCGGTCACGATCCTCACCAACGGCACCCTGTTCACCGAGCGACGCGTCGCGTGGCTCGCCACGACGACGCGCACGAGTCGGCTGTCCCTCGAACTGCGCATCTCGCTCGACGG
>CAZZLY010000005.1:25805-64860 GCA_964655175.1 uncultured bacterium
CACGGACGCGCGGTCACGAGCCGCGGCGTGTACGTGTGCCCGCTCCTCGTGGACGAGCCCGGCGGCCGCATGGCGGACACGCTCGCCGAGGCGGCCCGCCCGTTCCCGCTCGCGCACGCCGCGTGCGCCACCTGCTGGGTGACCGGCATGACCTGCGCCAACGCATGAGCACACCCGCGCGACTCGCACTGTTCGGTGGCGTGTACGGCAACGATCGCGCGCTCGCGGCGGTGCTCGCCGAACTCCGGCTGCGCGGCCTGTCGCAGGCCTGGTGCCTGGGTGATCTGGGTGGGTTCGGGCCCGCGCCCGAGGCCGCCATCACGCGCCTGCGCGCGAGCGGCGTGCCCACGGTGCAGGGCAACTACGACCACTCGATCGGCCACGGACTCGACGACTGCGCGTGCGGCTACACCGACCCCGAGGACGAACACTTCGCGCAGGTGAGTTACGACTTCACCGCCGCGCACGTGGGCGACGCGTCGCGCGCGTGGCTGCGCGGACTGCCACGCGAGGCGCGGTTCACGTGGGCGGGCCGCCGGGTGCTGCTGTGCCACGGTTCACCGCGACGGCAGAACGAGTTCCTGTGGGCGAGCACCTGCTCGGATGCGTTCCTCGCCCGATTGCTCGAGGAACACGAGGCCGACGTCATCGCCTGCACGCACACGGGCCTGCATTGGGCGCGCACGCTGCCGGACGGCCGCATGGTCGTGAACGTCGGCGCGATCGGTCGGCCCGCGCACGACGGTCGGCCGCACGGCTGGTGGACCGAACTCGTCGCACACGACGATGCGGTCGCGGCGGTGTTCCACCCCGCGCTCCACGATCACGAGTCGGTCGCGCGCGACATGGAAGAGGCGGGACTGCCGGCGGAGTTCATCGAGACGACGCGCACGGGCTGGTGGACCACCTGCCTGGGGAACATGCCCGTGCGCGAGCGCCTCGCCGCACGACGCTGACGCCGAACACGGATGCACGAAGGGCGGTCCCCGTTCGGGAGACCGCCCTTCGTGTGCGTCGTGGCCGCGGCACGTCGCCGCGTGCGATCAGCGGAAGCGAGCCTTGAGCTGGCCCCACGACGAGCTGCTCACCGGCGTCGGGTTGACCGACTCGAGCACGATGACCTCGTCGTCGAAGTCGTTGTCACCCGCGGGCGCCGACTCGTCGAAGCACAGCCACCACGTGCCCAGGTTGGCACCCGTGCCCGCGAACGTGAGCGCGCCCGCGCCACCGTTGCGGTAGTCCTGCGTACACACGAGGCCGGCGGCCGAGGTGTTGTCGAAGTCCACGTAGAAGCCGAACGAGTTGTTGTTCACGCCGTTGTACGTGGTGGCACCGAGCGGGATGGCGTTCGCATCGAAGCGATTCACCACCAGCTGGTTGCCGGGGCGGAACGTGGCCGTGGCGAACGCCTGCGGGCCCAGAGAACCATCGAGCAGCGGGAACATGGACGACGGGCCGAGCGGCAGCGCGTTCGAGTTGTACATGCCGATCGTGTGCTTGGCGGTCGTGCCCGTGCCCTGGAACATGATCGTGTAGCCGGTCGAACCGGACACGGTGTGTCCCCAGACCTGCGTCGCATCCTGCTGCGAGCCGACGGTGATGGACTCACCGATGCTCGTGAAGAAGCTCTGCAGCGAGCTGCCCGACACGGCGACCTGCGGCGAACGCAGTGCAGCCGAGGCCGGCGCGGCCATGAGGAGGAGCGCCATCAACGTGGTGATCGAACGCTTCATGCGAGGTGTTCTCCCGTCGAGGTGCAGGACGTTCAGGGATGCCACGGTGGCGTGAGTCGGGGGACCCGCGCCGGAGTCGTTGGGTGGAATCTACCAGCGCACACTCCGAAAGGGAAATGCAAAATGCACGGTCCGACGCTGGAAATCATTACGGCAGCGCGAGATAGCCGGATTGGACCCGGCCCCGCCCAGACGCGAGAGCCACGCCCGCAACGATTTGCGGCACATTGACTTGGCGCGCTTGATGCGAGTCGGACTCGAACGCGATGCGTTTCAAGCGGCCCCAAGGGTGATCCGGCATCGAGCTCCTGCCGCGACCACTCCCCCCCCCGCGCTCCCGAGCCGTCCGAATCGCGAACACGCTCGAAGCGATCGGGAACGTCAGGCGTCCCCGCCCCGCTTCGGGGCCTGCCACCAGACACGGCCGACGAGCTCGTCGGGCAGGTGCTGCTGCGCACGCGCGCCCTCCGGATCGTCGTGGGCGTAGGCGTAACCCTCGCCGTACCCCAGCCCCTTCATGAGCTTCGTGGGCGCGTTGAGGATCACCTTGGGCGGCGGCAGCGAACCGCTCTGCTCGATCTCGGCCATGACGCCCTTGTAGGCGGTGTACACGGCGTTCGACTTGGGCGCGAGCGCGAGGTGCACGACGACCTGCGCCAACGCCAACTCCCCTTCGGGCGAGCCCAACTGGTGGTAGGCGTTGAACGCGGCGACCGCGACCTGCAGCGCACTCGGGTCGGCCATGCCGACGTCCTCGCTCGCGAAGCGCACCAGACGACGCGCGACGTACAGGCGGTCCTCACCCGCGGCGAGCATGCGACCGAACCAATACAGACTCGCGTCCGGGTCCGAGTCGCGCAGGCTCTTGTGCAGCGCCGAGATCAGATTGAAGTGCTCGTCGCCGGCGCGGTCGTAGCGCAGATGCCGCCGCGCGAGCGCGCCACGCACGTCGTCCGCGCTGATGGGACGCTGCCGCGAGGCGGCGGTGGCGGCCGCGATCTCGAGCGTCGTGAGCGCGCGACGGCCATCGCCGTCGGCGGCGGCCGCGAGCAGGTCGAGCGCCTCGTCACTCGCGGCGACGCGCCCCGCCAACCCGCGCTCGTCGGAGAGCGCACGGCCGAGCAGCGCGCGGACGTCGGGCGCCTCGAGCCCGCGCAGCACGAGCACGCGCGCGCGCGAGAGCAGCGCCGAGTTCACCTCGAAGCTGGGGTTCTCGGTCGTGGCGCCGATGAACACGATGTCGCCGCGCTCGACGTGCGCCAGGAACGCGTCCTGCTGCGCCTTGTTGAAGCGATGGATCTCGTCCACGAACAGCAGCGTGGGCTGTCCGGTGCGACGGCGGTGCTGCACCGCGCGCTCCATGACCTCCTTGACGTCCTTCACGCCCGCGAGCACGGCCGAGATCTGCACGAACGGCACACCGGCCGTGCGCGCGATCAGCCGCGCGAGCGTGGTCTTACCGGTGCCCGGCGGCCCCCACAACACGATGCTCGAAAGATGCCGCCCCTCGCGCATGAGCAGGATCGGGCTGCCCTCCTCGAGCAGATGCCCCTGTCCCACCAGTTCCTCGAAGTTGCGCGGGCGCATGCGATCGGCGAGCGGGGCGTTGGGCCCCGGATCCTCGAGTCCGCCGCCCGACGGTGCGCTGTGGACGTCGCCGAACAGGTCGCCGGTCACGACGCGGACGGCTCCCGCGCGGGGGCGGCCGTGCGCGCACGCTCGGCCTCGAGCCACTGCAACAGCCGCTCGGCGGCCTCCTCCGGCGAACCCGGACGGCCCAGAGCGTGCCCGTGCGCCTCGAGCCGCTGGAACAGATCGGCCAGCACCGGCGGCTCGATGTTGCTGGCGCGCAGCAGCCCGAGGTCCTGGAACACGTCGGCCGGGGAACCGTGCGCCACGATCTCGCCGCCGAAGCGCAGCACGTAGACGCGATCGGCGAGCGGCGCGACCAACTGCACGTCGTGCGTCGCGATCACGAACGACACGCCGTGCTCGCGGTTGAGCGTGTTGAGCAGTTCGACCATCTCGCTGCGCGAGGTCGGATCGAGACCCTCGAACGGTTCGTCGAGCACCAGCAACTCGGGATCGAGCGCCAACGCGCCGGCGAGCGCGACCTTGCGCTTCTCGCCGCCCGACAGGTAGTGGCAGACCTTGTGCTTGAGGTGCGTGATGCCCATGCGCTCGAGCGCGAAGGCCACCTTCTGCTCGACCTCGGCCTCGGTGTAACCGTAGTTGCGCGGGCTGAACGAGACGTCGTCCCACACCGTGGGCGCGATGATCTGCTCGTCGGCGTTCTGCAGCAGCACGCCGACACGCTCGCGGATCTTGCTGAAGTTGCGCGCGGGATCGACCCCGAACACGCGGACCTCCCCCTCCTCGGGCGCGAGCAGCCCCAGGATGTGATAGAGCAGCGTGCTCTTACCGCAGCCGTTGGGGCCCAACACCACGACGCGCTGCCCCCGCTCGACGACGAAGTCCAACCCGCACAGATGCACGCTGGTCTTGTCGGGATAGGTGTGACGCACGCAGGACACGTGGACGATGGCACCCGGCGGGCGCGACGCATGCGGGTGCACGTGCGGGGTCGGCCGGCTCATGATCTCCCCAGACTCCAGAGCAGCACGCTCGCGAGCGTCACCACCCCAGCGGTGACGGCGACCCACAGGTCGGCGGGTGCGAACTCCAGGTAGTGACGGCAACCGCAGATGCGGCCGCTGTGCCCGCGCAGGCGCATGGCCTGGTACAGGCGGTGACTGCGGTCGAAGCCCGCGAGCACCACCGTGCCCACGGCCTCGCCCATGACGGCGAAGCGCTGCCGCACCGGGCGGGCCATCGCGCCGCGCAGGCGCAACGCCTTCCACATGCGCTCGACCTGATCCATGAGCGCGAACACCGCGCGGTAGGTGAGGAACAACCCGTCCCCGACCGCACGCGGCAGGATGCGCGACAGCGGCGCGAACAGGTCCGGGTACGGCGTGCTCGCGACCAACCAGACCGCGGTCAGGCTCGAGACCATCGGGCGCGCGAACAGGATGAGCGGGTCGTACCAGTCGGCGCGCGCGTGCGCGAACACGAAGATGAACGAGAACAGGATCGGGGTGGTCGCGGCGGCGACGATCAGCTTGACCGGTACGCGCGCGGTCACGCACAGCGTGAGCGCGGCCACCAGCAGCATGATGAGCACCCCCCACGACGGGGTGCTCACGGCGAGTGCCACGAACAGCACCGTGAGCAGCAGCTTGGGGAACGCGCTCGCGCGGTGCCACGGCGAGCGGCCCGAACTGGCGAGGTAGTCGATCTGCGAGAAGGTGTTGATCAACGCGGGGCCCCGGTGGTGTCGCGTGACGCATCCCCGAACGGCAGCAGATCCGGCCGAACACGATCGAGGAACCGCGCCAGACCATAGCCGAGCAGCGCCTCGAGGGCGACGGCCAACAGCAGCATGGGCACCACGATCGCGAGGCCCACGCCGTGCCCGATCACGACCAACTGATGCCGCACCTCTTGATTCCCCGCGACCTCGGGGGACAACCGCACCGAGAGCAGGAGCAAAGCGATCCACAGCGCGGTCGCCGCCAACTGCGAGACCGCGGTGGCCACCGCCATCGCGCGCGCCGCGCCGAGCGGGCGACGCACGAGGCGGTACACCGGTCGCGCCCCGACGGCCGAGAGTCCGAGCACCAGCGCGTTGAGTCCGATCACCGTGAAGCCGCCCTGTCCGAGCAGGGCGAGGATGAGTGTGACCACGAAGCTCACCTGGAACGCACCTGCCGCACCGAGCAGCACCCCGACCGGCCCCGCGAGCGTCATGCAGTAGTCGAACGCGGTGATCGGCACCGGCAGCGCCATGACCGCGAGCATGATGCCACCGAGCGCACTCTGGAAGGCGATGCCGCGTGCGCCCACACCCCGTCCGGCCCATGCGCTCCATGCGAGACCGAGCACGGTGAGCACGAGCCCGACCACCCACAACAGGGGCGGCAGGATGCCATCGGGGATGTGGAGATGGGACATGGGGTTCTCGGGTGCACAGGGGCCGACGCAGCGGTCGGGGGCCACGGACTGTAGCAGGCCCGGACCGACCTGACATGCGCCCCCCTCCCGCGACTCAGTCGGCCCAGGCGGCGACCGCCCCGCGCGTGCGCGCCCCGCCCGCGCGCAGCACCCGCAGGGTCTCGTGCAGGGTGGCGCCGGTGGTCAGCACGTCGTCGACCACGAGCACCGACCGACCGCGCACCCAGGCCGGTTCCGCGAGCCGGAACGCGCCCACGGGATTCCGGCGACGCGCCGCCGCCCCGAGTTCGCGCTGCGCGGTGGTCGCGCGCGCGCGCACCAACACCCCGTCCACGAAGGGCACCGCGAGTTCACGCGCCACAGCGCGAGCGAGGACGGCGGCCTGATCGTATCCCCGCTCCCGCCGACGCGCGGCGTGCAACGGCACCGCGACCACGAGGTCGGGGCGGGGCGCTCCACGCAGGGGGACGGCCATCGCCGGTGCGAGCACGCGCGCGAGCCCCGGACGGGCCCCGAACTTGAACGCGTGCACCATCGCCGCGACCCGCTCGTCGTACACCCACGCCGCATGCACGGCATCGCCGCGATGCCGCACGCAACCCTCGGGCGGCTGCCCCGCGAGCAGACAGCGCGCGCACAGGGCGTGCGTGAGCGGGGTGAGCGCGTCCATGCAGGTCGTGCACAGGCCCTGATCGGGGCGCCGCGGCCCCGCGCAGGCGGGACAGCGCTGTGGCAGGAGGAACTCCAGACACGCCTCACCGCGCGGGGCGAGTTGCGCGCGAACGAACGCGGCGAGTCGTCGGACGGGGTGCGCGTGGGGGGCGACCCGGACGGTCAGCGCGGCCAGCCCACCGCGTGTGCCAGCGGCGCCAACGGGACCTCGCGCCCGAACCAATGCGACAGCGAGTGCCGCGCCTGGTGCACGAGCAGCCCGAGGCCGTCGAACGCCTCGAGGCCCTGCGCACGCGCCGCCACCACCCACGGGGTGAGTTCCTCGGCATAGGTGAGATCGAGCAGCAGCGTCCCGCGCGAACAATCCGCGACGGGCCGCGGCATCACGTCCCCGCTGAGCGGCGTGGCGTTGACCACGACGTGGGCCGCGAGGATCGCGGTGTGCGCTTCGGGCGAGTCCCACGCGCACCAGGCGGTCCCCCGCCACGCCTCCTCGTGCTCGGGCTCGTGCCGCGACACGACCGTGACCATGGCCCCGGCGTGCGTGAGCGAGACCGCGAGGCTGCGCGCGGCTCCCCCCGCGCCGAGCAGCACCACCGGGTCGCGTTCGGGCGAGCGATCGAGCGAGGCGAGCAGATCGAGGAAGCCCGGCCCGTCGGTGGTGTCGCCGTGCCGCCCCGCCGCACGGAACGTGACCGTGTTCACCGAGCGCGCGCGCGCGGCGAGCGGGGTCGTCTCGTGCATGAACCCGAGCGCGGCCTCCTTGAGCGGCATCGTGAGGTTGCAGCCCACGTAGCCCTCGTCGGCCAGCCGGGCGAGCGTATCGGCCAGCGCGCCGACGGGCGTACGGATCGCCGTCGAGACGCAGTCGTAGCCCAACGCGCGCGCGCCCGCGCGGTGCAGGTCCGGGGAACGCGTGTAGCGCAGCGGATCCCCGAGCACCGCGAGCCGCAGGCCGCCGGTCACGACACCGTCGTCGCGGGGGCGGCGCGCCGCAGGCGCAGGATCATGAGCGCGCCGAAGAGCACCATGCCGGCGCTCATGAGCATGCTCTCGGTCAGGTCCAGCACACCGGTGCGCAGCAGCACCGCGTCGTTCTCCCACGTGCGCGTGAAATCGAGCGGCACGCGGATCACCGCGAACAGCACGATGAAGGTCCAGAACATGACCCCGGGCACGCGGAAGCGCCGCCGCGCGGACTGGAAGAACACGAACAGCATGAGACCGGTGAAGGCCGCGTAGAGCTGCGAGGGATGCACGGGCTGATTCCCGAACTCGAGCGTGGCGAACGAGTCGGGCGGGAACACGACGCCCCACGGCAGCGACGTCGGACGTCCGTAACAGCAGCCGTTGAGGAAGCAACCGATGCGGCCGAACATCGTGCCGAGTGCGAACGCCGGCGTGAGGGCATCGGCCGTGATCCAGACCGGCAGGTCCATGCGGCGCGCCGCGACCAGACCGGCGAACGTCCCCGCGACCACGCCCCCGTAGAGCGTGAGTCCGCCCTGCCAGAGCGCGAGCACGCTGGTCCACTCGCGCCGGAACTCCCCGAGGTGCTCGAGCACGTACAACATGCGCGCCCCGAGCACCGAGGCGACGAGCGTCACCAGGATGACGTTGACGACCTTGTCCTCGTCGAGCCCGAGGCGACGGGCCTCACGCAGCGCGAGCGCGGTCCCCACGACGAACGCGATCGCCATCATGAGCCCGTAGCTGCGCAGGTGCAGGAAGCCGACGTGCAGGATCTCGGGATGCATCAGTACTCCCGGCGCCGCAGCGCCACGTTCTGGAGCAGACCGATCTGCATGCAATTCACGATCAGCGCCGTGCCGCCATAGGACAGGAACGGGAGCGGCACTCCGGTGACGGGCGCCCAGCCGATGGTCATGAGCATGTTCACCATGATGTGGAAGAACAGGGCGGTCGTGATGCCCACCGCCATGAGCCCGGCGAAGCCGTCGCGTGCGATGGCCGCCAATCGGTAGCCCCGCAGGATGACGATGCCGTACAGCAGCACCACGGTCAACGACCCGAGCAGCCCCAGCTCCTCACCCACCACCGAGTAGATGAAGTCGGTGTGGCGCATGGGCAGGAACGCGAGCGCCTTCTGGGAGCCCTTGAGATAGCCCTTGCCGATCACGCCCCCCGAACCGATGGCGATCTTGGACTGGATGATCTGGTAGCCGGAGCCGGTGGGATCGCTCTCGGGGTTCATGAACGTCTCGATGCGCTGTTTCTGATAGTCGTGCATGTGATCCCAGATCTTGGACACCGTCACGCCGATCGCGAGATTGATCACGAGCATGAGGATGAGGATCGGGATCCGGGGCCGCGCCACGACGACCATGGCCACGAAGACGGGGATGAACCAGAACGGGTTGCGGAACAGGAAGTACATCGCGATGTTGAGGATCGGCGAGAGGCCGAGCAGGAGCTGCCCCGCCGGCATGCCGGCCCAGAAGTACATGGCGATGAGCATCGCCGGGAAGCTCGAGGCGGTGCCCAGGTCGGGCTCCTTGGCGACCAGCACGAACGGCACCATGGCGATGAACAACGGCGGCAGCCACCAGCGGATCTTGCGCAGATCGAGTTTCGAGTGATCGAAGTAGCGCGCCAGCACGAACGTGGTCGCGATCTTGGCGATCTCGGAGGGCTGGAACTGCAGTGGGCCGAGCTCGATCCAGCGTTTGGCGCCCAGACGTTCGACGCCGATCGCGAACACCGCCACGAGCAACACGAGCGAGACGCCGTACATGGGCCACGAGATCGAGTCGTAGATCCGGTAGTGCACGGCCGCCACGCCCCACGCGACCGCGACGGCGACGCCGAACCACACGAGCTGCTTGATCCACAGCCCCTGATGCGCGCCCGGGATCGAGGTCGCGCTGTACACGGTCATGAGACCGATCGTGATGAGCCCGAGGGTGCCCATGGCGAGCGGGACGTCCAGATGGGGCAAGCGCAGTCGCATGATCAGTCCGCCGTGGAATCCGCGGCCACCGCCGTCGGAGCAGGGGTCGACTTCACCGCGCTGGAATCCCGCGCGAACATCTTGTTCAGCACCTGATTCGCGATCGGAGCCGAGATGCTACCGCCGTGGCCGCTGTTCTCGGCGACGATGGCCATGGCGACCGTGGGCGCGTCGAGCGGTGCGAAGCACACGAACAGGGCGTGGTCGTTGCCGTGCGGGTTCTGCGCCGTGCCGGTCTTGCCGCCCACGATGACACCGGGCACGCGCACGGCGTTGGCGGTGCCGCCCTCGACCACCTTGCGCATCGCCAGATGCACCGCGTCCCAGTTGGGCGCCGCGGTCGTCACACCGGCCTCGACCGGCGGTTCCACGGTGAACGGCTCATCGCCCGCGATCGAGCGAACGACGTGCGGCCGCACCGCCTTGCCGCGACTCGCGACGACGGACGTCATGGTCGCCAACTGCAGCGGCGTGGCGAGCAACTCGCCCTGCCCGATGCCCAGGTTGAGCAGGACACCGCGCGGCCAGCTGCCGGTCTTGAATCGCTTGTTGTAGTACTCCGGCGTGGGCACGAGGCCACGCGACTCGGACGGCAGGTCGATCCCGGTGCGCTCCCCCAGCCCGCAGGCGCGCGCCGTCTTCTGCAGGGGATCGAGCCCCATGCGCAGCCCCAGCTGGTAGAAGAACACGTCGCAGGACTGCTGCAGCGCGGTCACGAGATCGAGATTGCCGTGACCCTCGTGCTTCCAGCAGCCGAAACGGCGCCCGCCGAAGAAGTAGCCGCCGCTGCAACCCTGCGCCTCGTGCGAACCGTCGTGCACGAGTCCCTGCTCGAGCCCCGCGAGCATGGTCACCACCTTGAAGGTGGAACCCGGCGGATAGGCGCTCTGGATGGCGCGATTGAGCAGCGGGAACGCGCCGTTCGAGTTGACCTGCTTCCAGCGCGCGAACGAGATGCCGCGCGAGAACTCGTTGGGATCGAACACGGGCTTGGACACCATGGCGATGATGCTGCCGTCGCGCGGGTCCATGACCACCGCGGCGCCGCGCTCGATCTTGGCCATGGCCTGCTCGAGCGCGCGCTGCACGTCGAGGTCGATCGTCAGGGTCACGTCGCGGCCGGCCACGGGCAGCTTGGGCGGGCCCTCCTCGAGCGTGCTGACGCGCTTGCCCATCGCGTTCACGACCACGTACTCGGCACCGTCCACCCCGCGCAGGGCCTCCTCGTAGCGGCGCTCGACCCCGGCCTTGCCGATGAGGTCGCCCATCCGATAGCCCTTGTCCTCGCGATCCTTGCCCTCGCGCTCCTTGAGCTCGCGGTCGTTGATCTCGCCGGCGTACCCGAGCAACTGCGCGGCGAGCCCGCCCTCGGGATAACGGCGGATCGGCGAGACCTGCACATCGAGTCCGGTCAGGTCGCCCCGTGACTCCTCGACCGCGGCCATGACCGTGTAAGGCGCGGCACGGCGCAGGATGGCCGTCTGCCCGGTGCGATTGGCCTCCTGCACCTTGCGCTTGACCTCACCCGTGTCGCTCGCGAGCACCCCGGCCACGCGCACGAGCCAATCCGACGACAGGTGCGCACGCACGCGCAGCGTGCTCTCGATGGGCGCCGGACGGAACACGATGTCGAAACTGGGCTGGTTGTCGGCGAGGATGCGACCGTAACGATCGCGGATGACCCCGCGCGGCGCACGGATGACGTCGAGCCGGACGCGATTGGCTTCCGCGAGGCGCTTGAGGTCGTCGTACTGCAGCACCTGCAGGCGCAGCAGCCCCAGCGCCACCAGCACGAAGCCGCCGAGGGCGATACCCGCGAGGAGCGCGAACCGCGCGTCCTTATCCCGCTGAGCCGGACCCTGAGGCATGCCCGTAGCCGCGACGCGGCGCGAAGAAGTGGGGGATCAGGAGCACCAGCACGCCGACCGGTGCGGTGGTGACGGTGGCGAGCAGAACGCGACCCGCGAGCCACGCGATGCTCACCGGGTTACCGCTGACGTCGAAGGCCGCCGTCCACAACTGATGCAGTGCGGTGGTGGCGGCGAACAGCACGAGTTGCGTGAGGACGCTGTCCTTGACCAGCGTGTTGGACAACCGCCCCACGCCGTAGCCCAGCAGCGTGAGCGCGAGCGCGTGCCGCCCGAGCCAATGCGCCGTGTCGACGTCCGCGGCCAGTCCGAGCAGGAAGCCGAACGTGGCGCCCCAGGCGTCGCCCGTGCGCAGCGACCACGCCACGGTGGCGAGCACGAGCACGTCGAGCACGATGCCGTGCGCCGCCAACCCGGCGAGCAGGGTGGTACGCAGCAGCAGCGCGACCAGCGTCGTGAACACGAACAGGGCCAACGTCCTCATCGCTTCCTCCCCGCGGTGTCGGGTGCGACGGTGG
The DNA here is from genome assembly GCA_964655175.1 of uncultured bacterium. GTDB lineage: Bacteria > Eisenbacteria > RBG-16-71-46 > RBG-16-71-46 > RBG-16-71-46 > JAIOPA01. The sequence continues at coordinate 37,582 of CAZZLY010000005.1, forward strand.
TGCGGATGCGCTGCGGTTCGAACTCGAGACGCGGTCGCACGATGCCATCGGTGGGTTGCGAGGGGCCGGGCGCGACGAACGCCAGTCGCAGACGGGCGAGTCGCGCCGAGGGCGCGACCTCGATGACCTGCATGAGGCCGGTGGCGTCGCGCTCGAGGCTCATGACGGTGCCGACCGGGATGCCCCGCGGGAAGCGCACCGAGATGTCCGAGGTCGCGATGCGCTCACCCACGCGCACGGTGTCGGCGATGGAGATCGCGGACAGCAGCAGTCGCGGTCGTGGCGTGGCCGAGAAGCGCAGGATGCCCTGCACGCCCGTGGTCTCGACCTCGCACGCCACCGCCTGATTGGGATCGGTGATGAGCGTGGCGCGCGACAGGTGCGGCCAGACCTCGGCGACGCGACCGACGAGGCCCTCGCTCGTGAGCACGGCGTCCCCGACGCGGATGCCCTCGGCGGAACCCGCGGACAGCGTGGCGGCGTCGGGCAGCGGCGTACCGCCGCCGAGCGCCAGCACCTCGACCGGCTTGAGCGAGAGGCCGCGCCACGCGGTCAGACCGGCCTGCTCGCGCAGCCGACCGTTCTCGGAGGCCATGAGCTGCAGGCGCGCGTTCTCGACCTCGAGCCGTGCGACGCGCTCGTGCAGACGATCGTTCTCGTCCCACGACACGAACAGATGGTCGAACACGCCCACCGCGCGGTCGAAGGGCGCGAACATCACCGCCCCCACCCCACGCAACCACGTCACCGGGATGTGCTCACCGACCACCAGCAGGAGAAGCGAGAGCGCCGCATACGTGACCACGAGGATCACGCTGCGGCGCTCGGCCGGTGGCAGGAGGTTCGGCACCGTGGCCCCCGGGTCAGTCCCGGTGGCCGCTCAGGATGACCTTCTCGTAGTCCTCGAGCTTCTCGAGGATCTTGCCCGCGCCGCGGACGACGCAGGTGAGCGGGTCCTGGGCGACACGGATGTTGAGGTTCGTGACCTCGCGCATGAGCAGGTCGAGGCCGCGCAGCAGCGCACCGCCACCCGTCATGTAGATGCCGCGATCCACGATGTCCGCCGCGAGCTCGGGCGGCGTGCGCTCGAGCGACTCGCGCAGGGCGTTCACGATCTGCCCCACGGGCTCCTGCAGCGCCTCACGCACCTCGACGCTCGAGACGCGCAGCGTGCGCGGGATGCCGCGCACGAGGTCGCGTCCCTTGATCTCCATGTCCATCTCCTCGGGGAGCGGGAACGCGGAGCCGATCTCGATCTTGATGCGCTCGGCGGTCTGCTCGCCGATGAGCATGTTGTACGCCTTCTTGGCGTAATTCATGATGGCTTCGTCCATCTCGTCGCCACCCGTGCGGATGCTCGTCTTGGTCACGATGCCGTTGAGCGCGATGACCGCGATCTCGGTCGTGCCACCGCCGATGTCCACGACCATGTTGCCCGTGGGCGTGTCGACCGGCAGATCGACACCGATCGCCGCGGCGATCGGCTCCGGCACCAGCAGCACCTCGCGGCAACCCGCGCGGACGGCCGAGTCGATGACGGCGCGCTTCTCGACCTCGGTGATGCCCGAGGGCACGCAGATGATGATGCGCGGCCGGACCAGGAACTTGTGCTTCTGCACCCGCTGCACGAAGGCGCGGAGCAGATGCTCGGTGACCTGGAAGTCGGCGATCACACCGTCCTTGAGCGGACGAACGGCGTTGATCTCGTCGGGGGTGCGGCCGAGCATGAGCTTGGCCTCGCTGCCGACGGCGAGCACGCGGTTGGAGCTCTTCTCCACCGCGACGACCGAGGGTTCGTTGAGGACGATGCCACGGCCCTTCACCCAGACCAGGGTGTTGGCGGTGCCGAGGTCCATGGCGACGTCGGTCGAGAAGAACCCCATCAGGCTATCGAGAAACATCCGTGCCTCGTGAGCTGGAGGTGGAACGGAACGGGCGAGCGAGCTAGCCCATAGCAAGTTCGGCACCGAAAGCCCCAGCATCCGGCATCCGTGCCTGATGAAGCCGTCGGAAACTAGCACCCGGCCCCGAAGCGCGGCAACTGCAGTGGCCCCCCCGTGGGGAACGCCCTGCTCCCCAGATTGGCCCCCGACTTAGGGTTAGCGTTCGACCTCCGGCCCCCGCCCCCGCCGTGGCCCCGGTCCCGGCCCCCCGCACGCGCGCGGCGCCGCGTGCATGCGCCCGGGACGGCGAACAGCCCTCGCCTCCGGGCGGGGAACGGCCGATGACGGACGGAGATGCCTCATTCCTGCCCGGTGACGGTCGAACCCGTGCCACAGGCGACCGGGGTCCGGGGTATGTGGCAGTATGACGAGGCGTGCACCCGCCCACGAGGGGTCGTCCGGGACACGCGATCGTCCGTCCCTGGAACCGGAGCCCACGCCGCTCGGCATGACGAAGATCCGCCGCCTCCTCCTGTTGTCGGTGCCCGTGCTCTTGGGGCTGCTCTCGCTGGCGCTGCCCGGCCGTGCGCAGCAGGCCCTCTCGGCACGCTTCGCGTTCGCCGACACGACGCTGCTCCGCGACACGCTCGGCCTCGACTTCTCGGGCCTGTTCGAGCGCGCGGACAGCCTGCGCATGCTCCCCGACTCGCTGCGCGCCCTCATGATCCGCCATCGCCTGCCCATGGTGCGTCTGGTGACGATGGCCGACTCGATGGGCGTGCCCGTCGACTCGGTCGGCGCGATCATCCAGCGTGAGAGCTACAACCCGCTCGCGTTCAGCAGCGCGACCGCGGGGCGCACGACGTTCAAGTACACGAGCGGCTACAACATCGGCAAGACCAACACGACGTGGAGCAACGGGGCGGACTACACGCTGCTGCGCGGCCCCATGTTCCTGCGCAACGGCACCAACATCATCATGGACCGCTCGACCGCGGGTGGTCGCCTGAGTCTGCGGCAGTCGCGCGAGTCGGTGAGCGAGGCCAGTTGGAAACTGACGCCCGGGCTGTCGCTGGGTGGGCGCGCCTCGCTCACCGGCTTCGACAACCGGGATCCGGGCTCGACGACCGACGAGGGCGAGACCAAAAACGAGTTCCAGCTCTCGAGCCGCACCCGACAGCGCGTCTCGCGCGACCTGTCCTCGGAGTTCAACCTGTTCGGCGGTGTGCTGGACCTCAAGAACTTCTCGCAGCTCAAGCGCGGCCTCTCGGGCGACCTCAACGGTCGCGTGCGGCTGACGCGGGGCGCGTGGTTCTCGCACGATCTGACCGGCGGCGTGAACGGCAATCGCGCGCGCACGCGGCGGCCCACGGCCACGACCGCGCTGCGCACGAGCGACTTCTCGGGCACGCTGCGCGGCGCCCTGCAGCTCTACCCCTCGGCCCCGGTGGGACTGAACCTCAACTACTCGGCGCGCAACACGCGGGTCGAGACGCCGACCGACGCGGACACGGTCAACCGCCTGCTCACCTCGGGTGCGACGATCGACGCCACGCTGCGACTGCGGCTCGACAACGATCGCACGCTCAACCTGACCGCCAACACGGGCAACAACCGCACCCTGCTCGGCACGCGTCGCGACAAGGGCGTCCGTGCGCAGGGCCGTTGGGTGCAGGGCGTGTGGGCGTTGGACGCCGACTACTCCGACCTCATCGGCGAGTCGCGCTTCCCGCGGCGCAACCGCACCTTCGGGTACGCCGAGACGCAGGACGCGCGTCAGGCGAACGCCACGCTGACGCGCCCGTTCGGCGCTCGCATCACCGCCAAGCTCAACACCAGCGTGAGTCTGTCGCAGTTCCGCTCGCGGGCCATCGCCGACTCGGCCTCGCCTCCGACGCCGCGCGACAACTACCGCCAGTCCTATCGCCTCGAAGCGCTCTACAACCGCTCCGAGAAGCTCACGACGGGTCTGGCGGCCGAGGTCTCGCTCACGCGCGCGATCAACCTGCCGGCGCTCTCGACCTCGAACAACAGCGATACGCGTTCGTACCGCGGCGAGTGGCGCTGGAGCTATCGCCTGCTGCGCGGGCTGACCGCGAGCCAGATCAACACGATCCAGGCCGACTACGAGTTCTTCCCGTTCGCGACCGACCGCAACGGGTTGTCGCTCGACTTCAACGCCATCACGACGCTCAACGCCGTGCTGTCGCCGCGCCTGACGCTCGACCTCATCCACAACACGCGCCAGCAGCCGCGCGGCGACTGGCGCGTGCTCACGGACGGCACCGGCGCGCTGCTGCCCGCCGACGAGAACCTCAACTACACGCTGCGCTCGCGCGTGACCTGGTCGCCGTCGCGGGCGTTCTCGTTCACCCTCACGCCCGACTATCTGGCGAGCGACCGCACCGGCACGAGCAACGGCGTCGAGGCGCCCACGCGTCGCAGCCGCCGTCTGTCGTTCACGGGCGGCGCGAACCTGAATCTGCCCGTGGGCGGCAAGGGCCTGCTGACCGGCACGATCAATCGCAGCTACTCCGCCGACCGCACGACGACGTTCCGCAACGGCGTGCCGCAGCCCTCCCCCCTCGCGATCCAGGATTTCTGGAACGGATCGCTGCAGTTCTCGTGGGAGTTGTGATCATGCGCCCCTCGCTCCTGCACCGCCTCGCGACCTACGCCCTGTGTCTGGTGCTCGTGCTGCCCACGGGCTGCGTGAACCCGTTCAAGCCCTCGGATCCCGAGCGACCGGACGGCACCGGTGTGCCCGAGAACTTCAGCACGGTCGAGGACCTGCTCCAGACGCTGCAGCTCGCGGTCGAGAGCAAGTCGCTCAACGGCGAGAACGCCTGGGTGCACGCGTTCGCCGACTCCGTCACCGCGGCCGATCACGCCTATCGTTCGTTCTACGACCCGGCGGTCAAGCAGACGTGGCAGAGCGGCACGTCGCTCACCGCGCCCGAACCGTGGGACCTGTCGCTCGAGCGCGGTCTGCCGCGGTTCCTCTCGGGCGTGCGCCAGAACCTCGGCTACACATGGCAGTGGGGCTTCGACCCGTACTCGACCAACGACGAGGAGGCGGCCGACACGGCGCTCGTGCACCGCAAGTACACGCTCGTGGCGAGCAACGGCTCGCAGACCGAGGTCATCGCGATCGGCTACTGCGACCTGTCGTTGCAGCGCAAGAGCGGCCGCTGGTTCATCGTGGTCTGGAACGACCGCATCGACCCGACCATCGGCGCCAACCCGTCCAACGACCAGCGCACCATGACCTGGTGGCGTCTGCAGTCCCTGACCCGCCAATGAGCCCGGAGCCCCGCACCATGCGCCGCCTCGCGCTGACCGCCACCGTCCTCGTGCTCGCGTTCGGATTGGCCGGCTGCTTCAACCCGTTCATGCCCAAGGTGCTCAACGAGCGCGTCACCACGACCGCGCCGTCCCCCACCACGCCGGCCGAGGCGATCCGCCTGTTCGCGTGGTGCTGGGTCAACCGTGGCGTCGAGGAGTACAAGGAGCTGTTCACCGACGATTACGTGTTCCAGTCGGCCAGCCTCGATTCCGCCGGCAACGGTGGGCGCGACATCATCACGCGCCGTCAGGAGGAGATCGAGACGGCGGAGAACATCTTCATCGGCAGTGCCGAGCGCCCGCCGGCCTCCAAGATCACGCTCAACTTCGACCGCAACCTCGTGCCGTTCCCGGACACGCGCCCGGGCAAGAACAGCACGTGGCACAAGACCATCCGCACCTCGGTGGACCTCAAAGTCGAGGTCGGCGATGGCAGCGTGCTCGAGGTGACGGGTTACGCCCTGTTCTATCTCACCCGCGGCGATTCGGCGGCGATCCCGGCCGAGCTCAAGGCCCGCGGCTTCAAGCCGGACTCGCTGCGCTGGTGGATCGATCGCTGGGAGGACGAGACGCTCGCCTCCGAGGGCGGCGCGGCCCGGCCGGCGCGCCCCGGTGCGGGACGCCTGTTCACGATCCCGGTGAGCATGCAGCAGCTCAAGGCGCGCTGGGCGCCTCGCTGAACCTCTCCGCCTCGTGCGGCGCCCCACGACGCCCCGGACCCGCGCGGTCCGGGGCGTCGTGCGTTCCGGACGGGACGCACCGGGTAGGACGAACCCCCGGCGAGCCTGCGCTCACCGGGGGTCGCGAACGTCGTGACGTCGGACGACTACGAGTACATGCCCCGCAGTTCGTGCACGCGCAGCACACGCTGGATCGCCACCATGTACGCCGCGTTGCGCAGCGACACCTTGGCGTCCTTGTCCTTGCTCGCCTTCATCTTGAGCACGTCACCGAACGCCTTGACCATCTTCTCGCGGAGCCGGGCGTTGACCTCGGCCTCCTGCCAGTAGAAGCCCATGCGGTTCTGGACCCACTCGAAGTAGCTCACCGTGACGCCGCCGGAGTTACAGAGGATGTCGGGGATCACGTGGACACCACGCGCCTCGAGCATCTGATCGGCGTCGGGCGTCGTCGGGCCGTTGGCGCCCTCGGCGACGATCTTGGCCTTGATGCGGTCGGCGTTCTCGCTGGTGATGACGTTCTCGAGTGCGGCCGGGACGAGGATGTCCACGTCGAGCTCGAGGATGTCGTTGGCGTTGGTCAGTGCGGTCGCACCGGGGAAACCGGCGACGCCCTTCTTGTTCTGCGCGACGTAGGCGAGGACGGCCGGGACGTCGAGGCCCTCCTTCTTGTAGATGGCACCCGTCACGTCGGACACGGCCACGACCTTCACGCCGCATTCGCGGGCGAGCAGATCGGCGGCGACGCCGCCGACGTTGCCGAAGCCCTGCACGGCGACCGTGGCGTCCTTGAGCTTCATGCCGAGGTGCTTGCACATCTCCTCGACGCAGATCATCACGCCGCGGCCGGTGGCCTCACGACGGCCGGCGGAACCGCCGACCTCGAGCGGCTTGCCCGTGACGACGGCGAGCTCGGTGCGGCGCTCGTGCATGGAGTAGGTGTCGGCGATCCACGCCATCTCGCGCTCGCCGGTGTTCACGTCCGGGGCGGGCACGTCGCTCTCGGGACCGAACAGGTCCGACAGGTCGGCCGCATAACGGCGCGTGAGACGCTCGAGCTCGTTCTTCGACAGCGTGCGCGGGTCGACCTTGATGCCGCCCTTGCCACCGCCGAACGGGATGTCGGCGACGGCGCACTTCCAGGTCATCCACGACGCGAGCGCGGAGACCTCCTCGAGCGACACGTCGGGATGGAAGCGGATGCCGCCCTTGGCCGGGCCGCGCGCGATGTTGTGCTGCACACGGAAGCCCTGGAACATGCGGACCGAATTGTCGTCCATCATGACGGGGAGCCACTGGATCGTGGCGCGACGGGGGCGCTTGAGGAGTTCCATCGTCCCCGCGTCGAGCTTGAGGAGCGCTGCGGCCTCGGAGAACTGGCGCTCGGCGTTCTCGAGCGGATTGAGCTGCTTGTTGACGGCGACCGCCATGGGAGCCTCCACGCGCCGGAGCGGCGCGCGATGGTCTTGGGATGAACCCCCGGCGCGGAGTGCGCCGGAGAAGGGCTTACAGATCGTCGGGCCGCGGGGATCCGTGCGGCACCCCGGACTATAGGCGGGCCCCGAAGGGGCGCACAAGCCGCGCCGGAGCCCCCGGGCATGGGCCCGGAGTCGCCCCTCCCGCCCCCCCGTGTGGCGGGTGGGCCGCGCAAGGGCGTGCCCCCCCCTGTGGGCGGCCGCCGCCCCGGACGCACGAGGCCCCCGGTGCGTGGACGCACCGGGGGCCCCGGAACCACCTGTGGCGACGGGCTAGAACGTCATCCGGACGCCGAGTTCGACGATGTCGTCGAAATAGTGGCGCACCGGACGCCACGCCACGTCCACACCGACGTGACCCTGCTCGCCGAGCTTCGTCTGGAAGCCGGCGCCGAGCGCGTAACCCGAGTACAGGTCGTCGCCCGACGACAGCTTGAACGTCTCCTCGGCGGTGATGGGGTCGATCGTCCCCTGGAACGTGCCGAACACCGAGCCGCGGAGCATGAACATGTCCTTGAAGGCCCACTCGGCGCCGCCGCGCAGGTTGTCACCGTTGAAGTTGTTGTTCTGGTAGGCGGCGAGCACCGTGAGCCGCTGCTGCGCGTTGCGGTGCACGTCGTAGCTGCTGGCGACCGTGAAGTACGACGGCATCTCGAAGCCGGCGCTCGAGAAACTGAGCCCGCGGCTGCCGGCGTTGGGATCCGCCGACGGGTCACGGGTGAAGATCTCCAGGCCGGGACCCGAGAAGTGCATCTGCGTGCCGATGTTCTTGACGGCCATACCGAACTTGAGGCCGTGATAACCCGTCGCGTACTGGACGCCGAAATCGAAGGCGACGCCGTTGGCGACCGTGTTGGCCACGTTCTCGTTCACGTAGGTGACCGTGCCGCCGAAGTTCACGCGATCCGTGAACGACTTGGCCCACGTGAGCCCGATCACCGAGAACGTCGGCGTCAGGATCTCGCCCGTGCCGTCCGGCGCGGACTCCGTGGTGACGAGCACCTCACCCAGCGACAGCACCTTGGCCGAGAGCCCCAGCGAACCGAACGAGCCGACCGGCATCGCCCCTGCCGCGTACGCGAGCTTCATCCCCGCGAAGTACTGCGTGTGGGAGAAGGCGACCTCCGTGCCGGTCCCGGCCGCGAGTCCGGCCGGGTTGTAGTACGCGGCCTCGATGCCCGAGGCATCGCCGACCACGGCATCCCCCAGCGCGGAGCCGCGCGGCCCCACCGGGATCAACAGTTCCGAGGCACCCGCGGTGCCCTTGCGTCCATCCGAGCCTGCATGGGCCACGGCCGTCACCCCCGCGAGGAGGGCGGCCAGGGCCACCGCGCAGAGCGCGGGCCGGGCGAAGCGCCCGAACAGCGTCGTGTTCTGCGTCATGCGATCCATCGTCATTCCCCCTTAGAAGGTCAGGAGCCGTTCCTTCTCCATGAAGACCACCACTCGTCCCGTCGTGCTGCTCGCGCCCGGCGTGTCCACGTGGAAGATGTAGACGCCCGAGGCGACCGGCAGCCGGTTCTCGTTCTCGAGATCCCATTCGAGGATCGAGCTCTTGGGATCGGTCTTCTGCAGCGTGCGCACGAGCTGTCCCGAGAGGTTGAAGATCCTCACCGTGGCCTGCTCGGGCATGTTCATGAACTTCACGATGCGGTTGAAGGACGAGAGCTCGTAGGTCGAGCGCGCGTAGTACGGATTCGGCACCACGCGGATCATGCCCTTGTTGGCGTCCTGCAGCGTGGACAGACCGGAGCGCGCCGCCTGCGTCGTGAACACGAGCGTGTCGTTCGCCGTGCCGGTCTGGTTACCCAGCAGGACCTTGAACTGGTCCCCCGCGGTGGGCGCCGGGCCGGTCTTGTGCAGCCACGCGGCGTACATCCAGAGCGTGTCGGCACCGAGCACGGCCTGATCCTGCGCCAGTTCGGTGGCCTCGCTGCCGGTGTACGAACGACGGCTGATGAACAGGTACTCGCGGCCACCGAGGTCCGAGGCGTCCGGGCCCCACACACCGTCGTGCGTGGCCGGCTGTGCGCCGGTCTGCACACCGTCGTCGTCCGTCACGCGACGCTCGACGAACGCGACCTCGAGCTGCCGCGCCGGATCCACCGAGGTGTCCCAGGCCGTGAACGGCACGTTCTGGAAGCCACCGTAGGTGTAGCCGCGGCCGGTGTTGGCCGGAGCGCTGCCGGTCGCCGTCTCATCGCGGTGGAAGCGATAGGCCTTCTGTCCCGAACCGAAGCGCAACTCGACCGGCGTGAACAGCTCCGGCTGAGCCGACGGGTCGATGCCGGCGAAGAAGTCCCAGGCGTAACCGAAGCTGTCCTCGAACGTCGTCAGCCCCGCCCCCACACCGCCGTACGGCTTGTCCTTGCGGTAGGGCGTGTAGACGACGTCGTTGAGCGGATCGCTCAGGGCCTGCGTCTCACGCAGCTTCACGATCATGCCGTCGATGGGCGCATAGCTGGGATTGTCGGTGCGCTCGGTCTGCCCCGACAGCAGCGTGGTCCCCTTGGTGAGGTTGAGCAGGTTCCACGTGGGCGTGACGCCGGGACCGTACGTGATGGCGTACGTGTCGCCGGTGATCGACGCCGGATCCACGATGTCCACCACGACGTGATCGCTCGTCGGCGGCGTCGCCGTGCTGACGCGGTGCACGGTCGAGGCCGAGGCACTGGCCGACGCGAGGTCGGTGCCCGAGGCCGGACGCTGCACGGTCACGATGACCGGCTGGAACGAGGTCTCGAGCACCTTCTCGAGGCCCGCCGGAGGCGCCGGGTTCACGGCATAGGCGGTGACGGCGTAGTAGTAGGTCGTCCCATCCTTGAGCGTGCCACCCCGGACGGCGTCCGAGTTGGTGCTGTAGGTGTACGCCACGCCGTTGTCACCACCGAACGCGGTCGGCGTGTCGTTGACGATCAGACCGGTGTTCGGATCGAACACGGGCTCACGCACGTCCTTGACGCCGTTGACGACGTCGAAGGTCTTGAGGCGCTTCCACGGCCCCGAGATCGAGGCGCCCTGGTAGACGTTGTAACCCTCGAACGCGTAACCCGGGGCCGGCGTGTAGTTGAACCGCGAGCCCGAATCCCAGAACAGATTCACCTGATTGTGATCCGTGCTGAACGTCATGCGCGGCGCGGGCGGCGGCGGCGGCAACTGGAAGTCGATGTCGAACGCCTTCTGCGCCTTCACGTCGAAGAACTTGAGGCCGGTGACCGACGACAGGCGGTCGCCACCCTGCGAGACGACGATGGCACCGACGATCGTCTGCTGGTCGCCCGGGGCCAGGTGGAACGGCCCGGTGATCATCATGAAGCGGCGGTCGGACGGGTTCGAGTCCAGCCAGCCGGTCCCGTTGACCGGGTCGCCGGGATAGTAGAACCGCGTCTGCAGCGACGTCGTCGGGTCGATGACCGGCCCGCCGTCGCGGGTGTAGCCGCGCATGTAGTTGAAGGTCTGCGTGGCGTTCGCCGGGTCGGTGCCGTTGATGTAGTAGATGAACGACGACATGCCGAGCGTGTCACCGGCGACGATCGGGCCCTTGAAGAAGTCGTAGCCCACCGCCGGCGGACGATCGCCGTACACCTGATCGACGTTCGTGGCGTTGTAGACGTAGCCCATGGACAGCGACGTGTCGCAGCCCACGAGGTCGTCCGAGGCGCCGCCCAGGTCGGGGTCCGACCAGAACATGATGTAGCAGCTGTCGATGTCGTTGCCGCCCTTGTTGAGCAGCTTGTACTCGAGGAACACCGTGTTGCCGAGGGCGCCCTGACGATCGAACGCGAACGTCTTCTGCTGCACCTCGACGCCCAGCGGCAGCGAGCCACCGCCACGGTTCGTGTGCACGCCCGGGTCGGCATCGTTGTACACGGCCCACAGCATCTGATCGCCCGAGACGTCCGGACCGACCACGCTCACGAAGTTGCCCGGGCTGTTCGGATCGGGCAACGAGTACGTGCGCACCGGGGCGCCGTAGGGCGCGGCCCCGTTGACGTACTCGCTCCACGAGTGGTGCACGATCGGATCGAGCGTGCGATCCCGCTGCAGGTCGGCCGCGCTGCGCTCGACGTGGGCGGTGTCCTCGGGGTTACCCGTGTACCGCGCGACCTTGTACACGACGTACTCGGGACGCGACGGATCGTCGGCCGACGTGCCGACCATGGCACCGGGGCCGAACTCCTGGCTGTACTCGGCGATCGCGACGCGCGGCTGGCCGCCGACCTTGCCGCCGATCCAGATGCCCGACTGGTACACGGCCGTCTTGATGGTGCCCTTCGGGAAGAACAGACCCGAGTTGCCCTGATTCTCGATGTCGTTCGCGAACGTGCCGTAGTTCGTGACGAACATGTTGATGTTGTTCACGTCCACGCGACGGGCCTGGTTGAAGACCTGCGCACGCGCATCGCGCTCGACACGGGCGGGCTGCGCCGGGCCGCGTGCGACGCGACGGGGCGTGCTGGAGCTCGGGGCCCGACCGGAGACCGCGGGCAGCGCCCACAGCATCACGGCAAGGGCGGCCCATGCGCTCCTCGAGATGATCCGATTCATCGATGACCTCCTGGACACGGGTCGCTCAGAAGTTGGTGCGGAGTCCGAAACGGACCAGACGCGGGTTGGAATACAGGTTCGGATTGTTGGTCGCGAGTTCGTAGAGACGCGCGCCCTCGTCACCGGTGCGGTCCAGATACGCCTGGCCGTCGGCGGTCTGCAGCCACGTCGTCGAGGTGGCCGTGCCGCTCGAGGTGTAGACGGCGACCGGGTTCTTGCTGTTGGTCACGTTGAGCGCCCACAGGAACGCCTCGACCTCGAAGTGGCCCAGATTCAGGCCGCGCGTGGCCTTGAGATCGAGGTTGAACGCCCACGGGCCGTAACGCGAGTTGAACGGCTGGCCGTTGCCGTCCGGCGAGGTCGCGGCGAGCGAGACCTCGTTGTAGACCTTGGTCGGCGTGAACGGCGTACCGCTGCCCAGATTGAAGAGCGCGTTGATGCCGGTGCGCTCGAGCAGCTTGAGCGCGCCGAACGACGGGCCCTCACCCTTGCCCAGACGCCAGTCGACGTTGACCGAGAGCTTGTGGCGCTGATCGAAGTCGAGCGGCGAGGTCTGCTTGGGCGTCGCGGCACCGACCCACGCGGCGTTGCGCTGCGTGTTCGAGACCGAGCCCGTGCCCTGCGCGAACGCGAGGCTGTAGTTCACACCGCCCGAGAGGTGCCCCGACGGACGCACCGCGAAGCCGACGTCGACGCCCTTGATGGTCGCGAAGTCGCGATTGCGGTAGCTCGAGAAGCTCTTGGGGCTCGACGGCACGTTGGTGATCTCGACGAGGTCCTTCACGTCCTTGTAGTAGGCCGTGAGGTCCACGCGCGCGTGGTCGCCCAACTGACGCTGGAAGCCGACCTCGTACGCCGTCGTGCGCTCGGGCCGCAGGTTCGGGTTGCCGAAGCCCACGAAATAACCGCCGGTGCGGACCTTGTGCTGCAGGAATCGGTACGAGACGTACAGGTCCTGCAGGTTCGGCTGCTGGTAGAACTGCCCGTAGTTGAAGCGCAGGATCGACTTCTCGTCGAGCGGGAACGCGACGCCGAAGCGCGGCGAGAGCCGCGCGTACGTGCGCGACTTCTGCAGGTCCTTGTCCTCGAGCGAGTCCGGCAGGTTGCCGGCGTTCGTCGGGTCGCCGAGCGGGAATCGCTCGCTCAGCAGGCCGGGCGCGTCGACGTTGAAGTGATCGAAGCGCAGGCCGCCGTTCACCACAACGCCCTCGTACTCGAACTTGTCCTGTGCGTAGGCCGACCACGCCTTGGGGTGCTTGGCGCCGTCCTTGCCCGCATCCGTCTCGAGCACGGTGTAGCGGCCGTTCGCGTCCTGACCGATCGTGTAGCCGTAGCCGTCCCAGTCCAGCTCGTTGGGATTGGAGCCGCCCAGATTGGTCGGGAAGAAATGGTCGAAGTAACGCAGCGTGTGCAGCTGCAGATCGGCGCCGACCTTGACCTGATGGTAGCGGTTGACCTGCGAGGTCATGTTGCCCTGGAAGCCCCAGTACGACGAGCGGCGCTGCATGTAGTCGTCGAACACGTGCCCGGACTGCCAGAACAGCGGGATGTCCTGATCGAACAGCGGATTGCCCGAGGGCTGGTAGTACTCGCCGATGCGATCGAAGTACACGCCGTCACCGCGCTTGCGGACCGTCTCGAACCAGTTCGCGGACAGGTTGAAGAACGTCCGCGTGCTGAGGACCTGATTGTAGGTCGCGAAGTAGTTCGTGTTGCGATCGTAGTAGCGCGGCATGTGATCGGCGTTGAACAGGTACGCGTGCGCGTACTGCCGCCAGTCGTCCTGGGAGCCGAGTCCGCCCACCTTGAGCGTCACCTTGTCGGTGGGCTGGTACGCGATCTTGCCCTGGAACGTGAGGCCACCGAGCGAGTTGTTGGGCTTCATCGCGCCGTTCAGGCCGCGGCTCTCGAGCTCGGTGCGGAACGCGTCCGACACGAGACTCGGCGCGCGGTCCCCCTGCCAGCGACGCTCACCCGAGAGGTAGAAGCTCAGGTCGTCGCGCCCGGGGACGACGGGGCCGCCGAACGACAGGTCGTAGACGTTGTAATCGGTGCGATCGGCCCCGATCCACGAGCCGGCGAGCATGTCCGACACGGCCTCGAACGACCCGAAGTACTTGTCGGCACCCTCACGCGTGACGACGTTGACGGCGCCCGACATGATGCGGCCGTACTCGGCGTTGAAGCCGCCGGTGAGCACGACGACCTCCTCGATCGCGTTGTTGCTGATCGCGGTGCTGGAGGTGCCGGTGAGCGGATCCTGCTGCGAGAAGCCATCGACGAAGTAGGCCGTCTCGTTGGGACGACCGCCGCGCACGATCAGCGTGTTGCCGTTCTGCGCCTCGTTGTCGATGTTCTTGGCGAAGTTCACGACACCCGTCTGCTGCGCGGCCGCATCGCGGTAACCGCGCGTCGGCAGCTTCTGGATGTCCTTACCGCTGATGAAGCGCGTCGTGCCCGTGGCATCCTTCTGCAGCAACGGGCGATCGGCCTCGACCACGACCTCACCCATCTGCACCGCCTCGGTCTTCATGACGGCGTTGAGCGTGGTCGAGAAGTCGGGCGCGATCTCGACGTTCTCGGCGACGTAGTTCGCATAGCCGAGCAGGTTGAGCCGCACCGTGTAGCGACCCGCGGGGATGCCGAGGATGAAGTACTCCCCCTGATCGTCGGTGACCGCACCGAGGCGCTGGCCCTCGACGCGCACGTTGACACCGGCGAGCGGCTGCTTCTTGTCGTCGGTCACGCGGCCGGTCAGCTTGCCGGTCGTCCCGGCCAGGGCCGGCACGGCGAGCACGAGGGCGACCGCCAAGGCGGCCAACCGACGCACCCACGAGTGTGAGCGGGGCATGGTGTTCTCTCCTTTCGGGCAAGGCGATACCGGCAACCGTTCGGAGAGGATGCCCGAGCGGCTCGAGACCACAGTGGTGTTGGCGGAACGGGATTTCGGCGATGGCGGGAGCGACGAACGCTGCATTCCTACCTCCAGTCCCCCGGCGAGACGTGTGCTGGGCGCGGGGGACGCCGGTCCATGGCGATGCTGAGGCGGTGCCGAATCTGATGAGCCGCAGGCTAGGTCCGTCACGGCCTGATTGTCAACGCGTGGACAAGCCTCCTTTGGGCCCCCCCAACGCCGAGGGGCGCGCCCCGTGCTGCCGGAGCGCGCCCCTCGGAACCTTCGCCATCGCCCGCGACCCCGCGGGTCGGGGTTCAGAACGTGTAGCTGACGGAGACCTGCGAGAACGTCGGGCCACCCGCGCCGTTGAGCACGTTACCCGCCGCGCCGTCGAAGAAGTTCGGCGTCAGGACACCGTCGAAGGTCAGCCCCCCGACCTTCACCGTGGCGCCCATGTTGTAGGCGAACGTGTCGCGCTTGATCGTCTGCGGCGTGCTGGGCGGGCCGCCGGGGACGTCCTTGATGCTGTAGGTCACGGTGTTGCGCGCGCCGAAGCGCAGGCGCAGCCACGCGTTGGCCTGCGTCTCGAGGGCCGCGAACACGCTCGGCGTCATGCTCTCGGTGCGCACGACGTTGGCGCCGGTCGAGATCAGGTCGTTGCGGTTGCTCACGAGCTGCGTGCCGAGCACGAACAGGTCGTTGGCGCCGAGCGTCCAGTTGCCCGCGACGCCGGCCTGCCAGCCACTCAGAATCGACTTGAACTCCTGGTTCGTCGCATTGGTGAAGCCGCGACCGAACGAGTAGGCGCGCACCGACGGCACCACGGTGAGGCTCGGACCGGCCTTCACGATCGAGCGGCCCGCGAACAACCAGGTGCCGCCACGATTCGAGTGCGCGCTCGACGGCGTGTTGAGGTTGGTGCCCTTGAAGTCGCGCGTCTGGTACTGGAACGCCACCTGCGTGTCGTGGCCGCGCAGCGGGAAGCCGTAGCCCACACCGAAGCCCATGATGTTGCGCCCGTTGTTGCCGTCACCCTCGGTGGTCCCGGCGACGGTCGAACGCGACACGAACGAGCGGTTCACGCGCAGCCCGAGGCTGCGATCGCCCATGCGGCGGGCCCAGGCGAGGTCCAGCGACTCGCCGGCCAGATTCACGTCCGGATTACCCAGATCGCTCGTGGTGACCGGGTCCAGATACAGCTCCTGCCCCAGCGACGGCGCGAAGCGGCGCAGGCTGACCGCGAAGGTGCCCGCACGGCCTCCGAACAGGTTGGGCAGCACGGCGCCCATGGCGTTGTTGTCCGCGGCATCGGGCGACACCCACACGAGCCCGCCCTGCGTGGCCGTGGCCGAGAGGTAGGTGAAGCGGCCCGACTCGTCGAGGACGTAGTCACCCGGCACGGCGAGACCCGCGAGACGCGCGGAGGACGCCGAGGCGAGGACCGGGACGAGCAGCGCGAGGGCGGCGAGGCTCAGCGAGAGCGTGCGGCGCAGCGACATGAGGGGTTCCTCCGAGCGAGGGGACGGACCGGAAAAGATGCGGCCGAGGGCGCCACGATCCGCGCCCCCGGCCCACATCTGGACTGCTACGACTTCACGACGGACGTGCTCAGAACGTGTACGTGGCCGACACGTTCGCGAACGGGTTGCCGTTCAGCACGTTGTTGACCGCGCCGTTGTAGAAGCTCGGCGTCACCGTCGCATCGAACTGCAGCGTACCGACCTTCACGCCACAGCCCGTGTTGAACGAGAACGTGTCCGTCTTCAGGACGTCGCCCGCGAAGTTCTCGCTGCGCGCCGTCACCGAGTTGCTCGCACCGAAGCGGAGCGTCAGCCAGCTGTTGACGCCCGTCTCGAGGCCCATGAACACGGCCGGCATGAGCGAGCCCTTGGCCTGCGCCACACCGTTGTCGTTCTTGGCGTTGTTGAACTCGGCGCCGAAGACGAACAGATCGTTCGAGCCCAGCGTCCAGTTGCCCGCCAGACCGGCCGACCAGCCCGTGGTCTTGTTCGTCGTGACGACACCGGCAGGCACCGTCTCCGTCGACATGTCGTAGCTGCTGATCTTGACGGCCGAGGTCAGGCTCAGGTTGCTGCCCGCCTTGGTCATCGCACGACCGGCCAGCTGGTACGCCACGCCACCGTGCTCCGTCGCCGTCGCCGTCTTGAAGCTACGGGTCTGGTACAGGGCCGACAGCTCGACGTCGGTGTTCGAGTTCAGAGCCCAGCCGTAGCCAGCGCCGAAGCCCATGATGTTGCGGCCGTACAGGCCCTCGGTCGTACCCGCCGCCGTCTCCAGCGAGCTGTACGAACGGTTCACGCGGACACCGAACGAGCCCGAGCCCATCTTGCGGCCCCAGGTCAGGTCGATCGACTCACCGGCCGTGAAGTTCGGGTCGAGCGAGCCCATGGACTGCGCGTCGTTGTTGATGTTCACGGCGAAGGAACCGAAGCGGCCGTCGAAAAGATTCTGCAGCACGGCGCCCATGCCCTGGTCGTCGCTCGGGTTCACCCAGATCAGATTGCCGACCGACGAGACACCCGAGACGTACGTACGGATGCCCGTGTAGTCCTTGATGTAGTCGCCGGGGACGTTCATACCCGCGACGCGCGAGGTCGAGGCGAAGGCAGCCGCCGGGAGCACGGCCACGAGAGCGAGCAGAGCGAAGGAACGGCTGAGAAGCTTGTGCATATTTTTGAAGCCTCCTTGCGAGGGTCGGTGGGGGTCCTTCCACCCGATGCACCGGCGGCTGCGACCTGGCCCGCCAGCCTACACGTGTTTCCGTGACCCGCCTTCCATCGCGATCTGGTTCAACCGGACATGCGAAAAGCTCCCTCTCGTCCGTGGGAAGGAGCTACGAAGATGAAGCCAGCGGCAGATCCCTCTTGTGGAAGGACCTCTGGCAGCACGCCCAGGGGGACCGTAGGCAACGGTGGCAAAGAGTGTCAAGCCGATTTTGAATAGGTTTTGCCCCGTCCGGAGAACGCCGACGGAGCTCAACGCGGCCGCCACCAACCCATGGACTGAACCAGCAGATCCTTGTCGCACAAAGGATTATCGGGTTCGATACTGGCCACCTGGACGCGACCTCGGCTGTGCGCGTAGTAGCCGCCGCCGAGCGCGATTCCGACGTGACTCGCTTTTTCTCGCGGTCGGCGGAAGAAGATCAGATCCCCGACCCGGGGTTCGACCCCGTCGGGCAGTCGGCGTGAGCGACGGCACTGGTCCTTCGCATCCCGCGGTAACGACACCCCCTGCTCCAGCAGGACCTGCTGCACGAACGCCGAGCAGTCGTAGCCCGCCGGCGTGCGCCCGCCCCACAGATAGGGCGTCCCCAGCAGCGTCAGGACCCTCGCCTCGATCGTCGGCCGGGTCCTCCCCGCCAACGCCCCCGCCGGCAGGAAGCCGCGACGGCCATCCGGCAACTCCACCGGGCGGAAGCCGTTCACCGCGCGTCCCGCGATGAGCCGGTCCCCCAGGAACACGGGCGAGACGGCCGCCCCGCTGCCCCGTCCCGTGAGCACCTGCGCCAGCGGCACGGCGACGCGTCCCTTCGCGCGGGCCCGCCAGCCCTCGACGCGTGCCGCCGACGCCTCGACCAGCCCCCACGCCCGCACCCAGCCGGCGTAGCCGTCGGCCTCGTTGCGCACCCGGACCCAACCCGCCTCACCGGAGCGGCCCAGGATCCGCACGATCTCCCCCATGAGGAGCTGCGAGCCCAGTTCGGCCGCATGGCGCGGCTCGGTCCGCAGGTCCAACGCGGGCAGCGAGACGACGGCGTGGGTCGGTCGAGGCGCGGTCATTCGACGGCCGGATTGACCAGCGTGTAGCGGCCGAAGCCCTCGCGGTCGGCGAACACGAGCCGCCGGTAGGGCTGGTTGTACGACCAGATCTCGATCGCGGGCTGGACCGCGGTGGCCTGCCGCTGCTCGACCTGATCGGGCGGGCCGTACCGGATGTAGATGCGGCCCATGTCCGAGCGCCAGCCCGGGCCGAAGCCCTGGAAGTGCTGGTCGGCGTAACGCACGCGGCGGAAGAACTCGATCTGGTACTCGTTGCGCGCCGTCTCCGGGGTCGGGTCGCGGCGGTGCCAGAACTGCTCCCACAGGGCCGCCTGCTCGCTCTCGGTGTGCCCGCGCAGCGCATCCACCTCGGCATCGCTGGCGATGTACGCGAGCGCCTCGAGGATCTGGTCGAACTCACGCCCGTGCGGCGGCCCGCTCTCCTCGACCTCGAACACCCGGCGGGTGCGCCACGCGGTCTTGCCCTCGCGCAGTTCGAGCTCGAACGCGTAACTCCCGATGAACAGCTCGCCCACGCGCGGCACGAGGACCACCGGCTCACCCGGACGGGTCGTGGTGAAGGTGGTGTCCCCCTCCCGCAGCGGCCCGCCCGACTCGTCGAGCAGGCGCCAATGATAGGTGTGCGCGCGCGGCCAGACGCCCGCCCGTCGGTCCATGACGCTCGCCCGCACGGCCAGGCCGTCCACCTCGAACCCGAACTGCCGGGCCGGGTACGGCACGAACACCCCGGCCGAGTCCCGCAGCCCCAGCTCGAGGTCCGAGAAGCTGACCGGCTGCTTCGTGGGGTCGGTCAACTCCAGTCGATCGGTGACCTCGGAGACCTGCAGCGCGCGCACGTCGCGAACCGAGACCCGGACCGCGTAGCGCCCCGGCGGCACGCTGAACTCGCGCGTCTCCACCACCTGATTGCGCATCCCCGTGGTGGTCGCGTAATCGGCGACCCGGATCCGACGCTCCCACGAGTCCCCATAGAGGCGTTTGTGGCCACGCAGGGCCTCGAGTTCGACCACCACCGCGACGCCAGCGGTGTAGCCACGGTCGGAGCGCTCCCAATTGAGCTCGGGGTACGGCACGCTCACGACCGCCCGGACCTTGGACCGGCTGCTGGAATCCACCGCCACCGACAGGTCGGCATGGAAGTACGGCGGCTGCAGGCTGCGCAGGGACGGCCGTTCGGCGGGCGCGGCCCCCGCAGGGCGCACGAGCGCCAGCGAGGCCAGCAGGGCGAGCGCGACGAGTCGCGGGAACGAGCGGATGGCGTGGGAGGTCATCGCGCCGCAGGCTAGCACAGCCACCCGACGCGGACAGGACGCATTTGGTAGGCTACCGGCCATGAACCTCCGCGCCCTCGCCATCCGAGTGGCGGTCGTGGGGTCGGTGCTCGTGTCCACTCCGGCCCTCGCCACCCTGCCACCCCGCTCGGGCCCGCTCGCGCCCGAACTGTCGGCGGCGTTCGCGCGTGGCCTGTTCGAGGTGCCCGAGGTCGCGCGCGGTCCCGCGGTGAGCGCCGCGCCGCGCGAGTGGCGCATCCCGGTGATCCGCGTCGCGTTCAGCGACAGCGCGATCGTGCATCCGCGGATCGCGCTCGAACAGCGGTTGTTCGACACGACCGGCGTCTCCCCCACGGGCTCGCTCGCCGAGTACTACCTGTGGGCGTCGTCGGGTCGCCTGCGCATCCGCGGCGAGGTCGTGGCCACCGTCACCCTGCCGCACGACCGCTTCTACTACTCCTATGATGCGTGGGGACTCAACACGATCGGCTCGCCGAACAACGCCTACGGCATGTTCCGCGATGCGCTCAAGGCGTGCGATGCGAGCGTGGACTTCTCGCGCTTCGATCTCGACGCCGACGGCTACGTCGACATGCTGTGGCTGGTGCACGCCGGTCCTGGCGGCGAGACCACGACGAGTCGGCGCGATCTGTGGTCGATCACCTCGCGCGCGACCGCGGGCTGGAACAACGCCTCGCCGTTCGATTGCGACGACCTCGTGCCCGGGTCGCTCACGCAGCGCATGCGCATCGACCGGTTCACGGTGCTTCCCGAACTGTCGGGCTTCAGGCCCGGACAGTTGTGCGAGATCGGGGTGTTCTGCCACGAGTTCGGCCACACGCTGGGACTTCCCGACCTGTACGACACATCGAGTCTGGGCGGCGCGGCCAACGTGGGACCGGGCAACTGGTCGCTCATGTCCACGGGGGCCTACGGCGCCGACGGGCGGTCGCCGGAGTCGCCCGCGCACCTGGGCGCATGGCCGCTCGTGTGGCTCGATTGGGTCACGCGCGTGCGGCCGCGCGAGGACACGACGTTCGTGCTGCGCCCCATCGTGGACGGCGGCCCGGTGCTCGAGGTGACGTTCGAGGGCGAGGACAACCCCGAGCATCTGCTGCTCGAGAACCGCGTGCGCGATCGATTCGATGCACGCCTGCCGGCCGAGGGATTGCTCGTGCAGCAGGTGGACGAGGCGGTGATCGGTTCGCGCATCGGTGCCAACCGCGTCAACACCGGCCCCACGCCCGGCCTGCGCATCGTCGAGGCGGACGGCGACGGCGACCTGGTGCTGGGCAGCAACCGTGGCGACCCGAACGATCCGTTCCCGGGCCAGCTGAATCGCGTCCGCATCGACGACGCCACGACGCCCTCGACGCGCACGTTCGCGGGTGCGCCGACGAACCTCGCGCTGCAGAGCATCGCGCGGGTCGGCCGGGACGTGAGCGTGCGCGTGCAGGTGCGCTCTCCCGGGTGGGACGCGCCGCGAGCGCTCGCGCCGTCGGCCGGCGAACCCCATCAGACGGCGGGCCCCGCCACGAGGTCGGCCGTCTCGCCGTCGGGCAAGGCCTGGCAGGTGTCCGCCGAGACGGTGGCGGGTCGCATCGCGATCGTGCTGCGCGAACGTCCGTGGCGACAGGCGTGGCGCGTGGTGGACCTGGTGGACGAGGGCCACGGTGCGGTGAGCGAGCCCACGCTGGCGTGGCTCGGGGGCGACGACGTGGCGATCGTCTGGGTCGATGCCGCGAGCGGTGTGGGCCAGTTGGTGTACCGCGCCCGTCTGCAGGGGCGCTGGACCTCGCCGCGCGTGCTCACGCAGAGCGCGCAGGGCTGCTTCGCCCCTTCTCTCGCCGCCGACGCGCGCGGCCGCATGCATCTGGCGTGGATCGAGACGTTCGCGCCGCGCACGCGTCTGCAGTACATGACGTTCCTGTACGCCGCACCGTACGGTCAGCCCAAAGCGCTCACCACCGACGCGGACCTGCCCACGCCGCCGTGCGTGACCGCGGCCGGGGACGGCCGCGCCTACGTCGTGTGGCCCGACGTGGGCACCGGGCTGCATCAGATCCTCGCGGCGCGCTTCCATCCCGACAGCGGCCTTTCGGCACGCTTCCGGCTCACGCCCAACAGCGTGGCGGCGCAACCCAGCGTGAGTGCGATCGTGGACACGGCCGGCGTGCTGCACACGGTTTGGCAGGTGAGCCCGGGCGCGAACAGCGAGATCCACTACCAGCGTCGGCAGCCGCGCGGAGCGCCCTCGCAGCGCGACACCACGATCGACGCCGTGGGCAGCGGACTTCAGAACCCGCGGCTGGCGCTCGATCCCGCGGGCGCACTGCACGTCACCTATGAGCGCGTGGGCGTGAACGGACTCGAGGTGCGCTACAAGCGTTGGCGCCCCGGCATCGGTTGGGACGCGCGCGCGACCCGCCTGTCCGATGGCGAGGACCTGACCGCGAGTGTGGCCGAACCGCTGCCCACGTCGGCGGGCAACGTCACCGTGGTGTGGACCGGCTTCGACGGCACGAGCACGCGACTGCGCATGCGCGAGCGCCGCCTCGACGGCGACGGTGTGACCGCGGTGGGCGACCGCCCGGGACGCCCCACGATCGCGTTGCGACTGGGGCCCGATCCGCTGCGGGCCGGTCAGGTGCTCGAGGTGCGCGGCGCCGCGCTCACGATCGGCGATGCGATCACGCTGCACGATCTCGCCGGTCGCACGGTCGCGACGACGCGCGCGACGGAACCGGGTGCGGCGCGCTTCGCGGCCGCCGTCACGCGCGAGCTCGCCCCCGGACTGTACTTCGCGCGCGTCGCGGGGCGTGACGCCGCCGCACGCGTGGTGGTGCTCCACTGATCGCGCTCGCACTCACCCTGTTGCTCGCGGCGACCGCTCGACTCGGCGGCCTGCTGCCGCTCGAGCCCCCGACGCAGGCGCGCTGGGCGCCGGCGGGCGCGTGGCGACTGCCCGTGGGCGATGGCTACACGCTGGCGAGCGAGCGCACGACGGGCCATGGTTTGTTCTACGTGCTGCGCGGCGTCGAATGGGACGGCGCGCGCGCCTCGCATCAGGGCGCCGATCTCGCTGAAGGCGCGTCGGGCGCCACCGTGCGCGCGGCCGCCGGCGGACTGGTGGTGCGCGTCGGCGATCGCGGCGCGTTCGGCGGTTACGGCACGCACGTGGTCGTGGCGCACCGGCTCGCCGACGAGGTCGTGGCGTACTCGGTCTACGCCCATTTGCTGCGCGGCTCGCCGCGCGTGCGCGAGGGCCAATCGGTCCTCGCCGGGCAACCGCTCGGACGCGTCGGTGCCACGGGACGCGCCACGACGCCGCACCTGCACTTCGAAGTGCGCATCACCGAGACGCCCGACGAGCGCTGGGAGCACGCGCGCGTCGAGGACCCGCTGGCGTTCGTCAACGAACGACTGCCCGCCCACCGCGCCGATTCGACCGCGACGATGGCCTTCCTCGAATGGGGCGAGTGCGCGGGACTCGTGTCGCCCGCCATGCGCGAGGACGACGCGCTCACGCGCGAGGTGTGGTGGCGCATGCTCGCCGCCGCCTCGCAGGGCCCGACGCTCGACCCCGCGCTGCCGCCGCGTGCGCTGCGCGATTCGCTGATCGCCTGGGCCATCCTGCCCGAGGAGGATGGCGACCACGGACCGGGCGGCGCGCTGTCGTGGGAGGTCCTCGCGCGCGACCTCGCCCGCGTGCGATCGCTCGGCGTGCGCACGGGCCATTCGCCGCTCGCGCGCGAGGCGCATCGCGACGAACTCGCCACGGTGTACGGCTCGTCGTTCCCCAGCGCGCACGCCGACGCGCTCGCGGACCGCGACGGACGGCCCGCGGTGCTCGACGCGGTCATGCTGCTCGCCGACGTGGGCGGCACGGCGGGCGATCCCGACGAGGCGGCCGTGCGCTCCGTGCGATCGTCCCGATCCGCGGGTCACGGCAAGACGAAGCACGTGCGCTCCAAGCGGTCGCGACACCCCAGCGCGGACGTCCACGCCTCGCCGTCCGGGACGACGGCCGCGAAGAAGCCCAGCGGCAAGAAGACGAAGTCGACCCGCAAGCGCTCGGGGCCGGGCGCGACGAAGGACGCGGGCCACTCGAGCCCTCGCTGAATCCCCGCGCGCCGAGCCTTGACGCTCGACGCGAACGGGTGGCACAGTCCCGCTGCCTCCGACAGGGGGCGAGGCTGTGACGGGGACAGTAGCCCGCGTGGAACCACGAGCGAGTCGGGGACGGTGCGAGCCCGACGGGATCCCGCGCGACGTGAACATCACCCCCGAGCCCGGGAAGAGGCGGCGAACACGCCGCGGTAGACCCCACGTGTCGACCCGCACGCGCTGACCGGGTCGGAGCCCCGTGCTCCATGAGGCGCCGCTCGCGAGAGCCGCGCGAAGTCGGGTGGTCACGCGAGACCCCATCGCCCCGGCGGAGAGGACCCGTGCATCGCGCACGCGTCCTCCCCGCCGGGGTTTCGCGTTCCACCCACGAGCACGGAGGTCGCATGTCGGAGCAGCCCAAGAAGCCCGGGTACAAGGACACGATGAACATGCCCGAGACGCCCTTCCCCATGAAGGCGGATCTCGCGACGCGTGAACCGGCCCGACTCGAGGCGTGGACGCAGGCGACCGCCTACGAGGCGTTGCGCGCCGCGCGCAAGGGCCGCCCGCTGTGGCTGCTGCACGACGGCCCGCCGTACTCGAACGGCGACATCCACATGGGCACCGCCGCCAACAAGATCTGGAAGGACGCCGCCGTGCGGCAGGCGTCGCTGCAGGGCTTCGACGCGCCGTACGTGCCCGGCTGGGACAACCACGGCATGCCCATCGAGATGCAGGTGGGCCGGCAGTTCGCCGAGAAGAAGCAGAAGCCCACGCGCCTCGAGCTGCGCCGGGCGTGCCGCGAGTACGCGACGCAGTGGATCGACACGCAGCGGCAGCAGTTCATCCGGCTCGGCGGCTGGGGCGATTGGTTCCGCCCCTACCGCACGATGGCGCCCGAGTTCGAGGCCGAGATCCTCGAGACGCTGCGCCGCCTGCACGAGCGCGGCTTCATCCAGCGTGGCAAGCGCGCGATCCATTGGTGCCCGACCGATCGCACCGCGCTCGCCATGGCCGAGATCGAGTACGCCGACGTGCCCTCGCCCAGCATCCTCGTGCGCTTCCCGCTGCGCCGCGATGCGGCGGCGGGCGCGCTCGCCGCGTACCCGGACGTGAGCGCGGTCGCCTGGACGACGACGCCGTGGACGCTGCCCGCCAACCTGGGCCTCATGGTCGATCCGTCGGCCGATTACGCCGTCGCGCGCGTGAGCGGGCAGACGATCGTGATTGCCGCCGCGCGCGTCGCGCCGCTCGGTGAACGCCTCGGGCAGCCGCTCGAGACGCTCGCCACCGTGCGCGGCGCCGACCTCGTGGGCGCGATCTTCGCGGGCCCGTTCGGCAACGACTCGCGCGTGGTGGACGGCTCGCCGTTCGTGAGCATGGAGGACGGCACCGGCATCGTGCACACCGCGCCCGGACACGGCACCGAGGACTTCCAGGTCGGCGCGCGCAACGGGCTCGGCATCGTGTGCCCGGTCGACGAGGGCGGTCGCTTCACGAGCGACGTGGCGCACTTCGCGGGCCGCAGCGTGCTCGACGTCAACGAGGACATCATCCGCTGGCTCGGTGAGCAGGGTGTGCTGCTGCACGCCACGAGCTTCAACCACAGCTACCCGCACTGCTGGCGCTGCCGCAAGCCGGTCATCTTCCGCGCCACGGATCAGTGGTTCATGATCGTGGACCACGCCGGCCATCGCGAGCGCTGCGTCGAGCAGGTGGAACGCGCCGTGACGTGGGACCCCGAGAGCTCGCGCAACCGCATCCGCGAGGCCGTGAAGAGCCGCCCCGACTGGTGCCTGTCGCGCCAGCGCAGCTGGGGCGTGGGCATCCCCGCGGTGTATTGCGAGGGCTGCGGCACGCCGTCGCTCGACCCGCGCGTCATGACGAAGGCCGCCGCGATCGTGCGCGAGGCGGACTCCGACGCGTGGTACGACCGCCCGGTCGAGGACTTCCTCCCGGCGGGCTACACCTGTCCGTCGTGCAAGGGCACGGGGCCGTTCCGGAAGGAAGAGGACGTGCTCGACGTGTGGTTCGACTCGGGCAGCACGCACCGCGCGATCCAGGTGCAGCACCCCGAGCTCAAGGCCGCGTGGGACGCCGCCCGCGCGGGTCGGGCGCAGGTCGTGTACTTCGAGGGCCCCGACCAGCACCGCGGCTGGTTCAACTCGTCGCTCATGATCGGCGTGGGCGTCGAGAACGTGGCGCCGTACACGCACGTCGCGACGCACGGCTGGGTGCTCGACGGGCAGGGCCACGCCATGCACAAGTCCAAGGGCAACGTGGTCAACCCGCTCAAGCTCATCGACAAGTACGGCGCCGACGTCGTGCGTTGGTGGGCGCTGGCGACCGATTGGCGCGGCGACGTGCGCGTGGGCGACGAGATCCTGCAGCGCGTGGCCGACGCCTATCGCAAGGTGCGCAACACGCTGCGCTTCCTGCTCGGCAACCTCGCCGACTTCACGCCCGCGCACGCGGTGCCCTACGAGAAACTGTCCAAGGTGGACCGCGCGTTCGCGGATCACCTGACCGCACGTCTCGCACGCATCCGCGCGGAGTGGGCGGCGCTGCAGTTCCACCGCGCGCTCGATCAGGTGCTCGACCTGTGCACGGTCGATCTCTCGGCGGTCTACCTGGACCTCGCCAAGGACCGTCTGTACGCGCTGGCGCCGGATCATCCCGAGCGCCGTTCGGCGCAGACCGTGCTGTGGCAGGCGCTGCACGACCTGACGCTCGCGGTCTCCCCCGCCCTCGTCTTCACCGCGGAAGAGGCCTGGCAGACGCACGACGGTCTCAAGGCCGAGTGCGCGAGCGTGCATCACGCCGAATGGCCGAAGCGCGACGAGGCGGGCCGCACGAGCGACGAGTGGCTGTTCCTGCGCGAGGTGCGCGACACGGTGAACGCCGCGATCGAACCGCTGCGCGCGGCCAAGACCGTCGCGACCACCGCCGAGACCGAGGTCACGCTCACCGCCCCGCGCGCGTGGACCGACCGCCTCGCGGCCTACGGTGACGAACTGCCGGCGTTGCTCATCGTCGCGCGCATCACGCTCGCGACGGCGGCGGACGGCGCGGAGCCGAAGGTCGAGGTGGTGCGGACCGAGCGCAGCAAGTGCGATCGCTGCTGGATGTTCCGTGCGGACGTCGGTGCGGACGGGCTGTGCGGCAAGTGCACGGAGGCGCTGGCTGGCCGTTCCTGATCGTCAGGCTCTTCGAAGTCTTGAAGCGCACCGGGTGCTTTCCTGCTCGGTGCGCTTCTGCTTCGGCGGACGAT
>CAZZLY010000006.1:0-5106 GCA_964655175.1 uncultured bacterium
TGGTGCCCGCGGGGGACCCGCCGCCGCCCGTGACCCCGCTCGCGCTCGGCCCCGTGCAGCCCGATCCCGTGACCGCCGTGTCCACGATCGCGTTCACGCTGCCCGAGCCCGGGCGCGTGCGGCTGTCCGTCTACGACCTGCGCGGCCGGCTGTTGTCGCGCCTGCGTGATGCCGATACCTCGGCGGGCCCGCACGTGGTGCCCCTGCCCGGTGCGGCGCTCGGCACGCAGCCGGGCGTGTTGTTCGTGGTGCTCGAGACCCCTTCGGGACGCCGCGTCCGCCGCTGCACGTTGCTTCGCTAGGCCGCCCCATCCCCCCACATTCTTGCTCTCGAGGAGTCGTCATGGAGCGCTCGTTCCGGCTCGCGCTGTTCGTCGGTCTGTCCCTGTCGTGCGCCACGCTGG
This sequence comes from uncultured bacterium, assembly GCA_964655175.1. Taxonomy (GTDB): domain Bacteria; phylum Eisenbacteria; class RBG-16-71-46; order RBG-16-71-46; family RBG-16-71-46; genus JAIOPA01. Next base: position 405 of record CAZZLY010000006.1, read on the forward strand.
CCCACGCCACCTGTGGCTCCGAGAGCTGTCCGCTCGTGAGCGAGGGGCTTCATGGTGCAGGGCGCTTCGGTCTCGAACTGCGTTATCAGGAGGCGACGCAGGACCGCCTCTGGGACGGCACGGCCGCGACGACGCTGGCCGACGTGGTGGCGGGCGCCGAGCCGCACGGCGAGGTCGAGCTGTACACGCGCACGCGCACGTGGGTGGCCGAAGCGCGTCTGCGCGTCTCGGACCGCCTGTTCGTGACGGCGACGCTGCCGTACATGGACCGTGAGCACCGGCATGCGCTCGCGCACACGGGCACGTTCGATCCCGCCTCGGTGGACACGTGGCGCTATCGCGGCTTCGCCGATGCCACCGTGCTGGGCGTCTATCACGTGGCGGGTTCGCACGAGGGGCTCTCGATCATGGTGCAGGGCGGTGCCAAGCTGCCCACGGGGAAGGCCCACGTCGCCGACGAGGTGCGCGACAACGGCGGCGTCGAGTCCGCGCTCGAGCCCGCCGCGCGACCGGGCTCGGGTTCGTTCGATGCGATCGCCGGGGTGGTGTTGTCGCAGCCCCTGCCGATCGCCGGCATGAACCCGCTCGCGCTCAACGTCGTGCAGCGCTGGACGGGCAAGGGCACGGACGATTATCGCGTGGGCAACGAGCTCATGGTCGGCGTCGCCACGGGTTACTCGCTCGGCGAGCGCGTCGTGTTGTCGGGTCAGGCGAGCTGGATGAGCCATTCGGCCGACGTCTCGGCCGACGCGAGCGAGGCGTCGCACTCCGCGATCCGCACGCTCTATCTGACGCCCGGCGTGCGGGTCGCGCTCGGTTCCGGGCTGTCGGCGTACGGCATGTTGCAGCTGCGCACCTGGACGAGGACCGAGGAGGCCACGGTCGTCGCGCCGCGACATCTCATGGTGGGGCTGCGCTGGTCGTCGGCCGACTGAGGTCGCGTTCGAGGTGGTGACCCGGGACCCCGGAGGCGAATCCGCCGCCGGGGTCCCGTGCGTCGTGTGACGCAGTGAGTCCTTGACGCCGCCGCACGCACGGTGACACCTTCCTCGACGTCGCTCTCGCGGGCACGGACGTCCGCGATGTCGTCGTCGCGCCGCGCGTCGTCGCGCGGGTCGCGACGGCCCGCTGTCATCATCGTTCGCACGGAGGCGAACCGCTGAGCTCGTTCCTGATCCAGGGCGGGACCGTGGTGTGCATGGACCCTGCACGCACGGTCGTCCGCGCGGAGGTGTTGGTCGTCGACGATCGCCTCGCGGCGATCGGCTCGGCCGTGCCGTCCGCGCTCGCCGCGCTGCCCGGGGGACGGGCCGACCGCACGATCGACGCGCACGGCGCGTGGGTGCTGCCGGGTTTCGTGCACGGTCACATGCACCTGTGCCAGACGCTGTTCCGCGGACTGGCCGAGCAGAGCGATCTGCTGCGCTGGCTGCGCGAGGCGGTGTGGCCGCTCGAGGCCGCGCACACCGACGCGTCGCTCGCCGCCTCGGTGCGTCTGGGTGCGGCCGAACTCATCCGCGGCGGCGTCACGTGCGTGAACGACATGGGCACGGTGCATCACGGCGACGCGCTCGCCGACGCGCTCGCGGGCACGGGACTGCGTGCGGTGTTCGGGCCCGCGCTCATGGATCGGGGTCAGGCGGTGCCGGCGCGACTGCTCGAGGGCGCCGATCGCGCGTTGGAGCGCGTGCTCGCGCTGGCCGACCGCTGGCACGGCGCGGCCGACGGTCGCCTGAGCGTGTCGCTCGCGCCGCGCTTCATCCTGTCGTGCAGCGAGGGCCTGTGGCGCGACGTGACCGCCGCGTCGCACGCGCGCGGGCTGCTCGTGCACACGCATCTCGCGGAAGCGCCCACCGAGGGCGCCGAGGTCAAGGCGGCGGTGGGGCAGCACGCCGCGCCGTACTTCGCGGCGCACGGGTTCATGCACGAGCGGTTCGTGGGCGCGCACGGCGTGTGGCTCGACGAGGCCGAACTCGCGCTCATGAAGCGCGCCGACGCGGCGCTGGTGCACTGCCCGGGCTCGAACCTCAAGCTGGGTTCGGGCTTCGCCGACGTGCACGCGTGGCGTCGGCACGGCATCCGTTGTGGGCTGGGCTCCGATGGCGCCGCGTGCAACAACCGACTCGACACGTTCCACGAGCTGGGGCTCGCGGCCGGGATCGGTCGCGTGGCGCATCGCGAGGATCCGGTGTCCGCGCGCGATTGGCTGGCGATGGCCACGTGCGAGGGCGCGGCCGCGCTGGGACTGGGCGATCGCACGGGTTCGTTGGAGACGGGCAAGCAGGCCGACCTCGTGGTGATCGCGAAGGATCGCGCGCACCACGCACCGTTCGCCGATCGCGATCCGTACACCACGCTGGTGCACGCGACGCGGTCGGACGACGTGCGACTCACCATGGTCGCCGGCCGGGTGTTGTGGGAGCAGGGCGCGCACACGACGCTCGACGCCGAGCGCGACACGGCCACGGCCGTGCGCGAGGCGCACGCGCTGGCGCAGCGCGCGGGATTCGCGGGAGCGGCGGCGTGATCGCCGCCACGTCAGGGAGGACGCAGCGATGATCGTCGGACCGTGCACCGTGCTCACGGGCGGGCCCGAACCGAAGGTGTACGAGAACGCCGCCGTGCGCATCGTGGGTTCGCACATCGCGCAGATCGCGGGCGCGGGCGACCTGGCGCAGGCCTACCCCGACGAGACCCTGTGGCCGGCGCGCGACCGCGTCGTCATGCCCGGGTTCGTGAACGCGCACGCGCACCTCGCGCGGCATCTCGCGCGCGGGTTGGGACTGCGCGAGCCCGCCGAGTGGCGCGCGTACGACCGCGCGCTGTCGGCCGAGGACGTGAAGCAGGCGGTCACCGCCGCGCTCGTCGAGGGGTTGCACCACGGCGTGACGACGGTGGTGGACTTCCATCGCTCGGGTGCGTGCCTGGATCTGTCGCTGTCCGAGGTCATGGGCGCGGCCGATCAGGTGGGCGTGCGCGTGGCCACGTGCTACGGCGCCGCCGAGGAGGACACGCCGCTCGAGCGGCGCGCCGCGATCGACGAGAGCGTGGGCTTCGCCAAGGAACTCGCGCGCAAGCGTCAGGGCCGACTGCGCGGCATGCTGGGCGTGCAGGCCAAGACGCTGCAGGGCATCGAGACGCTGTTGGCCGAGGCCATGGAGGCGGCGGGGCGGCACTACGCGGTGCACGTCGATCTGGCGCTCGACCTGACGCCCGCCGAGCGCTGGGGCCGCTCCCAGGTGCTGCCGGCCGAGGCGTTGCCGGCGCTGTGGGCGCACGCCGAGCGCGCGCCGCGCGACCTGCTGGGTGCGGTCCGCGATCGCGGCGATGCGTTGTCGGCGAGCGGCGCGCACGCGACCGCGGCGCAGCTGCGCGAGAGCGATCTCGCGTGGGGCAGCGACGAGGGCGTGAACGCGCCGCCGCTGCCCGAGGGTGGCTTCTCGCCGCGCACGAGCGAGGCGCACTATCGCCGACTGTTCGTGCACGGTGCGCGCTGGGCCGCCGACCACTTCGGCGAGGAGTTGGGCGTGCTCGCTCCGGGTGCGCCGGCCGACCTCGTCATGATGGACTACCGACCCGCGACGGAGCTGTCGAGCCGCACCGTGATGCAGCATCTGTGGACCGGTCTGCTGCGCGCGCGCGTCTCGGGCGTGATGATCGCCGGCAACGTCGTCATGGACAACGGCGTGCTCGTCACGGTGGACGAACGCGAGGTGGCGGTGCGGGCGCGCGAGTGCGCGGCACGACTGTGGAAGCGGCTCGGCTGAGTCGCGACACGGTGTGCGGCGCGGGCGGGCGCGCATGAGCGCGGACCGCGAGCCGTCGTTCCGTGACGGGATGCCGCGGTGGGCGTGGTGGGCGCTCGTGCTGGCACGTGTGGCCGCGCTGCTGCCGGTGGTGCTGACGATCGCGCTCGTCGTGTGGCTGGCGCGCGGCGGCATCCATCAGGTGCCGGGGCTGCTGCGCGACCTGTGGGCCGGGGTGGTCGCGTTCTTCGACGCGCTCGGGGGGCGAGGCTGAGAGGGCCGCGTCAGCCGTGCCGTTCGCACGACGTCGGGCGGGCGGGGACGGCGTTCACGACCGACCTTTGACAGCCTCGTGGCACGACGTGCACGTCGCGCGTTAGCATCGAAGCACGTTCCCCGGTCCTCTCTGGAGATCCCATCCCCATGACCCCGTTCCGTGTCCTGCGCGTCGGTGCGCCGCTCGCGCTCGTGCTGTCCATGGTCGCGCTCGTGCACGCCGCGCCCGCGCCGCGCACCGGGTTCACGCCGCGCGACACGCGGCTCGAGGACGTCATCGCGGCGCCGGGCACCACCGCGCCGCGCATGCTGCACGCCGATCTGTGGCAGGGACTCGATCAGCGGGTGAAGCTCGACACGCTCGTGTTCGTGCTCGAGAACGGCGCGCGCACCTGCAAGGTGCTGGACCGCGACAGCACGTGGGCGGTGGACTACACGTGGATCTACCCGCACACCGTGCTGCCCGCGCGCTGGTACGACCCGCGGTCGCTCATCCGCACCGGCGATTCGCTGCGCATCGCCGACGACGCCGACCTCGTGTGCACGTTCGGCACCCTGCGCACCGCGGTCCGGGCCCGCACGCTGGCGCAGGCGACCGCCGCCGCCTATCAGGCCTGGCCCACCGAGATGCCCCTCGCCCTGCGCGGCCGCCTCAAACTCAAACTCGAACGCGCCCTCAA
>CAZZLY010000006.1:5206-6618 GCA_964655175.1 uncultured bacterium
CCCCTCGCGGGACCGGCCTGTTTTCGTGACGCCCCCCGACGTCACGATCTCTTGTCTCTCTCCCCTGGAACGACTAGAAGGGCTTCCCGGCCGGCTGCAGGCCGATCGCGTCCTCCAGGTTCCGTTCGGCGATCGCCCAGTCCACGCTGTCGAGCAGCGCCGCCACGTAGCGGCGGCGATCGCCCGCGCAGTCCAGCGCCGCGGTGGCCGCCGAGACCTCGAACACCAGGATGGGCGCGTTGTTCCACACCGTGAGCTGTTCGGCCGTGTCGCCGATCACGACCATGAGCCGCTGCAGGTCGAGGTCGTACGACAATGCGACCCAGCCGCGCGACGCGATCGCACTCGCGGTGAGTTCGTGCACGAACCCCTCGTAGCCACCGAACTCCTGCACGAGGTGTTCCGCCAGCATCCGCTGCGGTCGCTTCGTCTCGCCGCCCAGATGGGTGAGCAGGATCTCGTGGCTGCGGACCGTGGCCATGATGGGCTGCAGCGTCGTCTTGAGCGTGCGCAGGTCGCTGAAGACCGGGTGCGCGGTGCTGCGGTCCGCCTCGGCGAGGCGCTGCAGGATCGTGTTGGCCTTGGTCACCGCCGTCCGATACTGCTCCTGGAGATGCGACACCGTGCGCGTCGGCAGCGGCATCGTGTGCTTGAGGTTCGGGAAGTTGCGGATCGGGATCTGCAACGTGCTCTTCATGATCGTCTCCTCGTGTCGGGCGTGCGCATCCCCTGCGCACGCGGTCGTCGTTCCGCCGGGCTCGTGCCCGCGCGGTTCAACCGGCCCGCGAGACGAGGTGAGGGGGCCCGCGCACGCCGTGGACCGTGGTGCCACGATGCGGCGGAGTGATCGTGGCGGGGGTCCCGAACGGCGCAGGCCCTCCGGTCGGGATGCGGTCGAGGACCGCATCGGGAGTCCACCACGCGTGGCCCACGCGCAGGTCGCGGCGCACCGGAACGCCGGCGCGGCCGGCGGTGCGACGCACCCGATCGACGGGTCGCGTGAACGTCTGGGCCTCGTCGTCCGCACCGGCCATGTCCGGACGGTCCGTGTCGTGCGGCGTGACGAAGCGATGCGCGGGGCCGTGCGTCGCGACGTCGACGACGGCCGCCTGCGCATGAGGGCTCCCGGCGCGGACCGGACCCGCGAACAGGAGCCACAGCATCCCCAGGACACCGAACGCCCCCCACGCCGCGAGCGCGCGTCGCGGAACGCCGGCCCGAGGCACGGCGATCGCGCGAGGGCGACCGTTCGACGTCGTGGGACGAGGCATGGCGTGCACTCCTGGGTTCCCGAGGCGTGGCGTTGAACACCGTGGCTGCGTTCGACAGGAACAACATCGGGCCTGCACGCGTTGAGAAAAAGTTGATTGTTTGGAATGAACCGTGAGGTTCTATCGAAGTGTCTCCGGGGG
>CAZZLY010000006.1:6718-19515 GCA_964655175.1 uncultured bacterium
GCCGCGGGCACAAGGGGAGCGTCCGACGCGCCGCGCGGACTCAGCGGCGCGGCCTCGCGCGCTCGGGACCTTGCGCGCTCCGGGTCTCGTGGATCGCGCCGTCGCGCGGACTCAGCGACGCGAGGGCAGCAGGTCCTGCAGGCCCTGGAAGCCCAGCGTGTACGAGAGCCCGCGTTCGTCGCGTCCGATCGGCCACGCCGCTTCGAGACGCAGATACGTGTCGGGACGCGGCACGCCGGGCCGCCACGACAGGCCCGCGCCGACCTCGCTGCGCCATTCGGAGGCGCGCGGTCCGTCGCGACGCGTGCGTTCGGGTGTCACGCCCGCCGCGTCGTGACCCCACGCCGCACCCGAGGCGGCGAACGCGCTCGCCTGCAGCGGCAGCCACGAGGGCAACGGCAGATGCAGGAGTCGGCGCAGGTCGTCGGCCAGCACGAACTCGCCGCGCGCGAACACGAGCCCCGTGCCGGTGACGCCGTTGCGTTCGATCGTGCGCAGCGAGTGCGTGCCGCCCAGGAAGAACGCGGCCTGCGGCACCGCTTCGCCCCACAGCCGGCCATAGACCACCTGCGGCACGAAGCCCACGTGACGGCCCAGCGACACGTCGCCACCCATCACCACGCGCGCGCGACGATAGTCGGCGTCGCTGCCCAGCGCGGTCGTGCTCGACCAGGCCCCGCTCTCGAGCCGCAGCCCCGCGAACGGCAGCCGCCCGCCCAGCGTCACACCCGCCTCGCGCATGCGACCCCGGCGCGCGGCGCGATTGTCGGGCTTCTCGGGACCGCCGCCCGTGAGCGTCCAGCGTGTCGTGGTCGCCAGCGCCGACTCCCACTGATCGCGCCACGCGAGCGAGACGTTCGCGCGCGGCGCACCCCATGCGAGCGAGGTCTCGACACCGTCGCGACGCAGGTAGTCCTGACGATCGTCGCCCCAGATCGCGTGCACGTGGTGCAGCACGTCGTCGCGATGCTCGCGATCGAACGTCTCGCTGGCGCGACCGGCCCGCAGCGTCCACGTCACGCGCGAACGCCACGTCGTGCCACGCCAGCCGCGGCTCACGCGCACCGAACCGAGCACGTCGTGGTTCCCGGTCGTGCCCTGCAGTTCGCCGCGCAGGCGCAGGCCCCACGGTCCGCGCAGCGCCAGCGCGGCGCCCAACTGCGCGCCGTCGGCGCGCTGATAGCCGAGCGCGGGCGAGAACTCGGGCCGAATGCGCACACCCGCGCGGGCACCCGGGCCGCGCGCCAGCCCGACCGCGAGCGCCGAATCGAGCCCGGCGGTGTCCACCGGGGCGGCCGAGGCGCCGAACCACGCGTCGGTCGAATCCGCGAGCGAGCCCAGATACACCTTCATGAGGCTGTCGCCGTTCGCCTGCTGCGCGCGCACCGGGGCGCACAGCAGCGCGAGCAGCGCGAGCGCCGAACCCAGCGTCGTGCGCGTCGTCACGGGCGGCTCCGCGTGCCGGTGAACAGCGAATCGGGCAGGCCGCGGTTCAACTCGTACTCCGACATCGCCATGGTGAAGTCCACCGAGCGTCCCAGCTTGGGCAGCGGCACCGTGAACTCGAGACGCACCAATGCGCGCGACAGCACCCACGTGCCGTCCACCTCGGTGCGCTCGATCACCATGTGCGGGATGCGCTTCACGAACAGCGGCACCGGGGATTCGGCGAACGCCAGCTCCTGGCGCAGGATGACGTCGTCCTGCGTGTCCACCCACACGCGTCCGCTCGGCTCGTACGGCGTGAGCGACGAGCGGGGCTCGAAGCGGATCGTGTACACGAGATGATCGCCCAACACGTGACGATCCTCGATCGTGAACCGGAACCGATCGCGGTTCTCGGCGCGGAACGCGAAGTTCACGATCTGCTCGCCCATGCCCGGCGTGAACGTGGCCCCGTCGTCGTCCTCGTCGTCGTGGAGCCGGACGCGGCGCAGTTCCACCGCCCGCACGCGATCGGGCTTGCGCTTGTACACGCGGTACACGGATTCGGACCACAACTCCGGCCGCGCCGTGCCGACCGTGTTGCGCCGCACGCGCAGCGTGGCGGTGAACGTCTGATCGTGCAGCAACGAATCGCGGCGCGCCTCGCCGCGCGCGACGCGGTCCAGGATCTCGTCGAGCGTCACGCGCCTGGCGCGCACCATGACCTCGGGCACCTCGGTGCGCATCGTGTCCTCGATCGCGAGCACCGCACCGCGTGGGCCACCCTGCGCGGTCACGGGCGCGACCCGCCCGGTGGCGAGCCACGCGAGGGCGCAGCCCAGGACGACGAGGTGACGCGAGCGGGACGAAAGACGCACAGGGGACTCCGAGGCCGGGGGCGGGTGGGGACGGTGCGACGCGATCGGGTGGTGCGGCGGTCCCGCGACACCCGTGCACCCCGCACCACTCCCGCGGCACGGGTGGACCACGGTCCCACACCCGAGGCGTGTTGTGCGAACGCATGTTGCGGCGACCCCGGCGCTTCGGCATGGTGCATGCGATGTGACGGGGGTGCCCTTCACCCACGGTGGGATCCCGGCCGGGCCCGGTCCGCGGATCCACCCTCATGGAGAACGTCATGCGAGTCCTGTCCCGCGTCGCCCTGTCCGTGCTCGTCGCCCTGTCCGCCCACCCGGTCCATGCCGGGACGCCGAGCGCGTTCGCGTGGCCCGCGTCGCCGGTGTCCGCGGAAACGCCCACCGTGCTCGTCGCCCACGGGCCGTTCGCGCCCACCTTCGAGGGCGTGCACTACCGGCCGCGCATGCGTCGCCGCGCGCTGCGCGCACCCGAGTCGGCGGGGGTGAGTCAGGTGCACGTGGGGTGGTTCGACCCCGACGGCGCGCAGTCCGCGCGGTTCGACCTCGGCGTGCGTGGCGGCCCCATGTTGGACGAGCGGCTGCAGGTGGGGCTCGCGGTGGATTGGATCCATCGCAGCGAGAACTCCGCCAGCGTCTCGCGCGAGATCATGGGCCCGGGCGGTGTGCCCATCACGGTCCGGCAGGACCTCTCGCGCACCTCGGTGAACATGTTCCCGGTCATGGGCTTCGTGCAGTTCGGCATGAGCGACGACCTGCCCGTGATCCCGTACTTCGGCGCGGCCGCCGGCTATCAGGTGCTCACGCTGTCCGGCGACGACTTCGTGTCCGGGCAGTCGTACGAGGGCACGTTCAGTGGCTGGGGTTGGCAGTTGTGGGGCGGGGCCGGCGTGCCGCTGGGCGGCCGCACGCGACTGAACGGCGAGGTGTACGTGAACGGCGCCACGCTCGAGCGCGACGCGACCGACGTGCTCTCGGGTGCGACGCAGCACGAGACGGTGAGCGCCGACGGGATGGGGATGCGATTCGGGGTCGCGTGGGGATTCTGACGACGCGGACCACCGCCTGAACGACGGGGCCCCCGTGCTGGTCAGCGCGGGGGCCCCTCCGTTACCTTGCGCGCATGCCCCGCCGCTCGCCCCGCGCCCGCCGCAAGAGCCCCGCCGCCCGCATGCCGCAGTCCCCGCGTGTGCGCTCCACACCGGGTCGCGCGCGCACCCCCGAGGCGCGTTCCGGACATGCCACGCAGGGCGCGCGCGCGTCCGCGTCGGCTTCCGCGAAGGCGGCCGGGAAGAAGGCGGTGCGCAAGAAGGTCGTGCGCGGCACGAGCGGGACCCGGCGGCGCGCCCGTGCGCTCACGCCCGATCCGGTGCGGGTGAACGCGCTGCTCGAGGCGTTGCGCGAACTCTATCCGGACGCGCACTGCGCGCTCCACTTCACGACCCCGCTGCAGCTGCTCGTCGCGACGATCCTGTCGGCGCAATGCACCGACGAGCGCGTCAACAAGGTCACGCCCGCGCTGTTCGCGCGCTGGCCCGATGCGGCCGCGTTCGCGGCGGCCGATCCGCAGGAACTCGAGCGCGCCATCCACTCGACGGGCTTCTTCCGCAGCAAGGCGAAGTCCATCCGCGAGGCGTGCGCCGATCTCGTCGCACGCCACGGGGGCGAGGTGCCGCGCACGTTGGACGAGCTCACGCCGCTGCGCGGCGTGGGCCGCAAGACGGCCAACGTCGTCCTGGGCAACGCGTACGGCATCGAGTCGGGCATCGTCGTGGACACGCACGTGTCGCGCCTGTCGCAGCGGCTCGGACTCACGAACGAGCACGACGCCGTCAAGATCGAGTTCGCGCTGCAGCCGCTCGTGCCGCGCGACGCGTGGACCCGCTTCTCGCACTGGTTGATCCTGCACGGGCGCGCCGTGTGCAACGCGCGCAAGCCGCTGTGCAGTCGTTGTCCGCTGAGCCCGCACTGTCCGCGGGTCGGCGTGACCGTCTCGGCGTGACGGGGCGACGTCCCCGACCCGCGCGTTCCGGAGGAAGCCCCGCATGCTGCGTCGCGTCCTGATCCCGCTGCTCCTGTCGCTGCCGCTCGTCGCGGCCGCCGATCCCACGCCGCCGCCCACGTTCCTGGGGGGCGAGAGCGTCGCGACCACCGATGACGCGCGTGCGATGCTCGGCAATCCCGCCGGTCTGGGCGTGCGCTATCCGTCGGAGTTGTGGCTGTCGTGGGCCGGCGCGCCCGATCGCGAGCGCTTCGAGAGCGCGCTCGTCACGATCGGTCGCGTGGGCTACGCGATGACGCCCGAGCCCGCGGGCGTGCGGCGTCACGCGCTCGGTCTGTCGCTGGGCGGCGAACGGTTCCGGCTGGGTTGGACGAACGACCTGTGGATCGCCGGGCGCCCGCGTGAACAGCGCACGCTCGATGCGCGCGCCGGACTGCTCATGCGCCCCGCGCCGTGGCTGAGTCTGGGCGCGCAGGCCGCGCACGTGTTCGAGCCGTCGTTCGAGGGCGCGCGGTTGCCGCGCACCTACACGGTCGGCTTGGGGCTGCGTCCGCTGGCGCTGTCGCGCACGCGCGCACACACGAGCGGGGTGCGCGTCACGTTCACCGGCGACGTCACGATGGAGGAGCGCGCGTCGCGGTCGAGTGCGCGCGTGCGCGTGGGCGCCGCGATCGAGCCGTTGCGCGGCCTCGAGCTGGGACTCACCGCGGGCGATCACGGCGAGGTCACCCTCGGATTCACGCTGCGCAGCGTGCGCAGTCACGCGGGGATCGCCCGCAGGTCCGAGGAGGGCGTGCCCGACGTGTCGCGCCTCACGTTCTCGTCGCACGGCGGTGAGGATCGCGCGCTCAAGGTGACGAAGGCCGATCAGCGCGTCGCGCTCGTGCGCATCGGCGGTGGGCTCGCCGACGAGGACTTGGGCGGCGGGCTCATGGGCGGTGGCGGTGGACAGCCCAGCGCCCCGATCCACGCGCAGCTCGAGCGCGCGTTGCACGACCCGCTCACGCGCGGCGTGTTCCTGGAACTCTCGGGTAGCGCCGGCATGGCGCAGCTCGAGGAACTGCGGCCGCGCGTGCAGCGCCTGGTGCTCGCCGGCAAGCCGGTCGTGGCGTGGTTGCCCACGGGCGCGAGCCGCGGCGACCTGTATCTGGCGAGCGCGGCCTCGTGCGTGTTCACCTCGCCGGCCGCGTCGTTCGACGGTCTGGGACTGCGCACCGAGCGGCGCTACTACCGGCGCATGCTCGAGCGCGCCGGCCTCCGCATGGACCGGTCCAGCATCGGCGACTACAAGAGCGCGTACCGCAACTACAGCGTCGATTCCACGCCGCCGGCCGACACGACCGTGATCCTGCACATGCTCGAGCAGCGTCAGACGCTGTTCGTGAACGCGCTCGCGAACGGTCGCAAGGTGCCCGCGGAGCGCTTCCTGCCGGTGCTGGATGGTCGTTCGTACGACGGCCGCGCCCTCGTGAAGGCGGGGCTCGTGGACTCGGTGGGTTGGCGCGAGGCGGCCGTGGCCGAACTCGGCCGCCGCACCGGCCTCGGCGCGCGCCCCGAACTCGCGGTGCTGGCGCGCCATCCCGAGGCGCGCGAGCGCTGGATGACGCCGGCGCGCATCGCGGTGATCTACGCCGGTGGCGGCATCGTCGAGGGGCGCAGCGGCCGCGATCTTCTGGATGGCGCGTCGCTCGGCGCACTCACGTTCGCGGAGCAGCTCGAGGCGGCGTTGCGCACGCCGGGCGTCAAGGCCGTGGTCCTGCGCGTGGACAGCCCCGGCGGTTCGTCGAGCGCGTCGCACCTCATGGATCACACGGTGCAGCGTCTACGCGAGCGCTACAAGAAGCCCATCATCGTCTCGATGGCGTCGGTCGCGGCGAGCGGCGGCTACTTCATGAGCGCGCACGCGGATCGCATCGTCGCGAACCGGCACACGGTGACGGGCTCGATCGGCGTGTTGTTCGTGAAGCCCTCGTTCGAGGGGTTGTACGCCAAGCTCGGCGTGCGGCAGGACGATTTCGATCGGGGCGAGTTCATGCGCGCCTCGTCCATGGCGCGCGATTGGCGGCCACAGGATCAGGCGGCCGCCGATGCGGCGATCAAGCGCACGTACCAGCAGTTCGTGAACCAGGTCGTCGACGGTCGTCGCATGGAGTCGTACGAGGCCTACACGTACGCGCAGGGCCGGCCGTGGATGGGTGACGACGCGGTGGAGCACAAGCTGGTGGATGCGATCGGCGGCATGGAGTCCGCGCTTGTCGAGGCACGCCGGCTCGCGGGCATCCCGCAGGAGGAGCGGATCGCACTCGTGACGTTCGGGCACCCGCGCGGCGGTTGGCTCGAGCGACTCGCGGGCTCGTGGCTGCGCGAACGGCTCCGCGAGACGCTGCGCATCGACGGCGTGAGTGGACTGCAGTCGCGTGCCGAGGATTGGGTCGAGGACCTCGATTGAGCGACTGAGCGCGCGGCGTCAGTCCGCCAGACGCAGCGCTGCGCGCAGTCGCGTCGCGTGGACGCTGTGGCCGTCCTGCGACAGATAGGCGCTCGCGAACGCGAGCGCCTCGTCGCGCCGTCCGACCTCGTCGAGCAGGCGGGCGCGGTTCCACAGCGCCAGCACGTGTTCGGGTTCGTGCTCGTCCACCGCGGCGAACTGCGCGATCGCGCGCAGCATGCGCGAGCGTCTCGGCCACGCGTCCGGTGTGCGCTCGGCGTCGAGCGCCAGCGCCACGCCCCAACCCAGACGGCCCTCGGCGTAGTGCGGCGAACGTTCGCACGCCTCCTTGTAGCGGTCGGCGGCGGTGGCGTAGTCGTGGCGCACCAGTGCCAGCGCCCCGAGCGCGGCGCGCACGCGCGGTTCGGCGGGGTGACGTCGCGCCCACAGCGCGAGCCGACGCTCCATGGCCTCGACGCGTTCGAGCGCGGCCGCGTCCAGGGTGTGCGCCTGCGGCTCACCGCCGAGCGCGGCCGCGCGGAAGCGCAGGCCGTCGGTCAGCACCGCGAGGGTCGTGTCCGGCAGCCCGAGCTCGGCGCACAGGGCGGCGTCGTCCGGCAGCCCGACCGGGTGCTGCGGCCGCAGCCACAGCGACACGCCCGCCAGCGCCAGGAGCATGACGAGGAAGCTCAGGAAGAGCAGCGTCGGCAGCGCCGGCCAGCGCAGGCGGCGCTCGATCTCCTCGACGGGGGGCGTGGTGCTCATGGCGCCAGAGTAGGCAACGCGGGGAGTGGCGGCAATGGCCATGTCCGCGCGCGCGGGATCGCGGTGCGCCACGGCCACGAAGGGATCCCGAATGCGCCGTGCGGAGAATGTGCATCGTGATGCGAGACTTGATGATTCCAAACCCGAACAACTTGTTCTCTGTGTGGTGTCCGGTGTCGGTCTCCGGTGGGTGAGCGGTAGGCGGTGCGGGGGGCTCACGTCACGACGCTTCAACAGGGCGTTCGAGCCGTCACGGCAACGGGTCGGACAATTGCCCGGGCCCCGACGCAGGGGTAGGTTCCGGTCCTCGCATCGGTCGAGGCGGCACGCCTCGCCGCCCTCCCTCCATTCCCCGGGGAACCCCGATGGCGCTCGTGCGCTTCCTGCAGATCTCCGACCTGCATCTGGGCCGTCCGTTCGCATGGCTGCCCGCCGACCGTCGGGAGTCGCGTCGCCGCGACCAGCAGTCCGCCCTCGAACAGGCGATCAAGCACGCCATCGAGCGCAACCTGCATGCGATCCTCATCCCGGGCGATCTGTTCGACACGGTCCCGGTGGACACGGCCTCGCTCGCGTTCGCGGTGCGTGCGTTCTCGGTGCCGGGGTGCCCGCCTGTCTTCATCGCGCCGGGCAATCACGATCCCGCCTCGTCCGACAACGCCGCCTGGAACACGCGCCTGCAGCAGGCGCGCGGTATGACGTGGCCGGCCCACGTGCACGTGTTCGACGCGCCGACGTGGCACGGCGTCACGCTTGCGACCCATCCCAAGGTGCGCGTGTGGGGGCGCGGCTTCGTCTCGAGCTCGGGCACCATGGATCGCCCGCTCGCTGCAGCCGCGCTCGACGGCTCGTACGCGCACGAGCTCGACACGATCGACGTCGCCGTGTTCCACGGTTCGCGCGAGGGCCGCTGTCCGCCCTCGCAGAAGGTGACGGCGCCGTTCAGCGACGCCGAGGTGCTCGCGTCGCCGTTCGCGTACCACGCGGTCGGGCACTACCACGCGCGGTCCGACATCGAGCAGGGGGCCGCCAGCGGCGGCTCGGTGATCGGCGTGCGTCAGGCCTACGCGGGCTCGTCGGTGTCGCTCGATTACACCGAGGTCGGCGATCACGGTGCGCTCGAGGTCGCGGTGCGCTTCGGTGAGGGACCGACCACCGTCACGACCGAGTTCCTGCGCCTCGATCGTCGCCGCGTGCTCACCGCGCAGGCCGACGTCACGGGCTGCGCCGGTGCGGCCGAGGTGGATCGACGTCTCGAGCACGCCATGGCCGCCGCCGGTGTGACGGGCGACGATTTCGTGCGGCTCGCGCTCGTGGGCCGGCTCGCCCCGGGCGTGCGCTGGGAGACCCCGGGCCCCGACGTGCTGGCGCGCGCGTTCCACGCCCGCGCCGATCGCAGCCAGGTGCGCCCGGATCACGACCTCGACGCGTTGCGGGCGAGCGACGGTCGCTCGACCGAGGAGCGCTTCGCGCGCGAACTGCTCGCCGAGCTCGACACCGCGACGGATCCCGACGAGCGCCTCGCGATCCGCCGTGCGCTCTACTACGGACTCGATGCGTTCCGCACCGGCGAGGTCGTGCCGCAGTGGGAAGAGGTGAGCGAATGAAGCTGCTCCGTCTGCGCGTGAACGGGTTCGGCGCCCTGCAGGGCGAATGGACGTTCGCGCCCGATCGCGTGAACGTCGTGCTCGACGACAACGAGCGTGGCAAGTCGTCGCTGCTCGCGGCCGTGGTCGCGGCGTTGTACGGTCTCGACGCGGATCGCCGCTCGCATCGCGTGCTCACGCCGCTCGAGCGCTGGCGGCCGTGGAACGGCGGCCCGTACCGCGTCGCGCTGGATCTGGAGTGCGCCTCCGGGCCGTACACGATCGCGCGCGACTTCGACGCCGGTCACGTGTCGGTGTTCGATCGCACGGGCCGCGAGGTCACCGCCACGTTCCTCGAGGGCCGTGACGAGTACCCGATCGGCAAGCGTCTGCTGGGTCTGGATCGCACCGAGTTCGAGAAGTGCGCGTGGCTCGTGCAGGGCGAGCTCGAGGGCGTCGTGCCGGGCGACGAGAAGGCCCGTCGCGCCTCGACGCTCAAGAGTCGACTCGAGAACGCGGCCGATTCGCACATCGGCGACACCAACGCGTCCGAGGCGCTCAAGGTCCTCGACCAGGCGCTGCGTCAGTACACGGTCGCCGAGCTGGACTTCACCGGCACGGTGGACAACGCGATCGCCCGCCTCGAGGCGCGCCTCGCGTCCGCCGAGGTCGAGCGACGCGAACTCGATGCGCGCCTGCTCGAGGCGCAGACCCCGATCGAGGAGCTGCATCGCCTGGCCGAGACGGAGCAGACGCTGCAGGAGCGCGTGCGCGCGCTCGAGGCCGAGCGTCGTGCGGGTCACGCGGCCGATCTGCGCCGACAGCTGCAGGATCAGGACGAGGCGGTGGCCGAGGTCGCGCGACTCGAGGCCGAAGCGGCCGCGCTCGCGGGCAGCGCCGACCTGTCGCCCAACGCCGAGGGCGAGCTGCGCGATCTGATCGCGCGGCACGAGGAGGCCGTGCGCGGCGTCGAGGCGTTGGATTCGCGACGTCGCGAGGAGATCGAGCGCGAACGCGAGGCCATCGAACGCGAGCGCCGCGAACTTGCGCGCGTGGACGGCTTCACGAGCGACGACGCGGATCGCTGCGTGGCGTACGCCTCGGAGCTGCGTCAGCTGCTCATGCAGGACGCCCTGCTGCGACACCAGGTGTTCGAGCTGCGCGACGCGCTCGCGGCGCAGGGCTACGTGCCCGAGCAGATCCAGGATCTGCAGCAGCGCTTCGGCGCCCTGCCCGCCGAGAGCGTGCAGCTGCTGCGGCAACAGGCCGAACTCAACGTGCAGTTCCAGAACGAGGCGCAGGTGCACGAGCGCCAGCGCACCGAGGCCACCGAGACGTTGCGCACGATCGAGGCCGAGCGCACCGCGCGCCGCAATCCGGGGCTCGTGCTGCTCGTGCTCGGCGTGACCGCCATGGTCGGCGGCGTCACGGTGCAGCTGGTGCTCGACGGCATGCGCACGCTGGGGCTGGGTCTCGTGGGCGGCGGCTTCGTCGCGGCCGCCGTCGGCGCGCTGCTCGTGGGGTTGGGCACGAGCCTGCGTCGCGACGAGCACGAGGAGGCGTACGAGGCGCTCATGAACGCGCAGGCGCGCGTCAACGAGCTGCACGCGCGCCGCATGCAGAACGAGGCCGGGCTCGCCGAGCTGGCCGGCATGATGGGGTATCGCGACAGCGTCGAGCTGCTGCATCGCTTCGCGCAGTACGTGCGCCTCGCCGACGACGCGGGTCCGTTGCTGCGCGCGCAGGATCAGCTGGCGATCAACGATGCGCGGCGGCAGCAGTTGTTCGAGCAGACGCGACCGTTGCTGGCGATCACCGGTGCGGACGCGGTGACGCCCGAGGCGTTGGACGCGATCGCCCAGGAGGCCCGCCGTTCCCTCGCGGTGCGGCAGCGGCTCGCCGACCTCGAGCGCGGCTTCGGCTGGGTCGAGGAGGAGCGCCGGTCGCTCGAGGCGACCGCGCTCGCGATGCACGAGAAGGCGGTGGCGCTCGTCACGGCCGCCGGCATCCCGTTCGAGGCCGCACTCGGCTGGCCGCATCACGTCACCGAGCTCAAGCGGCGCGTCGAGGGTCGCATGCGGCACGGCATGGTCGCCGACGAGCTCATCCCGGCCGCCAAGCGCCGCCTGCAGCCCGAGTCCGAGGTCACCGCGCGCCGCCGTCAGCTCGAGATGCTGCTCGTGAGCGGCGATCTGCCCGAGACCACGCGGTCCTCCGCCGAGATCGAGGGCGAACTGCAGGACACGCGCGCCCGACTCGAGGACGCGCGTCGCCGGCGCACCGATCTGCGCGTCGAGGTCGAGGAGCTGTGGCGCACGCACGGGCAGCGCAGCCCCGAGGTCGAGCAGGAGCTGGACCGGTTCGGACGGGCGCTCGAGCGCGCACGTCTGTTCAAGGACGCGGTCGCGCGGGCCCACCGCACGATCGAGCGCGTCGCGACCGACACGCACCGCAAGTGGGCCGACTTCCTCAACGATCGCGTCGCCGCGATCCTGCAGTCGTTCGGGACGTCGGTGAGCGGGCTGCGGTTCGGCGAGGACCTCGACTTCTCCATGCAGATGGTGTCGGGGCCCATGGTGTCGCGCGGCAAGGCGCACCTGCAGTTGTCGGCCGGCGCGCGCGATCAGCTGTACCTGGCCGTGCGGTTGGCGATCGGCGAGTTCCTGTCGCGCGGCGGTGAGGCGCTGCCGCTGTTGGCGGACGACGTGTTCGCCACGAGCGACGACGAGCGCCTGCGTTCGGGACTGCGCGCGCTCATCGAGAGCGCGACCGCCGGACACCAGGTGTTCTACGCCACCTGTCATCGCAGCCGTCTGGTGAGCCTGCAGCAGAGTTCGCCCGAGTGGTTCCGCGACCGCATCCATCTGCTCGATCTGCGGGTCGGATCGGGCGCTGGCGGGCATTGAGCGCGCCGCGTGCCGCGTCCCGATCCCGGGGCGCGGCATGAACCGCGCGTTCCGCGTCGCGGTCGCGTGGCTGTTGCTGTCCGACGCGTGCTACGCCGTCATGCGCGTCACGACGCGCATGGGTGCGGCGGTCTCGACGCTGTCGTGGTCCGAGATCGCGGCGTTCCGCTTCCTGGTGGGCGCGCTCGTGCCGATCGTCGTCGCGCGCGTGCGCGGCACCTCGCTGCGTGTGAACGATGCCCGTAACGCCTGGCTGAGGTCGTTGTTCGGCATGGGGGGTGCCCTGGCGCTGTTCCACGCGCTCGGCACGCACGCGCTGTCGGTGGGCGATGCGACCACGCTGTACGCGACCGCGCCGCTGTGGGTCGCGATCCTGTCCGGCCCCGTGCTGGGCGAGCGCGTCGGCGTCTCGGTCTGGCTCGCGGTGGTGGTCGGGTTCGCGGGCGTGGCGACGCTGTTGCACGACGGCTTCGACCGGGTGGGCCCCACCGGACTGCTCGTGCTCGCGGGGGCGTGCAGCTTCGGGCTGGCGATCCTGCGCGTGCGTCGGATGTCCGCGCACGAGTCGAGCGAGGCGATCGGTCTGCACATGTCGGTCACGGCCGGGCTCGTCATGTTGGCGATCGCCGCCCCGCGACTCGCGCCGATCCCGCCCGCAGCGTGGGGGCCGCTGCTCGTGAGCGCGTTGAGCGGCGGTCTGGGGCAGGCGGTGTTCGCGCGCGCCTACGAACAGGCGCCCGCCTCGCAACTCGCCGCGTTCAACTACTCCGGGGTGTTGTTCACCTATCTGCTCGAGGTCGGGTTGTTCGG
>CAZZLY010000006.1:19615-27630 GCA_964655175.1 uncultured bacterium
TCTGGGAGGCGTGGACGGACGCGGCCCATCTGGAGCGCTGGTACCACCCGACCGATCTGCGGAACGTCCCCGGCCTGACCGAGTCGCAGGCCCACGTCGGCGGGCGGTGGGCCGTCGCGGTGGACGTGCCCGCGCACGGGTTCGTCGCCTACTTCTACGGCGTGTACACGGTCGTCGAACCGCAGCGCCGCCTCCAGCACACGATGTGCTACACCAACGCGCTCGACGCGTTCACCGCGCGCGATCCCGACGCGACAGCGCACGACGTGGTCGTCGATTTCGATGGACACGCGGGCGGTACGCGCGTGAAGTTCAGCCAGTACGGTGTCCTGCCCGAAGGGCAGGCCGAGAAGGCCCGCGCCGGGATGGAGAGCTACTTCGATTCGCTCGAGCGTTTCCTGGGCTCGTGACGCGGGCGCCGGGATCCTACAGCCCGTCGTTCGCGCCGACCGCATCACCCGCCGTTGCGTCGCGGGTCCACCGCATCGATCGTGACCCGCGCTCGCGTGGGTCGTGCCATTGTGCTCACCGACGGGTCCCGTCCCGTGGAGAACCTCTGATGAAGCGCTCGTTGTTCGTCCTCGCCGTGCTCGCCGGTCTGGCGATCGCCCGGGTGTCATCCGTTCTCGCGCAGTCCGGTCTGGTCGCGCCCGGACCCGGAGGTGCGCTGGCGCCGACCGGACTGACCGGCTTCGATGCCGCGGGCGCCGCCGCGCAGCTCGCGCGCGAGGCCGCGATGAGCGCGCAGATCCGCCCCGACACGTTGCGGCGTCATCTGCGACTGCTCACCGAGGAACCGCACGTCGCCGGGACGCCGGCCGATCGCGCCACCGCGGAGTACGTGCGGCAGCGACTCGCGGCCTACGGTTGGGACGCGCGCCTGGTCGAGATCCCGGTGTGGCTCAACTATCCGCGCGCCTCGGTGCTCGAACTCGTCGAGCCCGTGCGCGAGCCGCTCGCGGTGCGCGAGACGGGTGCGCCGTGGGACAAGGACGCGTACGCGGGCGAGGTGTTCGACGCGTTCCACGGTTACTCGGCGAGCGGCGACGTGACCGCGCAGATCGTGTACGCGAACTACGGTGACGTGACCGACTTCGCCGCGCTCGCCACCGCCGGTGTCGACGTGCGCGGCCGCATCGTGCTCGTGCGCTACGGCAAGGTGTTCCGGGGTCTCAAGGTGCGCAACGCCGAGCGCGCGGGCGCCGCCGGCGTGCTCATCTACAGCGACCCGGCCGACGATGGTTACGCGCAGGCCGATCCGTATCCGCGCGGCCCCGGCCGGCCCGCCGATGCGATCCAGCGCGGCAGCGTGCAGTTCCTGTCCGAGGGACCCGGTGATCCCGGCACGCCCGGTTGGCCGTCCACCGCGGGGGGCAAGCGGCTCGCGCGCGAGGCCATGACCACGGTGCCGCGCATCCCGTCCATGCCCATCGCCTATGCCGAGGCGCAGCGCCTGCTGTCGCGGCTCGAGGGACCGCGCGTGCCGCTCGACGCGTGGCAGGGCGCGCTGCCGCTCACGTACCACGTCGGCCCCGGCCCCGCGAAGGTGCATCTGCGCAGCGAGCAGGATTGGGCCGTGCGTCCCATCTGGAACGTCATCGCCACGCTCGAGGGGCGCGAGCATCCCGAGCAGCTCGTCATCGCGGGCAATCATCGTGACGCGTGGAACCACGGCGCGATCGATCCCAACAGCGGCACGATCGCACTGCTCGAGATGGCGCGCGTCCTGGGCCAGCAGGCACAGGCCGGCTGGCGCCCGCGTCGCACGATCATGCTGGGCTCGTGGGACGGCGAGGAGTACGGACTGCTGGGCTCGACGGAGTGGGCCGAGGCGAACGACGCGCGTCTCACGAAGGGCGCGGTCGCGTACCTCAACGTCGACGTCGCGGTCTCGGGCGACAACCTGCGCGTGAACGGCAGTCACGCGCTCGAGAACCTCATCACCGAGGCGATGCGCGACGTGCGCGAGCCGCTGCAGAACCGCTCGGTCTGGAACGCGGTCGTCGATCGCGCGTGGGTCGAGGGGCGCGCGCCGTGGTCGCAGGCGAATCGCGCGCGCCGTCAGCGCGGCGAACCCGTGCGGCCGTTCGCGTGGGACATGCCGTCGCTGGGATCGGGTTCGGACTACACCGCGTTCCTCGATCATCTGGGGGTCTCGAGCGCCGACCTGCGCTTCGAGGGGCTGCAGGGCACGTACCATTCGATGTACGACGACTTCGAGTTCCTCGATCGCGTGGTCGATCCCGGCTATCACCACCACATGGCGATGACCGACCTGTGGACGCGCTGCGTCTCACGGCTCGCCGACGCGCCCGCGGTGCCCCTGCGCACGAGCGCGACCGCCGAGTTCGCGCTCGATCAGCTGTGGTCGCTCGCCGATCGCGCCGAGGACGTGAGCGCGGGTCGTCCCGATTCGCTGCGTCTGTCGGCGTCCGTGGTGCCGGCCATCGAGGCCGCGCGTCGCTGGGCCACGGCGGCCGCGCGTGCGGAGGCGGCGGCGGATGCCGCGGTGGCCGCCGGTCGCACCGCCGACGCCGAGCGTTACACGGCCGCGGTGATCCGCGCGGAGCGTGCGCTGCTGGGCGCGGGCCTGCCGGGGCGCACGTGGTTCCGGCACGAGCTGTACGCGCCGGGACTCAACACGGGCTATGCGCCGGTGCCGCTGCCGCGACTGGGACAGGCCGTGCTCGACGGCGATGCGAAGGGTTGGGCGGCGGGGGTGAAGCCGCTCGCCGACGCGTTCGATCGCGCCGCCGCCGAGCTGACCGCGATCCACTGAGTCGCGGCCGCATGCACGAGGCCCCGGACGCGCGCGCGTCCGGGGCCTCGTTCACGGGGTGCGCGTCGTGTCGCGCCGCGCGACCGAGTCGACCCACGCCGCCGCCGCGGCCGGGTCCTGCGCCGCGAGCCGCCGCACGGTGGCGAGTCGCGCCTCGTTCCCGTCGGGGTGGGCGAGGAGCGTGGTGAAGGCGTGCCCGCGCGCCGTGCGCACCACTCGTGCGTCACCCTCGATCGCCAGGAACGTCCGCGCGGGGCCGGCCGCCAGCCGATCCGCGGTCGAGTCCGCGAACACGCCCTGCGCGCGCAGCACCTCGAGGTCGGCCAACAATTGCAGGGCCTCGAGCTGTCCCGCATCGGCCAGGGCCGCGAGCGAGCGGTCGAGGTCGGGCTTGGGGGGATGCTGCGCGCCCCGGCCGCAACCGGCCACGGATGCGAGCACGATCCCGAGCAGCAGCAGGGCCCCCGTGGGGCGCATGAGGTTCGCCATGACGCGACGCTAGCACACCCGGACGCGACGGCCCGACGACTCGCTGCAGCGGAGCGCGGCTGGGGCTATACTTCACGCACCATGTCCCACGCCCCACGACCCGACGACGCCGTGCTCGCCGACCTGCTCGAACGGTTGGTGAACATCCCCAGCGTCTCGCGCAAGGAACACGCGATCGCCGAGTTCGTCGCCACGCGCCTCGAAGCGCGCGCGACCGGCGAGGTGACGCGCATCCATCGCTCGGTGGTGTGGCGCGGACCCAAGCGCAAGAAGCCGCTCATCGTGCTCGTGGGTCACCTCGACACCGTGCGGCCGCAGGACAACGCGGTGGCGCGTCGCGAGAACGGCAATCTCATCGGACTCGGGGCGAGCGACATGAAGGCGGGCGTCGCGGTCATGCTCGCGCTGCTCGACACGCTCGACCCGCTCGAGCTGCCGTACGACCTCGCGGCCGTGTTCTACGACGGCGAGGAGGGTCCGCCGCAGCGCAACGGGCTGCGCCGGGTGCTGCGTCGCATGCGCTGGTTGCGCAAGGCGCGACTCGCGATCGTGCTCGAGCCCACCGACCTCGGTGTCGAGATGGGCTGCAACGGTTCGGTGAACCTGGAGATCACGGTGCCCGGTCGCAGTGGTCACGCCGCGCGGCCGTGGACGGGCGTCAACGCCGTGCGCGAGGGAGCGGACTGGCTCGCCTCGATCCAGCGTGCTCCGGTGGCGAAGGTCGAGGTGCAGGGCCTCGCGTTCCAGGAGACGCTCGAGGTCACGCGCCTGCGGTCGGGCGGCGCGCGCAACGTGCTGCCCGATCGCATGCTCGTGAACCTGAACCATCGTTTCCCGCCCGATCGCACGCTCGAGGAGGCCATCGAGCGCGTGCGCACGCTGGTGCCGCCCGAGTTCAAGTTCCACGTCCGCAGCGGCTCGGAGCCCGGCAAGGTCTGTCTGGACGATCCGTTGGTGCAGTCGTTCGTGCGCGCCGCCGGCGGGCGCGTGGCCGGTAAGCAGGGCTGGACCGACGTGGCGCGGTTCACGGCGCTCGGGGTGGCCGCCTTCAACTACGGCCCCGGTCTGGTCGAGATGTGCCATCGCGCCGACGAGTCGTGCCCGCTCGCCAACCTGGGCGTGGCCTACGACGTGCTCTCGGGCTGGCTCCAGCAGGGCTGACCGCGGCTTCTCAGCGCGTCCCCGGCACGAGGTTCACGAGGCTGTGACGCCTCGCCGCGACCGCACCCCCTATACTCGACAGTCCATGCACACCCCCGGACACACCTCGCGGCTCGCCCGCGAGAAGAGCCCCTACCTGCTGCAGCACGCGGGCAATCCCGTGGATTGGTACCCGTGGGGTGACGAGGCGTTCGCGCGCGCGGCCGCCGAGGACAAGCCGGTGTTCCTGTCGATCGGCTACGCGACCTGTCACTGGTGCCACGTCATGGAGCGCGAGTCGTTCATGAACGCGGCGGTGGCCGAGCGGCTCAACGCCGAGTTCGTGTGCATCAAGGTGGACCGCGAGGAACGCCCCGACGTGGACCACCTTTACATGACGGCGATGCAGGCGCTCGGGATGGGTGGGGGGTGGCCGCTCAACGTGTTCCTCACGCCGGATCGCCGACCGTTCTGGGGCGGCACCTACTTCCCGCCGTCCACCACGCGCGGCCGCACCGGGCTCGTCGAACTGTTGCCGCGGATCGCTGAAGCCTGGCGCACGCAGCGCGATCAGGTGCTCGGGACCGGCGAGCAGGTCATGGCGCTGCTCGATTCGATGGGCTCGCCCACGAACGAGCCGCAGCCGACCGACGAACTCGCGTCACGTGCGGCCGCGTTCCTCGAGCGCGAGCACGACGACGCGTGCGGGGGCTTCGGGGGCGCGCCCAAGTTCCCCACGCCGGGCAACCTCACGTTCCTGCTGCAGCGCTGGGCGCGCGGCGCCGCGGGTGCCGAGACCGCGCGACGCATGGTGCTCGCGCAACTCGAGGCGATGCGCGCGAACGGCCTGCACGATCATCTGGGCGGTGGCTTCCATCGCTACGCGACCGATCGCGAGTGGCGCATCCCGCACTTCGAGAAGATGCTCTACGATCAGGCGCTGCTCGCGGACGTCTATCTGGACGCGTTCCTCGCCACCGGTGATGCTCGCTGGGCCGACACGGCGCGCGGCGTGTTCGCGTACGTCGCGCGCGATCTGACCACGCCCGAGGGCGCGTTCCGATCCGCCGAGGACGCCGACAGCGAGGGCGAGGAGGGGCGGTTCTACGCCTGGACGCCCGCGCAGTTGGCCGAGGCGCTGGGGCCCGAGGACGCGGCGACGTTCGCGTTCCATCACGGCGTGACGACGCACGGCAACTTCGAGCACGGCACCACGGTGCTGCACGAGGCGCATGCCGCGCCCGATGCCGCGACGGCCGCGCACCTGGCGACGCTGCGTGAGCGGCTGCGCGCGGTGCGCGCGACGCGGCCGCGGCCGTTGTGCGACGACAAGGTGATCGTGGCGTGGAACGGCCTGACCATCGCCGCGCTCGCCAAGGGTGCGCGCGTGCTGCGCGAACCCGAGCTCGCGCAACGCGCCGAACGCGCCGCGACGTTCCTGTGGACGCACCTGCGTGCGGCCGACGGGACGTGGTCGCGGCGTTGGCGCGAGGGCGAGGCGGCGCACGCCGCGCAGCTCGACGACCTCGCCGATCTCGCGTGGGGACTGCTCGAGTTGTTCGTCACCACGCAGGAGCCGCGCTGGCTCGAGCGCGTCGTGGAGCTGTGTGAACGCATGCTCGCGGACTTCGACGACGCGTCCTCCGGGGCGTTCCACGACGCCGCCGCCAACGCGGACGGTCTGCCGCGGCTGCGCTCCGCCTTCGATGGCGCCGAGCTCGCGGCCAACTCGGTCGCGGTCGAGGTGCTGTGGCGCGTCGCGGTGCTGTGCGATCGCGACGATTGGCGCGCGCGCGCCGAGCGCGTGTTCGCGTACCATGCCCGCAAGCTGGCGCCCGCGCCGTGGGCCATGCCGCGCATGCTCGCGGCCATGTCGCGCGCGGTCGCGACGCCGCGCCGCGTGGTGATCGTGGGCGAGCTCGACGATCCCACGGTGCGCGCCATGCGCGAGGTCGTCGCGTCGCGACTGCGACCGGACGTGGATGAACTGGTGGTGCAGCGGGGGACGCGCGAGGCGTTGCAGCGACTCGTGCCGTTCGTCGCCGCGTGGTCGGATCATGCGGGACGCCCAGCGGCCCACGTGTGTACGGGACAGGTGTGTCAGGCGCCGGTGCACGAGCCCTCGTCGCTCGCGGCCGCGCTCGACGCGTGACACGGGAGCGAGGAGACGACATGCGTGCTCGAGGGGGTTTCGTGAAGCGGCTCGGTGGCATCACGTGGGCTCTGGTCCTGGCGCTCGCGGTGGGGGCGTCGTTCGGGGTCGCTCCCGTCCGTGCGCAGGTCGGCGAGGCCGGCACGCCCGCGGCGACGCTGCTGCAGGTGAGCGCCGCCCCGGTCACGGTGACCGCCGGTTCCGCGAGCGAGGTCGTGGTGCATCTGACCCTCGCCAAGGGCTGGCACGTCAACGCCAACCCGCCGGCGCTCGACTACAACATCCCGACCGAGGTCACGCTCGCGACCGGCCACGGTGTCACGCCGGGCGCGCCGCGCTATCCCGCGGGGCAGAAGGAGAAGTTCGACTTCGAGGACACGCCGCTGCTGGTGTACACCGACGCGGCCGACGTGCGCGTGCCGATCACCGTCGCCGCGAACGCGACGTCGGGCACGCTCAAGGGCAAGGTGCGGTTCCAGGCCTGTGACAATCAGGTGTGTCTGGCGCCCTCGTCCGTCGAGTTCACGGTGGCGATCACCGTGACCGGTGCGAGCCCTGTCGCGGGTACGTCGCCCGCGCCGCCCGCCGCCAACGAGGCCGTGGTCTCGCCCGCGCCACCCGCCTCGAATGCGACGGGCACGACCGTGTCCGCGCCGCCCGCGACCGGTGGCGCCGCGTCCTCGCGCGCGCGCGGCCAGCTCGAACAGGCGCTCGAGAAGGGCGGGCTCGGTTGGTGGCTCGCGCTCTTCCTGGGCGGCCTGCTGCTCAACCTGACGCCGTGCGTGTTCCCCATGCTGGGCGTGACGGTGAGCATCTTCGGCGCGCGCGCCAAGGAACCGCTGCCCAAGGTGTTCTCGACCGCGGTGCTGTACGTGCTCGGCATCTGTGTCACCTACACCGCGCTCGGCGTCGTCGCCGCGCTCACCGGCGGATTGTTCGGCTCGGCGCTGCAGAGCGTCTGGGTCAACGTCGTGCTGGGCGGGCTCATGCTGGTGCTGTCGTTGAGCATGTTCGGCCTCTACGAGATGCAGCCGCCCCACTGGGTCATGGACAAGCTCGGCGGCGCGCAGGCGACGAGCTTCGCGGGCGCGTTCCTGTCGGGACTGGGCGTCGGCGTGATCGCCGCGCCGTGCGTGGGCCCGTTCGTGGTCGCGGTGCTCGCGATCGTGGCGCAGAAGCACAGCGTGCTGTTCGGCGTGCAGACCATGTTCACGCTGTCGCTGGGTCTGGGGTTCCCGTATCTGTTCCTCGCCACGTTCTCCAACCTGCTGCAGGCGCTGCCGCGCTCGGGCGACTGGATGGTGTGGGTCAAGCACGGCTTCGGCGTGATCATGAGCAGCATCGGGCTCTACTACCTGTTCATCGGCTTCGCCCCGGATCAGGCGCCGTGGGTGCTGCCGGTGGCGCTCGCGGTGGGTGGCCTGTGGCTCGGCTTCCTGGACCACTCGGCGGGCA
>CAZZLY010000006.1:27730-41412 GCA_964655175.1 uncultured bacterium
GTGGCGCTCGCGGTGGGTGGCCTGTGGCTCGGCTTCCTGGACCACTCGGCGGGCAAGGCGGGTGCGTTCAAGCGCTTCACGCAGGTCGTCGGCGCGCTGGCGTTGTTCGCGGGCGTCGCGCTGGGCACGCAGATGGGCATCGCGCTCTCGCGCACGCTCACGTGGCAGCCCTACTCGGCCGAAGCGGTCGCGGCGAGCGTCGCGGCGGGTCGTCCGGTGATGATGGATTTCGCGGCCGACTGGTGCGTGCCGTGTCACGAACTGGAACTCAACACGTTCACCGACCCGGCCGTGGTGTCGTTCGCGAAGCGGTTCGACCGCTACCACGTGGACCTGACCGACTACGAGTCGGTCACGTCCGAGGCCGCGCGCCGTCAGTACGGCATCACCGGCGTGCCCACGGTGGTGTTCCTCGATGCCCGGGGCAGCGAGATCGCGCCCGCGCGCGTCGAGGGATTCCTGCCGCCGCAACCGTTCCTCGACAAGATGCGACTCGGCGCCGCGCGCTGAGTCCCGCACGTCGCGAACGCACGCGCGCCCGGGGTCCCACGCGGACCCCGGGCGCGTCGTCGTTCAGAGGATCGCCGCGATCAGAGGTCCTGGTCGCCGGTCCCGGCGGCCTCGAGTCGGGCGCGGTCCGGGATCACGAATCCCGCATCGGTCGTCAACAACAGCCCCTCGCGATTCCAGCGACTCATGACGCGGATCGCGCTCTCGATGGTCGTTCCGACCATCGCGGCGATCTCCTGTCGCGACAGTTCGATGGGGATGAGCAGGCCCTCGCCCTCGTCCTGGGCCATGCGATCGGCGAGCGTCAGGAACAGCGTCGCGATGCGTTCGCTCACACGCGTGCCGTGCATGCCCGCGAACTTGCGCGTGAGGGAGGCGTTGAGCCGGCTCATCTCGGCCATCATGCCGTGCGCGAGCGTGGGTTCCTGTGCGATGAGGTCCATCCAGTCGCGGCGCGGCAACCGCAGCACCGTCGTGGGCTGCATCGCGATGGCGGTGGCCGGATACGGGCGCTGCTGGTAGACCGCCACCGCGCCCACGGTGTCGCCCGGGCCGAAGAGTTCCAGGATCACGTCACCGACCTCGCCGTGCCGCACCACCTTCACGAGTCCGCTCACGATCACCGTGAGCAGTTCGGCGTCGTCCCCGGCCTGCCAGAGCTCGTGACCTTTGGGATGCACCTCGAGCACGGACAGGGCGGCGATGCGTTCGCGCAACGCCTGCGGAAGCTGCCGGAACAGCGGCAGTTCGGCGACGACCTCGTGGATGCGGCGGGAACCGGCAGGTTGTTCCATGGACCGGAAGGATGCCCTAGTCCGGGTCCCGCGTCATACCCATGGTCACGGCGCGATGCGGTAACGCACTCGGGCACAGCCATTTATGTCGTATGACGCAGGTCATAGGCGGGCGACACCGGAGCTGGAACGCTGGCCGTATCGCGTTGGTCACACCCGAGTCCCAAACCCAGGGGGATCCCATGACAAGACCCATGATCGCCATCCCAGCGCTTCGCCTCGCAGCCCTCGTCGTCGTCATCGTCCTCGGTGTGCTCGCGTTCTCGAGCGCGTGTGCGCCCAAGAGCGGCGACCGCCCCACGGCGCTCGCCTCGCGTGACATGAAGGTGACCGGGCAGGAGAACGCCGTGCTCACCGACGCGCCGAGTGTGCCGCCGCCCATCACGCGCACGCACGCCACGCGGGTGATCGTGCGTCTCGAGGTGCAGGAGGTGGTGAAGCGCCTCGCGGACGGCGTGGACTACACGTTCTGGACCTTCGGCGGCTCGGTGCCGGGCAAGTTCATCCGCATCCGCGAAGGAGACGAGGTCGAGTTCCATCTCATGAACCGACCCGAGAACCACATGCCGCACAACATCGACCTGCACGCGGTGACCGGGCCCGGTGGTGGCGCCGCCAGTTCGTTCACGGCGCCCGGCCACGAATCCCGGTTCTCGTTCAAGGCGCTCAACCGTGGGTTGTACGTCTACCACTGCGCCACGGCACCGGTCGGTATGCACATCGCCAACGGCATGTACGGCATGATCCTCGTGGAGCCGGCCGGTGGGCTGCCCAAGGTGGATCGCGAGTACTACGTGATGCAGGGCGACTTCTACACCAAGGGCCGCAACGGCCAGCCCGGGCTGCAGCCGTTCGACATGGAGAAAGCCGTCGCCGAGCAACCGGAGTACGTGGTGTTCAATGGTGCGGTCGGCTCACTGACCGGCGACAAGGCGCTGACCGCGAAGGTCGGCGAGACCGTTCGGCTCTACATCGGCAACGGCGGCCCGAACCTCGTCTCGTCGTTCCACGTGATCGGTGAGGTGTTCGACAAGGTCTGGGTCGAGGGGGGTGGGCTGCAGAACACGAATGTGCAGACCACGCTCGTGCCGGCCGGCGGCTCGTCCATCGTCGAGTTCAAGTGCGAGGCCAAGGGCACGTTCATCCTGGTCGACCACTCGATCTTCCGCACCTTCAACAAGGGTTCGCTCGGCATGCTCAAGGTGGCCGGCGAGGACGATCCCGTCGTGTACTCCGGCAAGCAGTCCGACGACGTCTATCATCCCGAGGGCTCGGCCATCCAGACGCTCGAGGGCGAGGCACCCGTGCAGACCCCGGCCGCCAACCGCGAGCAGCGCATCGCGCACGGCGAACGGGTCTACAAGAACGTCTGCGCCGCGTGTCACCAGCCGTCGGGCGCCGGTGTCGCGGGCGCGTTCCCGCCGCTCGCGAACTCGGACTATCTGAACGCCGACAAGGCGCGCGCGATCGGCATCGCGCTCGGCGGCCACTCCGGCCTCATCGTCGTGAACGGCAAGTCGTACAACAGCCAGATGCCGGCGCTGAACCTGTCCGATGAGGACGTGGCCAACGTGCTCACGTACGTGTACAGCCAGTGGGGTAACGCGGCTCACGAAGTGAAGCCGGCCGAGGTGGCCGCCGTGCGCGGCAAGAAGTGACGCGATGATCCGGACCGCGGGGACGATGCGCAGGCGGCACGGTCGGGGGCAAGGGGCGACCGTGGGCCTGATGCTCGTCCTCGCGTGGTCCTGGTTCGGGCCGCACCCCGTCGCTACGGCCGCAGCCAGCCCTCGCGTCGTCATCGCGGGAGGGACCTACCGGCCGCTCTATCGCCGACCGGTCGCCGGGGCCTCGCGTGACACCGTGGTGCGGCGTGCGGTCGCGGTCCCCGTGGCGCCGTTCGTGATCGATCGCACGCCGGTCACGAATCGCGACTATCTGGCGTTCGTGACGGCGCATCCCGAGTGGCGTCGCTCGCGCGTCTCGCGACTATTCGCGGATCGCAATTATCTGGCGCGCTGGAGTAGCGACCTCGATCCGGGGCCACGCGCACCTCTCGACGCCGCCGTGGTCGAGGTGTCGTGGTTCGCGGTGCGGGCGTATGCGGCCGCGAGGAGGGGGCGACTGCCGACGACCGCCGAATGGGAACTCGTCGCCGCCGCCGACCGCACGCGACGCGAGGCCACGCGGGACGCGCGATATCTGGAGCGGTTGCGACAGTGGTACGCGCGCCCGGCGCCGACGACGATCGCGGCGGTCGGGCAGGGGCCCGCGAACGCCTGGGGCGTGCAGGATCTGCATACGCTCGTCTGGGAATGGACGCTCGATTTCAATGCCTCGCTCGTCACCGGCGAGTCGCGCGGCGACGCCTCGCTGGAGCGCGGCCTGTTCTGCGGCGCGGGCGCTTCGGCGGCATCGGATTTCGCGGATTACGCGGCGTTCATGCGAGAGGCCTTTCGCGCCAGCCTGGATGCCGATTATGCGCTCGGCACGCTGGGATTCCGTTGCGCTTACGACCTCGCACCCGGGAGGACACCATGAGACGGCCGATCGTCGCGGTGGGGTTGTCGCTGATGCTGCTCGTGGGCTGTCAACCGCGGTCGACACCGCGACCGGAACCGGAACCCGCGAGCGGGCCGTCCGTGTTCGACCTCGACCTACCGCTCACCGACGCCACCGGGGACGCGCATCATCTGCGGGAGTACGCGGGGCGGCCGTTCGTGGCCACCATGATCTACACCAACTGCACCAGTGTTTGTCCACGTACAACCGCCGATTTGCAGCGACTCGATCGCGCGCTGCCCGACGCGGTGCGAGCTCGTATGCGTTTCCTGTTGTTCTCGCTCGACCCTGAGCGCGACAGCACCACGGCGCTCGCCGGCTTCGCACGCGACCACGCACTCGACCCGACGCACTGGTCGTTGCTGCGCACCGCACCCCAGGACGTTCGCACGCTCGCGGCCGTGCTCGGGGTGCGATATCGCCCGGATGCGGGCGGTGAGATCGCCCACTCCGCGGTGTTCGTGGTCGTGGATGCCGCCGGCGTGATCCGTCATCGCCAGGTGGGTACACAGGACTCGATCGACGACCTGACCGCGGCGGTCGAGGCGGTCGCTCGGCGCTGACGCCGTCACCCGCATCGAGCATCGCATGGCGATGAGGAAGCCCCCGGCGAGTGCGCGCTCGCCGGGGGCTCCGTCATCCGCGGGGTGCGGTCCGCGACCCCTTCAGCGGTAGTTCCACCACAGCGTGAGTCGCAGCGTCACGTCCGCCTTGCGCTCGAGCGCGGGCGAGCCCTTGGCCGAATAGCCGCGCACGATCACGTTCGGCATGAGGTGCACCATCGGTGCGGGCGTGGCGTCGAGCGCCACGAGCGCGTACCACTCACGGTAGCCCGCATCACGCACGTTGCGATCGGGATCCGTCCAGTCCACGCGTGCGATGCCGCGCCAGCGCTCGGTGAGCGACTTGCGCGCGAACACGCTCACGCCCATCGGCACCACGTCCGCGAGCGTGGGACCCGCGCGCATCGCGACGCGCCGATAGACCTCGATGCCCGCCGCGTCCTGCGCGTGCATCCAGCCCGCGAACAGCTTGGTCGTCCAGCGGTCGCGCACGCCGCGCTCGTCCTCGTAGTCGGCCATGACCTCGAGCCCCAGATCGCCGCGGCGATAGGGCAGGGACAGCGTCAGCTTCTTGCCCGCGCTGTTCTCGGGCCGCGGTCCCGCGCCGTTCGACAGCATGGCGTGCCAGCCGAGCGGATGCGCCGCGTCCGGGGTGCGCTGCAGCGCCACGCCCATGTCGGTCGCGGAGCCGAACCCCTGCAGGTCCATGACCGTCCTCTCGAGCGAACGGTAGCCCCAGAACGATTCGGCGAACGACCACGTCGGCGTGATCGAGGTGCCCATGATCACGTCGCCCGCGCGTCCGTGCGTGTTCCAGCGCAGGTACGCCTGCTTGAGGAACGCGGCGGCACGGTCGTTCTTCGTGAGCGCCTGCTCGTCGACCTCGAGCTGCACGCGCATCGCGAACGACGAGTCGAGGTCCTGGTCCACCGTGAGGTGCACGCGGCGGAACCGGAACGAGGAGCTGTCCGAGGCGACCGAGTGTCCGTGCAGCTGGTCCTGCAGGTCGGCGTACACCATCCCCGAGATCCGCGGGGGCGCGGCGGCGGCGTGCACCGAGCTCGCGAGGACGAGGGCGGACAGCAGGGCGAGTGGGATGCGGTTCAGGTGGCGCATCGGGTACTCCCGTGGCGTAGGGGTCGAACGTCGCGAAGGCCTCCGGTCGGGGGCTCGTGGTCGAGCATGGGCGTCCGGCGGGACTCGGCCTATGACGCGCATCATAAAGGAGGGCGCGGCCCTTGGGGTCGGACTCTGATGAGTGGGGGGTGCACCCGCGTTGCGCCACCCCGGGCCCCGTGCTACCAATGCGCGGCATTCGCAGGCTCCCCTCACGCACACGAACGAAAGGAATCGTCATGCTGCGTCGCATCGTCCTCGCCCTCACGCTGGTCCTCGCCCTCCCGGTCGTCGCATCGGCCTCGTACACGGCCTACGGTCCGCACATGGGCTTCGGTCAGGGTTACGACCAGTTCGTCGTCGGTGGCCAGCTGCAGTGGATCGAGATCGCCCCGCAGCTCGACTTCGTCCCGAGCCTCGATCTGGGGCTGGGCGGTGGCGCCACCACGTTCTCGTTCAACGGCGATTTCCACTACCGCCTCGCGACGCGCTCGACGTGGCAGCCGTACCTGGGTGGTGGTGTGGGCATCCACTTCAACTCGCTCGACAACGCGGGTCCCGGTGCCGACGATTCGTCCACCGACGCCGGTGGCCAGTTCATCGTGGGCGCCGACGTCGCCACGAAGCGCGGCAGCCGGTTCTTCGCCGAGGTCAAGGTCGGCTTCGCCGATTCGCCGGACCTGCGCGTGCTGGCCGGTCTCAACTTCGGTTCGCGCTGACCCCGCGCACCACACGGTCCCACGACGGCCCCGGAGCCCCGCGCTCCGGGGCCGTTCGCATGCCAAGGCGGCCACGCGTGGCCTATGCTGGGCGCTCGCGTCGTCTTCCCCGGAGGCCCTCGATGTCCCGTCGCGTGCTCGCGATCCTGTGTCTGCTGGTTTCGTTCTGCGCCGTCGCGCGTGCGTCCATCGCGCCCGAGGCACAGCCGATCGTCGCGCGCTGGCTCGAGGTCACCGGAGGCGCGGCCGCGTTCGCGGCCGAGAGCACGAGTTTCACGCACGCGAGCGTCGAGGCGTTCGGGTTCACCGGTACGTTCGAGTCCTGGGTGGCGCGTCCGGATCGGCGCTTCGCGCGCACGATGCTGGGACCGTTCCAGCTCTCGGAGGGCACCGAGGGCCGCACCGCGTGGCGCACCGACCCGACCACCGGCGTCGTGCGACCGCTCGCCGACCACGATCGTCGCGACGCACTCGAGAGCACTTGGTTCGAGCTCGAGCGCTGGGCCGAGCCCGATCAGGGCGGCGGCACGGTGACGTTCGTGGGCCGCGAGCGCACGTCGCAGGGCATCGTGAGCGTGCTCGAGGTGACGCCGCCCGACCTGACCGGCGACGGTCGCCCCGAGGGGGCGCGACGACTGTGGTTCGCGGACCGCGACGGTCAGCTGGTGCGCACGATCGAGCGCGACGACCAGCGCGAGGTGGT
The DNA here is from genome assembly GCA_964655175.1 of uncultured bacterium. GTDB lineage: Bacteria > Eisenbacteria > RBG-16-71-46 > RBG-16-71-46 > RBG-16-71-46 > JAIOPA01. Next base: position 34,698 of record CAZZLY010000006.1, read on the forward strand.
CACCGAGTACCGCGACGTGGCGCGACTCACGGCGCGGCTGCGGCCGCGGGTGAGCGAAACCACGCTCGCGAGCATGCCCGCCAACCGCATGCGCGCCACGATCGAGCGCATGGACGTGCACCCCGATCTCGCCGCGGTCGCGTTCACCGCACCCACGACGCGCTCGTCCACCGACGCGGTGCGCTGGCTCGTGCGCGACGGCGTCGCGACGCTGCCGTTCGAGTACCGCGCCCGGCACGTCTGGGTGAAGGCGCGCATCGACGACGGTCCGCCCGAGGACTTCCTGTTCGACACCGGCGCGAGCGTCACCGTGCTCGACAGCGCGTGGGCGGCGCGGCGGGGATTGCGCACCACGGGTCGCATGCAGGCCGCCGGCGCGGGTGCCGCGGGCGGTGCGTCGTTCGCGACGCTCGACTCGCTGCGCGTGCTGGGGGCCGCCGGCGACGGCGTCGCGCTCACCGGCGTGAAGGCGGCCGTGCTCGACGTGAACCCGTCGTTCGAGCCGTTGTTCTGGCGTCGCATGGCGGGCGTGATCGGTTACGACGTCATCGGGCGGTTCGTGGTGACGATCGACTACGACCGACAGGTGATCGTGCTGCACGATCCCGCGACGTGGCGCTACGCCGGTACCGAGGCGCCGCTGCCGATGGTCATGAACGGCACCGTGCCCGCGGTGCACGCCGCGTTCGACGGGGACGACGAGGGCCTGTTCCGGCTCGACGTGGGCAGCGGCAGCACGGTCGACGTGCATTCGCCGTTCGTGCGCGCGCACGATCTGTCGGCGCGACTCGCACACCCGTACGAGGTGGACGGCGTGGGCTTCGGCGGGACGTTCTCGTCCACGATGGGGCGCCTGAGCCGTATGCGCATCGGGCCCTACGAATGGGACGACCCGATCGTCGTGCTCTCGGGCGCGACCGACGGCGCGTTCGCGAGCGAGGACTTCGCGGGCAACATCGGCAACGGCGTGCTCGAGCGCTTCACCGTGACGTTCGACTATGCGTCCCGTCACGTGTACCTGGAGCCCGCGGCTCGCTACGACGTGCGCGATCACCTCACGCGAGCCGGCATCCTGTTCACGCGGCTCGATGGGATCGTGCGCGTCGCGAGCACGCTGCCCGGCTCTCCCGGGGATCGCGCCGGGCTGGAGCCCTGGGACGAGGTCCGCAGCCTCGAGGGCCGACCCATCGCGCAGTGGGACCTGCCGCAGGTGACGGCGTTGTTCGACGACGGCGAGGCCGGCCGCACGGTGGCGCTGGTCGTGCGCCGCGCGGGGGCCGATCGCCGGGTACGCGTAACGCTCGCGGACTTCATCCGCTGACGCCGCGCGTGCGAGCGGCGGCGCGTTCCGGGCTTCCGTCGCGCGCGCTCCGGCCCTAGACTCGGGGACTCGCGTTCCCGTCTCGTCCCCCCGGAGGCTCCATGTCCCACGTCGGTGGCCGTCGTGCGCTGCAGGCGCTGTCCGCCCTCGCCCTGTGGCTCGCGCTCGCCGTGCTGCCCGCGTGCTCGAAGCAGGCCTCGGTCCTGCCCGCGCTGCCCAACGCGCGCCCGACGATCGAGGTGACGCAGGCCCCGATCGCGTCCACGCAGCCGTTCTTCTACGGCTACGAGATCCGCTGGGCGGGCTTCGACACCGACGGTCGCATCGATCACTTCCGCTACGCGCTCGATCCGCCCACCCGCGCGGGTGCCGAGACGACCTGGGTGAACCTCACCGAGAACCGCAAGTCGTTCCTGTTCCGCTCGGACAAGGTGGACACGCTCACCGATCAGACCGCCGAGGGTTATCACACGGTCGTGCTCGAGGCGGTGGACGATCGCGGCGATCACTCCGAGCCGCACTCGGTGTCGCTGACCTCGTTCACGATCGCGCCCACGGTGCAGATCACGAACCCGGTCCCCAACCATCTGTTCACGCCCACGTTCGGACCGTCGTTCCGCATCGCCTGGAAGGGCTCGGACCCCGATGGCCGCACGACGAGCCGCCCCGTCAAGTACAAGTACAAGGTGTTCCCCGAGGGGGGCGGCGAGTTCGACTTCATCACGCTGCTCGTGAATCCCGATTCATTGCGCAAGCGTTATGCGCCCAACTTCAGCGAGTGGGATTCCGTCGGCGGCGACACGACCAGCGTGAACCTGCGCGACCTCACGCCCAATCGGCGTTACGTCGTGGCGGTCATCGCCATCGACGAGGTCGGCGCCTACTCGCCGGTCATGAACCTCGACGGGAACATGCTGTTCTTCACCGTGAGCTACGCGGGTCTGGTGGGGCCCAAGTTCACCGTGTACAACGAGAGTTTCTTCTACTCGTTCCCCAACGGCGGCTTCTCGCTCGACCCGGCGCTGTTCCTGCGCACCGAGGCCGCCGCCTCGGTCCCGGTGCGGTTCAACTGGTACGCGACCACCAGCTCGGGCTCGTTCGTGACCGGGTACCGCTGGATGCTCGACGGCAACGTCTCGGACGAGACCCCGCGCACCGACGAGAACACCGACGTCACCCGCTGGAGTCAGTACTCGGCGTTGGCGACGGGCGTGGACCTGCCGCCCATGGTCCCGGCGGGCAACAGCGAGACGCACTTCCTGTACATCGAGGCCAAGGACAACAGTCAGCAGATCAGCCTCGCGGTGGTGCAGTTCACCGTGGTCAAGTCGATCTTCGATCGGCCGCTGCTGTTCGTGGACGACACGCGCATCACCCCCGATCGCAACGGCACCGCGGGTTGCGTCGATCGCCCGCGCGGCGTCTGGCCCACCGCGGCCGAACTCGACACGTTCTTCTTCGCGCGCGGCGGCAAGACGTGGCGCTGTTATCCGACCGGCACGCTCTCGCCCGTGGGCATCTTCCAGGGCTACGAGTACGACACGCTCGGCACGCGGTTCCTGCCGCTCGGCGTGCTGTCGCTGCAGACGCTCAGTCGTTATCGCCACATCGTCTGGTACACCGACAACAAGGCCTCGCTCAACGTGAACGAGGTCTCGGTCGCGCTCGACCCCATGTCGGAGCTGCGCTACCTGTCGTCGCCCGGACGCAGCAACCCGCTCGGCACCTGGGTGCAGCAGGGCGGCGAGATGTGGATGTTCGGCGGCGGCACCGCGAGCGCGCTGCAGCGCAACTGGGAGAAGGCCGGCACGTTGTCGGACGTGTACTCGAGCGCCGACGGCGAGCTCATCCCGGGACGACTCATGGTCGACGTGTTCGGCTGGCAGAGCGAGATCACCGCGCGGTCGGTGGCGCAGGCCAGCAAGCCCGCGCACCCCATGCGCTACCCGGCGCGACTGCCCGACGTGGCCACGCTGCCGGACTACCTGTTCGAGAAGTCGGTCGACACCGATCCCATCGCGGTGTACGGACCGAACCGCCTGAGTCAGAGCGATTTCTATCAGACGGCCCACGTCGGCGAGGGCCTGTCCAAGGCCAACGAGCTCACGCGGGACATGGACCCCGATCCCAACGTCGTGCGCATGGAGTCGGTGCTCGACACGCTGTACGAGACCGTGGGCGGCCAGATCGGCGCGGGCAAGCCCATCATGACCGTGATGCACGCGAGCAACGGCAAGAAGCAGGTGTTCTCGGGGTTCCAGCTCTGGTACTGGCGGCGCGAGCAGCAGATCGCGATCGCGGACTGGGTGCTGCAGCGCCTGTGGGGGCTGCCGCGGAGCAACGTCCCGCGCTGAGCCGCGCGTCCCGTCGTGCGCGAGGGGGTCCGGTGATCACCGGACCCCCTCGGCGTTGCCATCGTGCCGCGCCCGGCTACGGCAGATCGGGATGACGACGGTGGTGCGTGGTGCGCGACTGGAACAGCTCGCCCAGGTCGAGCAGCGTCGCCTCGTCGAACGGCGCACCCACCAACTGCAGGCTCGCTGGCATGCCGTGCGTCGCGGGTCCGATCGGCAGCGCCAGCCCGGGCAGCCCGCACGCCGCCGACAGCGCGCCGAGCGGGTCGGGATAGGCGAGCGCCTCGTTGAGATCCTGCGACACGAGCGGCGCGACGCTCAGGAAGTTGGGCGAGACGATCACGTCGTAGCGTTCGAAGAAGTCCCGCATCGTGCGCTGGATCGACTCGCGCACGCGGATCGCCTTGATCGTGTCGGCGCCCGTGATCGGTTCGGCGATCGCACGCTGATGCGGCGCCATCGTATCGTGCAGCTGCGTCACGCGACCGTCGTCCAGGAACGTCTCGAACGTCGCCAACGCCTCGACGGTGATGAGCAGCCCCGAGACCTCGCTCGCGGGCACCTCGGGCAGCGCCACGACCTCGAACGTCACACCCGCGTCGCGGAACGTGCGCACCGCCTCGTCGAACGCCGCGCGCACCTCGGGTTCGCCACCCTTGACGCCCTCGAGCGGCACCAACGCCACGCGCAGCGATCGCACGGGCCGACCCGCACCCTTGTCGAGTCGCACCTTGTCGCGCGCGGTCGAGGGATCCCGCGGGTCGGGTCCCGCGATCGCGTTGAGCACCGTGCGCGCGTCGGCCACCGAGCGCGTGAGCGGGCCCACCTTGTCGAACGTGTACGCGCCCACCATGCCGCCGGCGCGCGAGACGACGCCGTAGGTGGGGCGCATGCCGGTCAGACCGCAGAACGCGGACGGACACAGGATCGAACCCCACGTCTCGGTGCCCAGTGCGAACGGCGCCAGACCGGCCGCCACCGCCGCTCCCGAACCCGAGGACGATCCGCCGGTCCAGCGCTGCGCGTCCCACGGGTTGCGGCCCGGGCCGCTCGCCGAGGCGGCGGCCTCGTGATAACCGAGGCAACCGGCGAACTCGACCATGGCGCTCTTGCCCAGCAGCACCGCGCCCGCTTGCTCCAGACGATCGATGACCGTGGCGTTGGTCGTCGGCACGCGATCGCGCAGGAACCGCGTGCCCCACGCGGTCGCGAGCCCCGCGGTGTCGAACAGGTCCTTGGCCGCGTAGGGGATGCCGTGCAGCGGTCCCTTCCAGCGGTTCATGCGCAGCTCGCTCTGCGCGCGCGCGGCCTGATCCATGGCGATGCCCTCGGCGACCTTCTCGAACGCGTTGAAGCGACCGTTGAGTCGCTCGATGCGGTCGAGGAAGTGGCGCGTGAGGTCGATCGCCGACAGACGCCCCGAACGCAGCTCGGGCGCCAACTCCTCCACGGTCGCGAACGCGATCTCGTCCTTGAGCACGTCAGCGCCCCTTCCGGTCGTTGCGCAGCGGCGTGAACACCACGCTCAGGTCGCCGCCGGGCGGCAGGCGGTGCGCGCGGATCGTCGCGACCGTGGCGCGCGTCGCCTCGCGCGCGCGGGCGACGGCGCGCGAGACGTCGGGCGCGGTCGCCGGCTTGGGCGTGCTCGTCGTGCGGCGTCGTCGCGTGGGCGCGGGCAGTGCGCGGTCCGCGACGAGCGCGGCCGAACCCGCCGCGACCAGCGTCACGAAACGGCGGCGGGTGACCCCGCGGGAACGATCGGGCGTGCTCATGACGTCGCCTCCTTGATGAGTGCGTGCCCCTCGAAGGCCTGCAGACGGGCGCGCAGATCCTCGGGGCAGGGGATCGTGCGCTTGGCCGCGTAGTCGTAGAACACCTGCACCGTGTCCGCCTCGACCACCGTGCGGCCGGACGTCTGCTCACGGATGACGTAGCGGAAGCCGAACGACTTGCCGCCCACGAACGAGCAGCGGATGCACAGCTCGAGCGTCTCGTGCATGAGCGCCTCGGAGCGGAAGTCGATCGTGACGTGCGCCAGGATGAACGGCACGACGCGGTAGTTGGGGTCCGCGGTCAGCGCGCGCCAGTACTCCTGCCGCGCGACCTCCAGGTAGGTCACGTACACCGCGTTGTTGACGTGCCCCATCGCATCGGTGTCGCGGAAGCGGGGGCGGAGCGGGGCGACCACGGTCCACTTCGGTTCAGCGGGCACGACGGATCCTCTCGCAGGCGCGCACGGGCGCGGGGTCAGAAGGCGTTCATCGGCATCAGGAACGGGGCACGCGCGCGGAACCAGCCGTCGGTGAGCTCGGCCGCGCCGCGCAGATCCTCGAGCAGGCCGGTCTCGGCCGCCTGCGTCGGGCTCACCGCGCCACTGATCACCAGCGCGAGCGACTCCGCCGAGAGCGTGAGCCGCGGCAGCTTGTCGCGACTCGCGGCCTGACGCGCGGTCTCGGCCCGCACCGTGAGCTGCCCGTCCCGCGCGTTCACGCGCCAGGCGCGCTCGTTGCCGCCCAGCACGGGGTCGCGCACGTCGAACACGACGTCGCCGCGCGCGTGCGACGCGACCGGCAGGCCCTCGAGCGCGCTCTTGACCTCGAGCACGCGCAGCATCGCGCCGTAGCCCACGTGTCCGGTCGAGCGCAGCGCACCCAGCTTGAGTTCGCCGCGCAGATCGGCGGCATCGGACCACGCCGCGATCCACGGCGCGTCGGCGGGCGCGGTCATGACGACCTCGACCGCCTGATCGCGCAGTCCGTGCAGATATCCGATGAGCCCGCGATGCGCCTCGGGCGTCAGGGCGACGAATTCGTTGACGGTGAGCACCAGCTTCCACGGACCGTCACCCGAGTCCACCTGCACGTGCAGGTAGCCGTCGATGCGTCCGCGCTCGCGCTCGTACACGATCCACTCGCCCTCGTAGCCCCACAGCCGGTGCTCCCACCATTCCGGCCGGCGCGCGAGCGCGAAGTGGCCGCGCTCGTTGGCCCAGCGGTCGTAGAGCGCCTGCACGAGCGGTCGATCGGGGATGCGCATGCGC
>CAZZLY010000006.1:41512-62274 GCA_964655175.1 uncultured bacterium
GGCCCAGCGGTCGTAGAGCGCCTGCACGAGCGGTCGATCGGGGATGCGCATGCGCCGCACGCGGCGCGCCGCGTCCGACGGCGGCAGGACGCTCGGCGGTGCGGACAGCAGCTGCGGCGTCTCGATCACGCCCCAGCCGAAGCGGCGATAGAAGTCGGCGCGGAACGCGTACAGCAGGCTCAGCGCGTCGCCGCGCTGGCGCATCTCGCGCAGGGCGGCGCGCACCAACGCCTCGCCGATGCCGCGGCGGCGATGCTCGGGCGAGACGGCCACCGAGCCGATGCCGGTCGCCGGCACCTTCACGCCGCGCACGTGCGCGTGCAGCGGGTAGAGCACCAGCGCGGCGACGAGTTCGCCGTCGAGTTCGCCCACGCGCACGTCGCGCAGCGAGAAGCGCGGATGGTCGCTGAAGAAGTCGCGACGCGACTCGGCGCTCGAGACGCGATAGGCGCGCAGCGACAGATCGACCAGCGTCTCGAGGTCCGTGCGGCGCGCGGCGCGATAACGCAGCGCCGGCGGGCGCGGGGTGCGCGTGCGGCTCACAGGGTGCCCTCCCGTTCCAGGACCAGCATCGCGCCGCCGTTGCGCGCCCGCGTCATGCCGGGCCCGCGCAGCGACGTGCCGTTCGCGGTCTCGCGCAGCACGCGCGCGGGCTGCCAGGCGTCGTCGAAGATCACCCGGACCTTATAAAGATACGCGCCGTGCGGCAGCGGACCGCCGTCGCCCAGCATGGGCGGCGAATCGAACTGCCCGCCCAGCACCTCGGCGTGCGCCATGGCGACGGCGATGGGCCGGTCGGGACGCTCGACGCGGATCTCGACCTTGGTGCTGTCCGGCAGCCGCATGCGGCCGCGCACGCGCAGCGCACCGTTGTCCATGCGGTAGGGCTCGAACGACGCCATCACGTCGGCGCCCTGCGAGAGCCCCGTGGTGTCGGCGGAGGACTCGAAGGTGAGTTCGGGCTCGGGCGCTTTGCGCTGGCAGCCCACGAGGGCCGACGCGAGCAGCAGGACCGCGGCGACCGGGCCGCGCGGGACGAGGGGGTGGCGCATGTTCGCCAAGGTAGCAACCCGCGGCGGATTGGGGAACCACCGACCGCGCGCCGGAGCCCGCGAACCCCGCGGTCGGCCACTCGTTGCGGCCCGGCTCGCCGCTCTGCTAGCTTGACCCCCCGTCCGTGCGCCCGGGTCGGCCCTGCCGCCGCGCCGGATCCGACCCGGAATCGCCGGGTGCCCTGACCGGGCACGTGTCCAGTCGAAAGGAGTCTCGGGTGAACCCGTTCGTCGCCTCCCCGCCGCGTGGTCTCGCGGTCCTCGCCGCGCTCGTGCTGCTCACGGCCGTCGCGCCCGTGCGCGTCCATGCCGAGACGGCCAAGCCGGCCGTCGCCAAGAGCACGCCCGCGAAGGCCCCGAAGACCAAGAAGGCCAAGCCGGAGAAGTCGTACGCCGAGCAGAAGGCCGAGAACGGCGTGTACACGCGTGGCACGAACTGGCTGAGCGCCCGCTTCGGTTGGAGCAAGCGCGCCGGCGAGGTCAACGGTGACGGGCTCATCGGTTACGGCCTGCAGTACCAGCGCATGCTCAACAACCGCGATGCGTTCGCCGTCGGCGTCGACCGCGACGTCGTCGGCCAGTTCGGTCGGCCCATCGACGAGGCCATCCCGTTCACCGTCGAGTTCCAGCGCCACTACCGCTGGAAGACCGCGGTGCGGCCGTTCGTCGGCGTGGGCGCCGGGTACTACGTGCGCAAGACCTATCGCACCGGTCTCGACGATCATTCGTTCGTCACCGGCGGTCCGCACCTCTCGCTGGGCTTCACGTCGCCGATCGACGATCGCCACGTGATCGGCGTGCAGGCCCGCATGGCGCGCGTCAAGGGTCAGGGCGACACGGTCGTGAGCCCCACGTTCGGTCCCGGCAGCGACACCGAGCTCCTCTGGACGATCAAGGCGACGTTCTCGCTCACGTACTGAGCCCCCTGTCGTCGGCCGCTCGTCCCGCGGCGACGTGTTCGTTCGACGCCCGCCGCGGTCCGTCCGCGGCGGGCGTCGTGCATCCCCCCGGAGGTGCCGTCATGGAGTCGTTCGCCAACGCTCGCGGTGCGGTGTGGACGTGGCGCCGTCGGTCGTTCTGGACCGCGGACGCCGACCTGTTCGCCGGAGAACGGCCGATCGCCTCGCTCGTGCGGACCGGCTGGTGGTTGAGTCCGCGACTGGGGCGCACCGCCACCGGCGGCTGGCGCATCCGGTTCGAGGGCGCGTTCGCGCGCGACCTCGTGGTGCGGGACGAGGCGCGCGACACGGTCGTCGCGCGCTATCGTGCCGGTTGGTTCGGCCGCGGCACGGTGACGTTCGACCGTGGCCGCGTGCTGCACTGGCGGCGCGCCGACGCTTGGGGACGCCGCCACGAATGGGTCGATTCCGGCGGCCTCGTGTGTGTGGGTTTCAGCCGTGAGCGGGGTCTCGGTCGGCGTCGCGTCGAAGTGCACGTCGGTGCGCACGTGATCGACGATCCGGCGCTCGAGCCGCTCGTGCTCCTGGGCTACGACCTGTTGCTGCGGCTCGAGCAGCAGACGGCCGCGCTGCTCGCGAGCTGACGCGTCGCGCCCGCGACGGCGCCGTCGGGGCCGCGTGTGCGGCGCGGGCGCAACCGGCGGTGGTCGTGGGACGAGGGTGACGGCACGCCTCGTGCAGAGCGTGTGACGGTCCGCCCCCGCGATCCATCGCGCCCCCGCAGGAGTGTCACCATGCGAGTCCTCGTTCCCGCACTGCGCCGCGTCATGGGCGTGGTCGCATGCCTCGTCGTCCCCGGTGTCGCGGCCGCGTGCATGCAGTGCAATCCGTTCCTGCAGTGCACCCAGGGCCCGTCGGGGGCGCGCCTGTGCTTCGAGAGCGCGGGCATGTGCACGTTGCTGCTGCCGTGCTCGGGTACCGGTGCGCGCACCGACGAACCCGGCGCCGCTGCCGCGGGTGAGGCGCTCACCACGCTGAGTCTGTTCGAGGCTCCGCCCGCGGGGCTCGGGGTGAACGCACGCGTCGCGCGTCGCCCGGCGGCGAGCGCGCTCGCGCTCGGCGACGAGATCCGCACCGAACTGCCGCTGGGCGCCCTCGCTGAAGTGGGCGTGGCGCACGGCCGCGACTTCGATGCCGTGTTCGCCGATGACGCGGGCGAGGGTTACGCCGTCACGCGCTCGGTCACGCCCGCGGGGGTGCGACTCGAGGTGTACGAGGTGCGCTCGGACGTGGTCGGCCCACGGCTCGCGGCCGAGACGCTGGGCGAGCGCGAGCGACTGGTCGTGCCGGTGCGCGTGGAGGGCCGCGACCGCGTCCTCGTGCTGCAGACGCGCGACGCTCGCGGGTTGGACGACGAGAGCGAGTTGCGCCGGCTGCGTCGCACGATCGACGGCGTGCGCCGCCGCACCGCGCCGCGCGAGACGCCACGGCTGCGGGTGCGTCCGCGCTGAACGACTCGGGGGGCTCGGGCCGCGCGATGCGGTCCGGGCCCGACCCGGCTCAGTCGCGGCGCTGCCTCGCGCGGCGGTCGGCCACGAACAGCACCGCGAACAGCACCAGCGCGAGCGACGCGACGAGCGCGGGCGTCCACGCGTGCGGCAGTCGCTCGAGCAGCAGGGCGACCGCACCGAACAACGCCGACAGCGCCCACAGCACGAGCACCGTGGCGCGCACGGACAACCCCGCCTCGAGCAGCCGGTGATGGATGTGGCGCGCATCACCGCCGAACACGTGCTGCCCGCGCAGCAGTCGGCGCACGAACGCCAACACGCTGTCCGCGAGCGGCACCCCCAGCGCCACGAGCGGCAGCAACAGCGTGAGCGCGGCCGTGCCCTTGCGATTCTCGAGCAGGGACAGCGCCGACAGCGTGAGGCCCAGGAACTGGCTGCCGGTGTCGCCCATGAACACGCGCGCGGGCGGACGGTTCCACCACAGGAAGCCGCCGCACGAACCCAGCAGCAGCGCCGCCACGAACATCACGTAGAAGTCGCCGTGGAACCGCGCCGTGAGCCACAGCGCCGCGCACGCGATCGCGACGATGCCCGCCGCCAGACCGTCGAGCCCGTCGATCAGGTTGATGGCGTTGGTGAGCGCGATGACCCACAACACGGTGAGCGGCACGCTCCAGAGCCCGGTGACGACCGCCGGCCCGAACGGGTTGGTGAGCAGCGGCACCCCGTAGCCGAACACGGTCAGGGTGAGCGCGGCGCACGCCTGCACCACGAGCTTCGTCCACGGGCTCACCCCTCGGCGATCGTCGATCACCCCGAGCGCCAGGATGGGCAGCGACGCACAGGTCAGCCCCAGCAACGGCCGCACGTCGAGTTCGCGCGCTGGACCGGGCAGGACGCGCGCCAGCCACGCGGTGCCCAGCACCGCGACCGCGATCGCCAGTCCCCCCAGTCGCGGCGTCGGCACGGCGTGGATGCGGCGGCCCCCGGGATGGTCCACCGCGCCCAGGCGCAGCGCGAGCGCGCGCGCGAGCGGCGTGAGCGCCAGCGCGACCAGCGCCGCCGCCAGCGCCAGCGCGAGCGAGTACGGCATCAGCGGTTCCGCCCGTTGCGCAGGATCAGCACGCGCATGCGCAGCTCGATCATGAGCGCGACGATCGCGTCCACGAACCACGGCGCGCGGTGGTGCTTGCGGAAGTAGTGCAGCATGCCGCGATGGCGTTCGCGGATGACGCGGTTCGAGACCTCGCCCTTGCTGGCGCCGATGTGGTGCACGGTCTCGGCGGCGCTCACGTAGTCCACCGTCCAGCCGGCCTGGTTCATGCGGCGGCACCAGTCCACGTCCTCGTTGAACATGAAGAACGTCTCGTCCATGCCGCCCACGGCCGCGATCGCGTCGCGGCGCACGAGCATCGCGGCGCCCGAGACCCAGTCCACGCTGCGCGGCGTGACGTGGTCCCAGTCCGACATGAGGTAGCGCCGCGTCCACGGATTGCCGGGCCACAGCCGCGAGAGCAGCGAGTAGCGATTGAACAGGACCGCGTACACCGACGGATAGGCGCGCGCGCTGTACTCGAGCGAGCCGTCGCTGTTCACGATGCGCGGTGCGGCGATGCCGCACGTGGGGTGCGCGCGCGCCCAGTCCACCAGCGTGCGGATCGCGCCCGGGCGCCACTCGCAATCCGGGTTCAGCACGAGCACGAACGTCCCGGTGGTGCGGGCGATCCCCATGTTGACGGCCTTCGAGTAGCCCAGGTTCGCCCCGGTGCGCACGAGTCGCACCGTGGGCGCCTCGCGCTCCACCAGCTCCGGGGTTCCGTCGTGCGAATCGTTGTCCAGCACCACGCATTCCCACGTGAGCGGCGACGCCGTCCCGTCCCCGCGCACGCCCGGTTCGAGCGAGGCGAGGGTGGCGAGGATGTGTTCCCGCGAACGGTAGGTGACGACGACGATCGAGAGATCCATGCGCTCTTCGGGGGTGGGACGACAGGGGGACCGGAGCGGCGACTCTACCCGAATGCACGAAGCCGGGCGGAGCGGGCAAGGGGCTCGCTCACACCCGGCTTCGGGTCTGGGTGAATCAAGTGACGGACGGGGCGATTCTGATCGAGCCTCTCCCCACGTCTCTCTCCGGGCCCGACTTCGACTCAGCACCCGTCCGTCACGAAGGAGTGTCGGCTATGGCTACAGTTCATGCAACCATTGAATAATGCACGACCGGGGTTTTCCCCCGGCCGGGTTGCGTGCCTCAAAACCATGCTCCCGATGGGGTTGGAGCATGCGACAACGTTCGCTCGAATGCTCCGTGCGGGAAATGCCCCATGTATCATGGTCGGAATCCGGCCGATTCCGTGGTTTTCCGAGGGGCTCGACGGTCAGGCTGTCGTGGGTTCCGACGGTTCCGAGGGGCCCGCGTCGGGGGCGCCCGGTGGCGGCGAGACCGGGATCGGATGCCCCAGGACCTGCTCGAACCACGCCGAGAGCCGCTCCACGTGGCTCCCGGGCCAGAACCAGCGGGCGCACGACGGGCACCAGGTGAGCCGCAGCCCCCGGCGGGTGACGCGGCCGGGCACCTCGCCGCGCGCCTCGAACGCCGAGCGCACGTGCAACGCGACGTTGCAGTGGGGGCAGCGACTCCACGGGGCGGTCGCGGGCGCGTGCGCCTCGTGGATCGCGCGCACCGCGGCCGCGTCGTCGCCGCGTTCGACGCGCACGACGGGCACCGCCGCGTGACGGCGCGGATGGCGCGCCGACAGTGTCAGCACGGTGCGGCCCTCGCGTGCCGCGACCTCGAACAGCTCCTCGAGTCGCGCGCCGCGATGCGTCGTGACGTCGTGACCCAGGAAGCGCAGACGACGGGCCAACGCGTCGAGCGAGGCGTCGGTCACGAAGCGGGTGAGGGGGCGCATGGGGCGGCACCCTACTGGTGTCGTGGGTGCGCGGCAAACCCATTCACCGCGCCGATGGCCGTGAACCGTCGCGACCGCAACGGGTTGCGAATGTCCTGTTGACGCCCCCCGTGGGCTCGCGCACGCTGCCCGCTCATGTTGAATCCGGAACGGCAGCCGGGGTCCAGGGATCGCGGACCCGACTTCTGCACCGTCGCGCTCGATCGGCGACGGTTCCTCGTCGTGCTCGGCGGTGCGGCGGCCCTGCACGCGCTCGGACCCACGTGGGCGTTCGCCCGCCGCGTCGCACACGCCCTGCCGACGCTGCAGCCGTGGTCGCTGCCCGAGGTGCTGCCGAACGGTGGCCTCGAGGCCGCGCGGGCACTGATCGGCGCCGCGATCCTGGCACCCAGTCATTGGAACGCGCAGCCGTGGCGCTTCGAGGTGGACGGCGGCGAGGTGCGTCTGGTGCTCGACGCCGCGCGCACGCTGCCCGCGGACGATCCCGATCAGCGCTTCGCGCAGATGTCCCTGGGCGCCGCGCTCGAGAACCTGCTCGTCGCCGCGCGCGCGTGGGGGCAGCAACCGACCGTGCGCTATCTGCCGTGGGGCGCGTCCCCGCGCGCGGGCGCCTCGCTCGTGGCCGCCTCGGTGTCGTGGTCGCCCGGCGAGGCCGCGCACGATCGCGCGTTGTTCGCGGCGATCCCCGCGCGACGCTCCAACCCGCACGCCTTCGATGGTCGCGCACTGCCGGCCGCGAGTCGCAACCAGCTGCAGGCGCAGGTCGGCGAGGAGGTGCGCGTGCATTGGCTCGAGGATCGCGGCGACCTGCGCGCCGTCGGCGCGCTCGTGCACGACGCGATCGAGGTCGTGCAGGCCGATCGCCGCGCGCAGAGCGATCGCCAGCGCTGGCTGCGCGACTCGGAGCGCGACGCGCAGGGGCGTGGCGACGGCATGACCGCCGAGCGACTGGGATTGGGCGGGCCGGCCCGCTGGTTCGCGGGTCGCTCGCTGGATCCGAACAGCCGCTTCTACGGTTGGGGCGCCGCCAGTCTGGCCAAGGACGTGCGCGAGCTCGTGCGCGGTTCGGGCGCGCTCGCGCTGCTCACGCTGCCCGCGCGCAGCCCCGCGGGCTGGATCGTCGGCGGGCAGGCGTACGAGCGATTCGCGTTGCGCGCCACGTCGCTGGGTCTGGCGCAGCATCCGCTGTCCGCGCCCATCCAGTCGGAACGGCATCGCACGCTGCTGGCGCGCCGCTTCCAGGCCGAGGGCGAGGAGCCGCTGCTGCTCGTGCGCGTGGGCCACGCCGAACCACCGCCCGCCACGCCGCGCCGCGGTGTCGCACTCGTGAGCACCGACCGCACCTCGTGAGCGACGCGGTCAGCGGCCGCTGATCGTCATCTCGCCGATGAGCAGCGACGGACACGCGACCGACGAGTGCCATTCCAGGTCGTCGCCCACCGCGGTGATCGCCTTGAGCATCTCGAGCGAATGGCCCGCCACGGTGATGCCGTCCACGGGATAGGCTCGCTCGCCCTTCTCGATCCAGAAGCCCTGCGCCTGGAACGAGTAGTCGCCGGTCACCGGGTTGAAGCCGTACGAGCCCTGATCGTCGAAGTAGAAGCCGCGCTCGACGCTTCGCAGCATCGCCTCCGGCGAGCTCGTGCCCGGCAGGATGCACAGGTTGTGCGTGCCGATGCCCGGCGTGCTGGACCAGCCGCGCGCGCCGTGCGCGGTGAGCGCCACCTTGGCGCGCTGCGCGTGATAGTGGTCGTACATGAACATGGCGAGTCGGCCCTGATCGAGCAGCAGGTTGCGTCGCGTGCGCACGCCCTCACCGTCGTACGGCGACGTGCCCAGTCCGCGCACGCGCTTGCCGTCGTCCACGATGCTCACGAGCGGCGAGGCGATCGTCTCGCCCAGACGACCGGTGAGCCAGCTCGACTGCTTGAGCACGGACTCGCCGCTCCACGCATCGATCATCTCGGCGAGCCACGACGCCGCGATGTCGGGATGCATGATCACGGGCACGCGCGCACTCGGCACGCTGCGCGCGCCGATGCGCGCGACCGCGCGCGCGGCGGCCTTGCGGGCCAACGTCTCGGGCGAGGCGAGGTCGGCGAGGTGCCGCACGCTCATGCCCTCCGCGCCGGTCTGCTGCTTGCCGTCGCGATCGTCGGCGAGCGCGACGACCCACGCCGACACGCGACTGCCCTCCCAGGCGCGCGCGACGCCGTGCGAGTTGGCGATCGCGTACGAACCGGCGGCACTCGAGACGCTCGTGCCGTCGCTGCGCGTGACGCGGCGGTCGGCGCCGAGCGCGATGCGCTCGAGTTCGAGCGCCATCGCGATCTTGGCCTCGGGCGACCATTCGAGCGCGGCGGGGTCCATGATCTGCAGGTCCACGTCGGCGTCGCCGCCCGCCTCATCGGGCGTCGGCGCACCGTTCGCCTCGTCCGGCGTGGCGAATCGCGCCAGCGCCACCGCGCGACGCGCGAGATCGTCGAGTCCGTCGCGCGACAGGTCGGTGCCCGACGCGAACCCCACCGCACCGTCCACGATGGCGCGGATCCCCAGACCCATGGTGCCGCTCTGCTTGAGCGAGTCCACGCCGCCACCGTGCACGCGCACGGTGAACGCCCGCGAGCCCTCGGCGCAGGCGTCCGCCACCTGCGCGCCGTGCGCGCGCGCACGTTCGACCGCGTGCGCGCAGTGCGCGAGCAGCGTCTCGGGAGCGGGATGGCGCGCGGTCATACGGCCGTCCCACCCACCGTGATGCCGGTGAACCGCACCGTGGGCTGTCCCACGCCGACCGGCTTCCACTGCCCGTCCTTGCCGCACGAGCCCGTGGTGCCGTCGATCGCGAGGTCGTTCGCCACACCGTCGATGCGCAGCATCGCGTCGTTGCCGTTGCCGGTGAGCGTGGCGTTGCGCACCGGATACGCGAGCTTCCCGTCCTCGATCATCCAGCCCTCGGTGACGTGGAACGAGAAGTTGCCGTCGGCCGGACTGACCGAGCCACCGCTGAGCTTCTTGCAGAACAGCCCGCGCTTGAGCTCGCCGATGAGCGATTCCGGCGTGCGCACGCCCGGCTCGATGTAGGTGTTCGTCATGCGGCACAACGGGTAGTCGCGGTACGACGCGCGCCGACCGTTGCCGGTGGGACGGTTCCCCGTGAGCGACGCGTTGAGGCGGTCCCACAGATAGCCCACGAGCACGCCGTCGCGCACGAGCACGGTGTGCTGCGCCGGCGTGCCCTCGTCATCCACACGGAACGAGCCGCGGCTGAACGGCACGAGGCCCGAGTCCACGATCGTCACGCCGCGCGCGGCGACCTGCTGTCCCATCTGCGTGGCGCGGATGCTGGTGCGACGCCGGATCGTGTCACCCTCCATGCTGTGTCCGAAGCACTCGTGCACCATCACGCCGCCCCAGCCGTTGCACACCACGACCGGGTACGAACCCGCTTCGGGCTCGCGCGCCGCGAGCAGCAGCACCGCGCCCGAGGCGGCCTCGAGCGCGATCGATTCGGGCGTGCGGTCGTGCGCGTAGTACGCCGCGTCCACGCAGCCACCGCCCGACGCGTAGCTCTCCTGACGTTCGTCGCCGTCGAGCGCGAGCGCCGAGACGACGAGTCGCGACAGATGCGTGCGATCCTCGGCCCACACGCCGTCCGTGTTGGCCACCAGGAACGATTTGGCCGAACCGTTGAACGACGCGGACACCTCGCGTACGCGCGGGTCGTGACCGCGTGCGGCGTCGTCGCAGCGACGCAGCATCTCGACGCGCTGCGGTTCGTCCAGGGCCAACGTGGCGGGATCGTGCAGCACGAACGGCGCGGGCGCGTCCGAGACGCGGAACGCGATCGGCGCACCGTCACGACCGGTCGCGGCCGCCGGGGCGTCGCGCGCGATGCGCGCCGCCACGCGCGCCGCCTCGCGCAGCGCCTCGGGATCGAACCCGTCCGCGTAGGCGTAACCGGTGCGCTCGCCGTGGATCGCGCGGATGCCGACGCCCTGCAGCACCGAGTACGACGCCGTCTTGAGCCGACGCTCGTCGATCGAGATCCCGGTGACGATCGCGTGCTCGGCGTACAGGTCGGCGAACGTCGCGCCCTGGGCGCGCGCCCGGGTGAGCAGCTCGAGGGCGAGCTCGCGGGGCAGCGACTGGGTCAGGTCGGGGAGCGCGGTCGGGTGCATGGTCTCGATCGGGAGGGGGCCTGAGGGCGGTCGCGGTGAGTCGCGGGTGCAATCTACTGCAGTGGGGGCGGTTGCGGCGAGGGTGGGAGGGGGGCGACCGGTCCGGGCCCGCGCCTGCGACCATTAATCCTTAGGTGTCGACGAGGCCCGGGTGTAGGCTCCGAATTACTGACCGAGCGGTCAGTAGCCGGAAACAGGAGGTCGAGATGGCATCGGATTCCCCCGAAACCCCCGTCGAGAGCGGAGCCCCGCGCTGGCGTCGCCGCAAGGCCGACCGGCCGAGCGAGATCATGTCCGCCGCGCTGCAGGAGTTCCTGGCGCACGGGTACGAGGCCACCCGTCTCGAGGACGTCGCGCGGCGCGCCGGCTGCACCAAGGGCACGATCTTCCTGTACTTCCCGGGCAAGGCCGAGTTGTTCAAGACCGCGGTGCGCGAGGCGTTGTTCCCCATCCTGCAGAGCGCCGAGCAGGACTTCTCGATCTCGTTCGAGGGTTCCATGCGCGAGCTGCTGGAGCGGCTGTTGCGCACCCGCTGGAGTCTCATCCAGAATTCCGGCAGTGTCGCGCTCGGCGGCATGATCCTCGCCAACGGCGGCCGGTTCCCCGACATCGCGCGGTTCTACCACGACGAGGTCCTGTCGCGCAGTCATGCGCTGTACACCCGCATCCTCGAGATGGGGGTGGCTCGCGGCGAATTCCGACCGCTCGACGCGCCCGAGGTGGCGCGTGTGGTGATGGCACCGCTGTTGTTGGGGATGGTGTGGCGGCAGTCGTTCAACACCGAGGCGTTGCCGCCGTTCGACGGCCCCGCGCTCATCGAGGCTCAGATGGATCAGTTCTTCCGCGGCATCGCCGCCGAACCGCAACGAGGCATGGCTTGAGTCGTCTCCGATCCCGCTCGTCGTGGATGTGGTTCACGTTCCTCGTGCTGGTGCGGCCGCTCGTGGTGCACGCGAGCGAGGTGCCGCTGACGCTGGGTGAAGCGGTCGCGCGTGCCACGCGCGAGGCCGGTGCGGTGCGCATGGCCGAGGCGCGCACCGCGCAGTCCGTCGATCGCGTCGGTCAGGCGCGCGCCGCCCTACTGCCGTCGCTGTCCGGTTCGGCGTCGCTCGGCGAGCGCACGTTCAATCTGCGCGCGCAGGGCTTCCCGCTGCCGCCCACCACGCCGGACGTGATCGGGCCCATCGACAACGTCGATGCGCGCGTGCGCGTCGTGCAGCCGGTGCTCGACGTGGCCGCGTGGCAGCGCTGGCGTGCGGCCGGACTGGGTGCGCAGGTCGGTCGCGCCGATCTCGCCGCGACGACCGAGATGGCCGCGCAGGCGGCCGCCCTCGCGTGGTTGCGTGCCGCCCGCGCGACCGCGTTGGTCGAGGCGCGCCGGCAGGACCTGGCGCTCGCGCTCGAGCTGCAGCGCCTCGCGCGCGAGCAGCACGCCGCCGGCGTGTCGCCCGCGATCGACACGACGCGCGCGGGCACGCAGGCGATCGCCTCGCGCGCGGCACTGCTCGTGGCCGAGAACCAGCGCGATCGCGCCCGACTCGATCTGTCGCGCACGCTCGGCGCCGGCGTCGACACGCGACTCGTGCCCGCCGACACGTTGAGCGATGCGCTCGCGCATTCGCGCGCGCCGCTCGAACTCGCGCCCGCATTGGCGCTCGCGCACGCCGAGCGTCCCGATCTGGCGGGCGAGCGCGCCCGACTCGATCGCGCGCGCCGCGAGCGCGGCGCCACGGCCGCCGAGCGGTTGCCGCGCCTGGACGCCGCCGCCGACTGGGGCCTCGCCGGGCAGCACACCGACGACTGGCAGCGCACGCGCAGCGTCGCGGTGGGGCTGTCGTGGCCGCTGTTCGACGGGCTGCGTCGCGAGGCGCGGTTGGCCGAGCAGGGCGCGGCGGTGCGCGAGGCCACGGTGCGCGCCGACGACCTCGAGGATCAGGTGCGCGCCGAGGTCGAGGCCGCGCTGCTCGACCTCGATTCCGGTCGCGAGCAGGTCGCGGTCGCGCTCGAGCGTCTGCGGCTCGCCGATGAAGAGGTCGCGCAGGCGGCCGAACGCTTCCGCAACGGGGTCGCCGGCAACATCGAGGTGATCAACGCGCAGCTGTCGCTGTTGCGCGCCCGTGACGCCGAGATCGACGCCCGCTTCGCCGTCGCCGCCGCCCGCGTCGCGCTCGCGCGCGCGACCGGTGTCGCACGCGAGCTCCACTGACCCCCACGAGGTGATGATGTCGTCCACGCCCGCGTCGTCCGCCGCTCCGGTCGCGGCCCGTCCCAATCCCGTCCCGCTCCTCGTCCTCGGTGTGCTCGCGCTCGTCGCGATCGGCTACGGCGTCAGCCGTTGGCGCTGGGGGCTCACGCACATCCGCACCGACAACGCGCAGGTCGAGGGTCACGTGGTGCCGACGCTCGCGCGCGTCGGCGGCTTCGTGCTCGAGGTCGCGGTGCGCGAGAACCAGACCGTGCAGGCGGGACAGGCGGTCGTGCGTCTGGACGATCGCGAGGCGGTCACGCGACTGGCGCAGGCGGAGGCCGATCTGCAGCAGGCGATCATGGCGCAGGGCGTGCGCGGTCGCGTCGGCCAGGCCGAGGCGCAGCTCGCCGCCGCGCGCGCCAACGTCACGCAGGCCGAGGCCAACGCGCAGCGTGCCCGGCAGGACGCCGACCGCGCGCAGCGACTCGCCGCGCGCGGCATCGTGAGCACGTCGCAGCTCGACGCCGCCGTGACCGGCGCCGAAGCGGCCGACGCCGGACTCGAGGCCGCACGCAAGCAGGCGCTCGCGGCGGAGGCCGCGTTGGGTGGGGCGTCCGCGCGCGTCGCGTCGTTGCGGGCCGCGCGCGATCGCGCCGCGCTCGACCTGTCGTACACGCGCATCACCGCGCCGCGCAGCGGCGTCGTGAGTCGCAAGACGGTCGAGGTCGGACAGTTCGTGCAGCCCGGGCAGGCGTTGCTGCAGGTCGTGCCGCTCGACGACGTCTGGGTGGTCGCGAACCTCAAGGAGACCGAGATCCGTGACGTGACCCCCGGGGACAAGGCCGAGATCCTCGTCGACGCGTATCCGGGCAAGGTGTTCCATGGCACGGTCGAGAGTCTCTCGCCCGCGACGGGTGCGCGCTTCTCGCTGCTGCCCCCGGACAACGCCACGGGTAACTTCACCAAGGTCGTGCAGCGCATCCCCGTGCGCATCCACGTGGACGACGCGGTGGACCCGTCGCGGCCGCTGCGTCCGGGCATGAGCGTGCAGGCCACGGTCGTCACGCGCTGACATGAGCGCCACAGCGGCACCCGGCGTGCTCGACGCGCCGCGCGATCTGGATCCGTCCTATCCCTATCGTTGGATCATCGCGATCACGGTCACGCTCGCGTCGATCCTCGAGATCCTCGACACGAGCATCGTGAACGTGGCGGTCCCGCAGATGATGGGCACGCTCGGGGCGACGCTCGATCAGATCACCTGGGTCTCGACCGGATACATCGTCGCCAACGTCATCGTGCTGCCGGTGACCGGCTGGATGTCGTCGTTCTTCGGGCGGCGCCGGTACTTCGCCGGCTCGATCGCGCTGTTCACGATCGCCAGCGTCCTGTGCGGCAACGCCACGTCGCTGCCCGAGCTCGTCGCGTTCCGCATCCTGCAGGGGTTGGGCGGTGGCGCGCTGCTGTCGACCGCGCAGGCCACGTTGTACGAGGTGTTCCCGCCCGCCGAGTACGGCGGCGCCATGGCGATCTTCGGGCTCGGCGTCATGGTCGGCCCCACGTTGGGTCCCACGTTGGGCGGATGGATCACCGACACGTGGTCGTGGCCGTGGATCTTCTACATCAACGTGCCGTTCGGTGCGCTCGCGTTCGTGTTGTCGCTCGCCTACATCCGCGATTCGCGCTGGGCGCGACGCGTGGCCGCGGTGGACTGGCTCGGGTTCGTGCTGCTCGCGATCGGCATCGGCTCGCTGCAGATCCTGCTCGAACGCGGCGAGCGGCTCGATTGGTTCGAGTCGCGGCAGATCGTCGTGCTCACGATCACCGCGGTCGGAGCCCTGGCCGCGTTCGTGTGGCACGAGCTGCACACCGAGCATCCGGTCATCGACCTGCGCATCCTGCGCAACCGTCAGTTCGCGACCGGTTGCGTCGTGGGCATCATCCTGGGGTTGTGCCTGTACGCGACCGTGTTCGTGCTGCCCGTGTACCTGCAGTCCTCGCTCGGGATGACGGCCAACCAGACCGGCATGGTCATCCTGCCCGGCGCACTGGCGAGTGCGTTCACCATGGCGATCATGGCGCGGCAGTTGGGCCGTGTGGACGGTCGCCCCATCGCGACCGCCGGCGCCGTCCTGTTCGCGTTCGCGATGTGGCAGTGGTCGCGGTTCACGCTGCAGAGCGGCACGGGCGACTTCTTCGGCCCGCTCGTCGTGCGCGGCGTGGCGTTGGGACTGGTGTTCATCCCGCTCAACAATCTTGCGGTCGCTGAACTCCCCATGGCGCAGATCGGTGCGGCGACCGGGCTCTACAACCTCATGCGGCAGTTGGGCGGCAGCATCGGGATCGCGCTGTCGGCCAACGTCCTGACCCGGTTCACCGCCGAGGCCCGCGCCGGACTCGTCACCCATCTCGCGGTGGGCGACCCGGCCGTCGAGGCGCGTTTCGAGGGGATGGTCCGGGCGTTCATGCTGAAGGGCGCGACGCTCGCCGAGGCCCGCGCCCGTGCGCTCGGCGGGCTCGCCCGCGAGGTGCAGCGGCAGGCGTCCATGTTGGCCTTCGAGAAGGTGTTCCTGTTGTTCGGGGTGGCGTTCCTGCTGGCGGTGCCGCTCATCCTGAGCCTGCGCTGGCGGCCCGCGGCCCGCCCGGGTGGCGCGGCGCACTGAGCCCGGGGGCGGGGGGCTGGACTCGCGCGCCCGACCTGCCGATGACTCCGGGGAACGCCCGACCCGTGCCACCGCTCCCGGAGAGTCCCATGCGTGACCCGCTGAACATCGCCCTCGCCATCGTCGCGGCCCTGTTGCTCGTCGTCGGCGTCCGTTTCGCCCACGAACGTTGGCAGGACCACGTCGCCGCCGAGGCCACGGTCCAGGGTCAGCGGCTCGCCTCGCACGAGAAGCGCGTCTCGCTCGCGGTGGACGGCATGATGTGCGCGAACTGCGTCGAGACCATCACGAACGCGCTGCAGAGCACGCCGGGCGTGTCGCGGTGCGACGTGGACAAGGACCTCGGTCGTGCCGTGGTCGTGTGCGATCGCTCGGTGGCGGACTCCACGTTGGTGGGCGTGATCGCGCGCTCCGGCGCCGATTTCAGCTGTTCGATCGAGGACCGCTGAGCAACGAACCGCCCCAGCGTGTAATCTGACCGGGACGCGTCCCCACGGCGCGTCGAGGTCCGCATCGACGTCACTCTCGTCTCCGGAGTGGATCCCTTGATCGTCCTGCACCACGGCCCGCACGGTGGTTCCGCCGTCCAAGAGCCCACGGTCGCGATGCCCGCCCATCCGCCGGTCGTCGACGAGGGCGCGGGTTGCCTCGAGTTGCTCGCCGCGCGCATGCGCGAGGTCCCGGGCGTGCTCGCCGTCGAAGCCGACTTCCGCAGCGGCACGCTCACCGTGCGCTACCAGCCCGCCAGCGTCTCGCCCGAGCAGCTCAATGCACTCGCGGACGACATCGGCAGCGTGCTCAGCGCACGCGTCAACGCGTGCGACGATCGCGAGTCGCTCGAGGCGTGCGCCGCCTGTGCGATCCGTCTGGGCTCGATCCCGTCGCCGTCGGCGGCCGAGTTCCATGCGAGCGCCTCGCCCTCGCGCATCCGCATGGCGCGGCATCACGGCGAGGGCGAGGGCGTCGAGGTCGTGCGCCCGTTGACGCACAAGCCGTGGGGCGCGCGACAGACGCCGGTCGAACAGGAGCAGCGGTCCGAGGGGCGCGCCATGGCCGTGCTCTCGGGCGCGTGCTTCGTGCTGCTCGTCGCGGGCGCGGTCGCGGGTCACTACGGCGTGGCCCACGGGATCGTCGACGTGCTGTTCCTGGCGTCGGCGGTGAGCGGCGGTTGGTTCACCGCCCGCAGCACGTTCGCGGCGCTGTCGCGCTTCGAGTTCGACGTCAATCTGCTCATGCTGCTCGCGGCGGCGGGTGCGGCGGCCATCGGTTACGCGGCCGAAGCCGCCACGCTCATGTTCCTGTTCTCGCTCAGCAACACGCTCGAGGCCTACACCATGGGCCGCACGCGCCACGCGCTGCACGCGCTCCTCAAGTTGCGACCCGCGCGCGCGCTCGTGCGTCGCGAGGGGCGCGAGCTCGAGGTCGAGGTCGAGGCGGTGCGCGTGGGCGAGACGGTCATCGTGAAGCCGGGCGAGTCGTTCCCGGTGGACGGCACGGTCACGCTGGGCGAGTCGCTGGTGGATCAGTCCACGCTGACCGGCGAATCGGTGCCCGTGCCCAAGGTGGCGGGCGACAAGGTCTTCGCCGGCACGCTCAACCAGCAGGGCTCGCTCGAACTGCTCGCCACGCGCGCCGCCGCCAACAGCGCGCTCGCGCGCATCGTCGCGCTGGTCGAGGAGGCGCAGTCCAAGAAGTCGCGCGCCGAGGAGCTCGCCGAGGTCGCGGGCCGTTACTACACCGTCGTCGTCATGGTCGGCGCGGGCCTCATGCTGCTCGTGCCTCCCGTGTTCCTGCACGCGCCGTGGCGCGAGTCGCTGTACCGCGCGATGACGCTGCTCGTGGTCGCCTCACCGTGCGCGCTGGTCATCGCCACGCCCGCCACGGTGCTGTCGGCGATCGCCAACGCCGCGCGCAACGGCATCCTGTTCAAGGGCGGCGCCGATCTCGAGGCGCTGGGGCGCGTGAAGCTGGTGGCGTTCGACAAGACCGGCACGCTCACGCACGGCCGGTTCGAGGTCACGGACCTGGTCGCGGTGCAGGGGGCGAGCGAGGACGAGTTGCTCGCGTGGGCCGCCGCCGCCGAGAAGCGCTCGCCGCATCCGCTCGCGCAGGCCGTCGTGCGCGCCGCCGAGGGCCGCGCACTCGCGTTCACCGCCGCCGAGTCGCTCACCAACCACGTCGGCAAGGGCCTGGTGGCGATCGCCGGGGGCGTGCGCATCGAGGTCGGCACGCCGGAGCTGTTCGCGTCGTTCGGTTCGCCGGCACCGGCCGCCGCGCTCGAACTCGTCGGACGCTTCGCGCGCGAGGCGAAGACGGCGATGATCGTGCGCCGCGGCGAGGCGTGGGGCGTGATCGCCGCCGCCGATCGCGTGCGGCCCACCGCGGCCGCCACCGTGCAGGCGCTGCGCGCGGCCGGTGTGCAGCGCACCGCGCTGCTCTCGGGGGACAGCCTGCACACGGTCCAGGCGATCGGCGCGCAGACCGGCGTCGACGAACTGCACGGGCAGTTGCTGCCCGAGGACAAGGTGCGCGTCATCGCCGAACTCGAGGCGAAGCACGGCGCTGCAGTGATGATCGGCGACGGCGTCAACGACGCGCCCGCGTTGGCGCGTGCCTCGGTGGGTGTCGCCATGGGCGGCATCGGCAGCGATGCGGCCATGGAGAGCGCCGACGTCGTGCTCATGGGCGACGATCTGTCGGCGCTGCCCTACGCGATCCGCCTGGCGCATCGCGCGCGCACCGTGGTGCTGCAGAACCTCGTGATCGCCACCGGCGTCATGGGCGTGCTCGTGACGCTCGTGTTCATCGGCGAGTCCACGCCGTTCGGCGCGCTCAAGCTGCCGGTCGCCGTCTCGGGACACGAGGGCAGCACGGTGGTCGTCATCCTCAACGGATTGCGACTGCTGCGCGGCCGTCGCTGACGCGACGCGCGCGGTTCAGTCGAGCGGCGTCACCACGACGTTGTCGTAGTACACCGTGCACTGCGCCACGCCGCCGGTGTAGGCGGGCAGCGCGATGCCGCCGCGCGGCGCCATGAACGCGCGCGCGTCGCGCTCCAACGCCACGTCGCCGTTGACGAGCACGCGCACGTGCATGCCGCGCAGCTCGACGCGCAGGTGGTGCCACGCGCCGTCCACGTTGAGCGAGCGCACGCGCCCCAGCGGGATCACGCCCTGGTACACCACGAGATCCTGATAGGTGCCGCCGCGCAGATCGACGCCGATGCCCTGATCGTTGCGCACGCGCACCGCGACGCCCTTGTCCACGCCGCGCGTCATGCACACGTCGAGATCGATGGCGACATCCGTCCACGTCGTGTCCCCGGCGTAGAGCATCGAGCGCAGTTGCTTCTCGTCGGCCAGTCGCGCGCGCGCCATGCCGCGCACGACGCTCCAGACCTCGGGCTGGTCGGTGCGCCACGCGGTCAGCTTGCCGGACGAGAAGTCGTCCACGAACAGCGCGTTGCGCGGGACCGAGCGCAGGCGTGGCGACGAGGGCGGCAGCGCGGTGCGCGTGTCGCCGATCGTCGCGCCGAGCACCCCGAACGTCAGGGCGCAGACGACGCCGAACCGGAGGGCTGCCGATCGCTTCATGTCCCGACGATGGCACCGTCGAGCGCGGTCGTCCACTCGCAGGTCCCGCTCGCGCGTCGGGACCGACCGCGCGAACGGGCAGCCGTGCGACGGGTCACAGCCGGACGCTGGCGCCCGCCTGCACCTGTCGCGTCGTTCCGGCGAGGCCCTGCTGCTGTTCGTAGCCGCCGTTCAGATACCAGCGGCCCCCCAGCGACAGGTCCAGGTCCATGCCCTGCCAATGCTCGCGGTCGGTGATCGTGGTGAGGCGGTCGGTGGTCCGCCGCGTGCCCGCCGTGAACTCCAGATGCGACCGCGACCCGGGATCGAAGCCGGCCGCGAACGACCACAACCCGCTGTTCGTCGCCGGGCTCGTGAACGAGGACAGACGACCGCGCAGCGTGGCCTGCAGCCGCGTCCAGCGGTGCACCTCGAGGTGCACCGAACGCGTGTCCGAATGATCGCCGCCCGAACCCACACGCCATTCGGCGCCACCGCGCAGATGCGAACCCCACTGACCGTCGCCCCCGAGCCACGCGCCCTGGCGATAGCGGTCGTCGAAGTCGGTCTCGGGCGTCTCGCGATCGCGCCACAGGCGGACGTTGCGGCGATTGTCGTAACCGGTGTTGAACGACGCCACCGAGCCCACCGGCACGCGCATTGTGGCGAACGTGCTCGTCCACGAGACGAGCGGTTCACCCAACGTGCGCTTCCAACCGGTGTTGAGGTCGATCTCCTGTGCCGCGGTCGCGCTCATGCCGTGCGACGACCACGACCCCTGCACGAAGCCGAAGTCGCGATTCGACACGCGGCCCGTGCGCGAGGTGATCGCGCCGGTCGCCACCGACCAACGCGTCGTGCTCAGCGGGCGCTGGTGCCATTCCACGAACCCGCCGCCCTCGACGAGCTCGCGCGACCACGTGAAACGCGTGGGATCCGGCTGTGTGCCCGTGAACGCACCCATCGTGCGCGTGGGCGAGACCCATTCGAGCAGCGCGCCGTCGAACAGACTGACCGACGCCAGCGTGGGCGAGGTCTGTCGTCCCAGCGTGAGGCGACGGCGATCGCGTTCGTCCCGCAACGTCGTCGATGCGCGATAGACGCGCGACAACTGCTCGGTGGAGTTGCCGTACGCGCTCGTGCGCATGGTGCGACGACCGCGCACGTCGAGCGAGGCGTCCACGTGACCGCCGAACGCGTCATGTGAATCGAGGCGGAGTTCCAGACCCGGCTGGCGGTACGAACCCGAGGCGTCCGTCGCCACGCTGAGCCAGCGCGCGCCCAGACGGCCGTGCGTGCGCGCACTGCGCTGCGCGGCGCGATCCCGGGGCGGCGTGAGCACCGCGACGGTGCGCACCGAATCCGCCTCGAGGGCGAGTCGGCGATCGGCGTCGGTGCGCGACTGCACCCGCGTCGCGTCGTGCCGCCACACGACCGCGTCGCCCACCGCGAGCGGCGCCGTCGTCCACAACGTGTCGCACGAGGCGCGGCGCGTGGACACGAACGCCACGCGCAGCAGGGCGATCGTCGCGCCCTGACGCGTGACGCCGATGCTGTCCCCCACGCGCAGACCCTGCGCCTCACCGGCCTCCAGGTACGCGCTGCGACCCGCGAGGTAGTTGATCCGCGAGGTGCGGGTCTCCGCGCCGGGGGACCACGTGGGCGTCGGCACGATCGGGGCGGTCGCGGCCGCGCTCGTCGCGACCGACGCGGGGGCGAGGGGCGTCTTCTCGTTGGCCCGGTTCACGCTGTCACGACGCGCCGTCTCACGCGACGCGACGAGTCGGGCC
>CAZZLY010000007.1:0-6362 GCA_964655175.1 uncultured bacterium
GGAGAGGTGTCCGAGTGGTTGAAGGAGCACGATTGGAAATCGTGTAGGCGCTGATACCGCCTCGAGGGTTCGAATCCCTCTCTCTCCGCCATCATTCCCCGAGCGGTCGGGCCACCGGGGGCCCGGCGTCGGGCGGTCGTCCGTCGTGACCGACGCGACCGTGCACTCGAGTGCAGTCCTAGGAGTCTTGGATGGAACGTACGACGGCGCAGCGCAAGGCGATCCAGACGGTCCTCGAAGAAGCAGGCCGTCCCCTGAGCCCCCCGGAGATCTTCGCCGACGCGCGCCTGCGCGCCCCCGGACTCGGTATGGCCACGGTGTACCGGGCCATCAACCGCCTGCTCGACGAGGGCGTGATCACCGCGGTCGAACTGCCCGGCGAGGCGCCGCGTTACGAGCGCTCGGGGCTGGGCCACCACCATCACTTCCGTTGCGGCGGCTGCAACAAGGTGTTCGACTTCTTCGGCTGCACGAACGGGTTCGAGCGCTACGCGCCGCAGGGCTTCGCGCTCGAGCGGCACGAGCTGTTCCTGTTCGGTCGCTGCGAGGTCTGCGCCACGATCGTCTGAGCGCCAGCCTCCCGCGCTGTGTCTCACGGGCATCCTCCCTCGCGGCGGATGCCCGAAGCGTTCACGGGCGAGGGCCGCAGGCCCGCCGTGGCGCCCCGCCATCAGGGGGCGGGACGGTCGCGCGTCACGGGCCATCGCGGTCGCCCGTCACGGGGGGCCGAGCCCCCGCGGGCGCGGCACGGTAAGCCCTGCAACGGCGTGACTTGACCGCGCGCGCGGTGCTGCTAATATCCGCCGCGCTCGCCGCAGTACGGCAGCCCATCGCGCCCCCCGGCGCGCGGGCCCCCGCGGCGGACCATTGGGGTGGGGATGTAGCTCAGTTGGGAGAGCGCCTCGTTCGCAACGAGGAGGTCGTCGGTTCGATCCCGATCATCTCCACCATTTCCTCAAGGGTTTTGGGCCAGGCCCAGCGCAACCCGGACTTGTGAACCCCGTCAGGACCGGAAGGTAGCAGCGGTAAGCAAACCTTCGGGTGTGCCGCTGGACCACCTGGCCCTCTAACACGGCGGCAACGCAGTCCGCGGTCCCGGCCCCTCGCGCGGCCCGCGTCCCTCGCCTTCGTCGCCCACGGCACGGACCCATGGCCCATCGCGCGCTCACGCTCAAGTACCGGCCGCAGGTCTTCTCGGACCTCGTGGGTCAGGAGCACGTCACGCAGGTGCTGTCGGCCGCGTTGGCGTCCGGCCGCGTCGCGCAGGCCTTCCTGTTCACCGGTGCGCGAGGCGTCGGCAAGACGACCAGCGCGCGCATCCTCGCCAAGGCGCTCAACTGCCCCAACCTGGTGGCCGCGCCCGTCGCGACGCCCAAGGGCAAGAAGGCCGCCGCCGAACCCGCCGACACGCTCAAGGAGCCGTGCGGCACCTGCACCTCGTGCACCGAGATCGCCAGCGGCGTCTCGCTCGACGTGCTCGAGATCGACGGCGCCAGCAACCGCGGCATCGCCGACGTGCAGCAGCTGCGCGAGAGCGTGCGGTTCGCGCCCACGGGTGGGCGCTACCGCGTCGTGATCATCGACGAGGTGCACCAGCTCTCGGGCGACGCGTTCGCGGCGCTGCTCAAGACGCTCGAGGAGCCGCCGGCGCATCTGGTGTTCATCTTCGCGACCACCGACCCGCAGAAGCTGCCCGACACGATCCGCTCGCGCACGCAGCGGTTCGACTTCGCCCGCGTCGCCATCCGCCGCGTCGCCGATCGTCTGCTCGAGATCGCGTCGCGCGAGCAGGCCGACGCCGACGGCGTCAAGTTCGAGCTCGGTGACGGCGCCGCACTGCTCATCGCCCACAAGGGCGAGGGCTCCATGCGCGATGCCGTCTCGGCGCTCGATCAGGTCGTCTCGGCCGGCGAGAAGGTCATCGACGAGGCGCTCGTGCGTCGCGTGCTCGGCATCCCCGATCGCGAGGTGTTCTTCCGCGTGGCGAGCGCGGTGATCGCGCGCGACCCGCAGGGCACGCTGCGCGAACTGCACGAGGCGTTCGCCAAGGGGCAGGACCCGCGCGAGCTCGCCGAAGGCCTGGCCGAGCACTTCCGCGACGTCCTCGTGGTCAAGGTCGATCCCGAGAAGGGCCACGAACTCGTGGCGGCGAGCAACGAGGATCTGAACCGGCTCAAGCAGCAGGGCGAGGGCTGGGCCGACGCCGATCTGCTGCGCCTCATGCGCATCGCCGCCGAGTGCCAGTGGCCCATGCGCGATTCGCCGCAGCCGCTCGTGCACCTCGAGGCGGCCGTGCTGCAGATGGCCACGCTCGAGCCCGCCGAGTCGATCGCCACGCTGCTCGACCGTCTCGAGCAGCTCGAGCGTCGTCTGGGCGGTGGCTCCGTGTCCGCCATCGGCGGGGCGCCCACGCGTGGGCCCGCGCCCGCGTCGGGCCCGCGCGGCTTCACGACGCCGACGGCTCCCGCCGCACCGGCCGCACCCGCCGCACCCGCGCCGCCGCGCGCCACGCCGCCCGCGGGCTTCACCGCGCCCTCGGCGATCGCGCCGCGCACGAGCGCGCCCGCACCGTCCGTGCCCGCGCCGTCGCGTCCCGCGCCGCCGCCGGTGGCCGCCGTCGCTTCGGCCGCTTCGGACGAGGCGGCGAACCTCGCGGACGTGCGCCTCGACGACACGGTGCGCGAGCAGTGGAAAGCGACGCTCGCCGCGATCAACGGCCGCAATCGCATGCTGGGGGCGTTCCTCGAGGACATCAACCTCGCGGGCGTGACCGACGCGGCACTGGTGTTGAGCATGGACGATCTGCAGCGCTCGGTCGTCGACACGGGCGAGCATCGTCCGTTGCTCCAGGAGGAACTGGCGCGCACGTTCGGGCGCCCCATGGAACTGCGCGTGGTCCGGGGTCAGAGCCGGTCGGGCGAGCGTCGCGAGCAGGTGCGGCGCGCCGATCTGCAGCCGATCATCGACCGCGCGATCCGGATGTTCGACGGTGAGATCATCAACCGCGGTGGTCGCGGAGGGGAGTCCCAGTCATGATGAAGAGCTTCGGCGACATGGTGAAGCAGGCGCAGAAGATGCAGAAGCAGATGAGCGAGCTCCAGGAGAAGCTCGTCGAGGAGCGTCACGAGGCCACCGCCGGCGGCGGTCTGGTCAAGGTCGTCGTGGACGGCAAGCAAATGCTGCGCAGCATCACGATCGATCCCAAGGCGCTCGACGAGAAGGACGCCTCGCTGCTCGAGGATCTGATCCTGACCGCCATGCACGAGGCGCAGAAGACCTCGCAGGAGAAGATGGCGGCGGCCATGTCCAAGGTCACCGGCGGCTTCGCCCTGCCGTTCTGACGCCCGCGCCCCCGTGTACAGCTCCAAATACCTGGAATCGCTGATCACCGAGCTCGAGAAGCTGCCGAGCATCGGGCTCAAGAGCGCGCAGCGTCTGGCGCTCCACCTGCTGCGCGTGCCCAAGGAGGACGCGCTGCGACTCGCCGACGCGATCCGGGCGGTGCGCGAGCGCGTGGGGTTCTGCACCACGTGCGGCAACTTCAGCGAGACCGACCCGTGCGCGCTGTGCGGCGATCCGCGTCGCGACCCGCACGTGTTGTGCGTGGTCGAGCAGCCCGTGGACGTGCTCGCGTTCGAGCGCACCGGGCAGTTCCGCGGCCGCTACCACGTGCTCGGCGGCGCGTTGTCGCCGCTCGAGGGCACCAGTCCCGAGCAGTTGCGCATCCGTGAACTGCTGGCGCGCCTGCGCGGCAGCGAGGTGCGCGAGGTCATCCTCGCCACCAATCCCAACGTCAACGGCGAGGCGACGGCGATGTACCTGTCGCGCCTGCTCACGCCGTTGGGCCTGCGGGTCACGCGCATCGCGCGCGGCGTGCCCATGGGTTCGGACCTCGAGTACTCGGACCAGGTGACGCTGGCCCGCGCGCTCGAGGGCCGGCGCGACGTCGAGTGAGACCGTGATCGACACCCTGTTCGCCTTCGCCGTGCCCCTGTTGGTGGCGTTCAACGCGTTCTTCGTGGCGATCGAGTTCGCGCTCGTGTCGGTGCGCTGGACGCGCCTCGAGCAGATGGTCGAGGACAACGTCCCCGGCTCCAAGCTGGCGCAGCGGCTCGTCGAGAACCTCAACGACTCGCTCGCGGCCACGCAGTTGGGTATCACGTTCACGAGTCTGGCACTGGGTTGGGTGGGTGAGCCCAGCATCGGGCACGCCATGGAGCCGTTCTTCGAGGGGCTGCCGCTGCCGTGGAGCGTGGCGGCCGCACACACGGCCGCGATCGTGGTCGCGTTCATGTGCATCACCTACCTGCACATGGTGCTCGGCGAGCTCGTGCCGCGCGCGATCGCGCTGCAGTACGCCGAGCGCGTCGTGGTGCTGTTCGCGGCGCCCCTGATCGCGTTCCGTGCGCTCACGCGGCCGCTGGTCGTGTTCATGCGCGGCTCGGGCAACCTGGCGATCCGGCTGCTGCGCGTACCCGAGCCGCCCAAGGAGTCGCAGGTCCATTCGCCCGACGAGATCGAGATGCTCATCGAGGAGGGGCAGGAGGCCGGCGTCATCCAGCCCGATGAGGCCACCTACGCGCGCGCCGTGTTCGAGCTCTCGGACAAGAAGGTGCGCGAGGTCATGGTGCCGCGCGACAAGGTCGTCACCATCGCGCAGAACGCCAAGCCCGACGACATCCTCGAGACCGCGCGCATGAGCGCGCACACGCGCATGCCGGTCTGGCGCGACGATCCCGGCCACATCGTCGGCATCGTGAACACCAAGGACCTGTTCCACATCTTCAGCCTCATGAATCTCGTGATCCTCGAGGACGCCATGTACCCGGCCCTCGACATGAACGCCGACATCTCGTTGGGGCGCGCGCTCACCGTGTTCCGTCGCGAGCACCGCCAGATGGCCATCGTGCGCGATGCGGCCGGGGCGTATCTGGGCATCGTGACGCTCGAGGACATCCTCGAGGAGATCGTGGGCGAGATCGAGGACGAGCACGACTAGGCGTCGTCCCCTCGCGCGGCGCCGCACTCCGGCGTTGACCGCGCGCGCGGCGGCGACCATGCTCGCGGCATGACGACCTCCACGACCGCTTCGCCCGCGCCGCGTCGCGGACTGCCGCTCGGCGCCCAGGTGGTCCTGGGTGTCGTGGGCGGCATCGCACTGGGGCTGATCTTCCGCGACCAGCCGTGGCTCGGCCGCTACTCCAACGAGGACCTGGGCGGGGTGGGGCTGCTCGTCATCCGCCTGCTCAAGGCGCTCGCCACGCCGCTCATCCTGCTCGCGGTGCTCGATTCGTTCCTCACCACCGCGATCGGCGGGCGCGTGTTCGCCCGCTTCGCGCTCATCTGTCTGGTCAACATCACCGTGGCCATGACGATCGGCCTGACGCTGCTCAATCTGCTGCAGCCCGGCGTGGCGTGGCGCGGCCACATCGAGGAGCTCACCGGACAGGTCGTGAGCACGGTGCGCGCCAACGCGCCGCCGCCCGGTGCGACGCTCGACCCGCTCAAGAACCTCGCCGGCTACGTGCCCGAGAGCGTCATCGAACCGCTGGCGCGCAACAGCCTCGTCGCGCTCGTGCTGCTCGCCATCCTGTGCGGCGCGGCCATGCGACGGCTCAAGGATCGCGGTTCACCCGGCATCCTGACGCTCGAGCCCGTGGTCACGAGCCTGTTCGAGACCACCTCCACCATGCTCATGTGGGTGGCGCACGCGGTGCCGTTCGCGGTGCTGCTCATCGTGGCGCAGGTCGTGGGCCGCAGCGGACTCGAGGTGTTCGGCGTGCTGTGGCGGTTCCTCGCGGTGATCGGCGCCGGGCTGCTGCTGCACGCGCTCGTGTACTACCCGCTCGCCGCGTGGCTCGTGGGGCGGCGCAGCCCGCGGCAGTATCTGGGTCTGGGCGGCGACGCGGTGCTCACCGGGCTGTCCACCAACTCCAGCCTCGCCACCGTGCCCGTCACGCTGGCGTGCCTGCGCCGCATGGGGGTGAGCGAGGCCTCGGCGCGCGTCTCGGCGTGCATCGGCACCAACCTCAACAACGACGGCATCATCCTGTACGAGGCCATGGCGACGATGTTCCTGTGCCAGGCGTTCGGCTACGACCTGTCGCTCACGCACCAGATGACGATCGTGCTCGCGTCCATCATGGCCGGCGTCGGCATCGCCGGCGTGCCCGAGGCGGGCCTCATCGTGTTGCCGCTGGTGCTCGGCGCCGCCGGCCTGCCCGAGGCGGCGGTGGCCGCCGCGATCCCGCTCATCGTGCCGGTGGACTGGATCCTGGCGCGCATGCGCTCCGGCGTGAACGTGCTGTCCGATCTGCTCGTCGCGATCCTGCTCGACCGCGGCGCGAACCGCACGGCCCCCG
>CAZZLY010000007.1:6462-60502 GCA_964655175.1 uncultured bacterium
GCGGTCGGATTCGCGCCGGTCCCCACCGTCATCGCGATCGTCGGGTCGGTGGCACTGGTCCTGATCCACGAACTCGGGCACGCGGCGGCGGCGCGCATGATCGGCCTGCGAGTCGTCGGCCTCACGATCGGCCCGGGGGGCGGGGAGTGCCGGGCCGAGGGCGCGCCCCGTGGCGTCGGGGCCACGGTGCTGTTCGACGCGGGTGGGCTGTTGGCGCAGGGCATCGTCCTGGCGCTGGGATTCGCGCTCTCGGGGCGAGTGCTCGTGAGTGCGCCCGAGGTCCAGCGTGGACTCTGGCTCGTGATGCTGCCCATGAACGCGCTCATGATGCTCATGAACCTGCTGCCGGGCCGCATCACGCGGCGTGGTGGGCTCACCGACGGCGAGCGACTGCGGCGGAGTCTCGTGCGCGCGTGGCGCGCGACGCGGCCGCGTCGGCTTCGAGCGCGCTCGGCGCGTCGCGTGGCGGACGCGCCGTCACGGCGAGGTCGAGCACACGACCTCGCACCCGGTGAGCGCCCGCGAGTCGCGTGACGAGCGACCGTCCAACCGACGAAACGGCAGGACTTTCCCTTGTCGGACCGGGCGCATGCGTGGTATCCCTTGCGCGCCACATGGATGTTGCACAGGTGTCATCACTCAAGGCGACGCACATCCGCTCACGCGCGGAGGAGCGCCATGTCTCAGTGGACTCTGTTCGAAAACGACTTCAAGCTCATCGACGACGTGCTGGACGAGCTCCTGCAGCGCACGAACGCGCTGTCGGCGCACCTCATCGACCGTTCGGGCCAGGTGATCACCTCGGCCGGGCGCGTGGATGACTTCGACGTCACCTCGTTCGCCAGCCTCGCGGCCGCGGATTTCACCGCGAACGCCGAACTGGCGCAGCTGCTGGGTGAGCCGTCCGTGGATGCCGTGGTCAACGAGGGCAAGACGCGCTCGGTGTACTCGCGCCTGCTCGCCGACCGCGTGATCCTGTCGGTCGTGTTCGACAAGCGGAGCAGTCTGGGACTCGTGCGCGTCCGTTCGCGGCGCGGCGCCGACACGCTCGACGGCGTGTTCCGCACCCTGTTCGAGAAGGTGGGCATCGCCGAGGCGCCGGCCGAGTCGTTCGAGGCGGCCCCGGAGTTCGCCGCCGCTGCATCCCACGAGGTGGACGCGCTGTTCGGCGAGTGAGCCGGTCCGCGTCCGGAGGGTCCGTACCGTGGCGCTGATCAATCACCGGACTCACGAGATCCATTTCAAGATCGTCTACTACGGTCCGGGGCTGTGCGGGAAGACCACCAACCTGCGCTCGCTCCACGACAAGCTGCCCGCCGAGCGGCGCGGCAAGATGATCTCGATCGCCACGGATCACGAGCGCACGCTGTTCTTCGACTTCCTGCCGATCGATCTGGGGCAGGTGAACGGCTTCCTGACGCGCTTCCACCTGTACACCGTGCCCGGGCAGGTCTATTACAAGCTCTCGCGTCGCGCGGTGTTGCAGGGCGTGGACGGGCTGGTGTTCGTGGCGGATTCGCATCCGTCGCGAGAGGCCGCCAATCTGGAATCGCTCGCCGACCTGCAGGAGCACCTGCGCACGTTGGGCGTGACCGGACCCGCGCTGGCGCGCATCCCGTGGGTGTTCCAGTGGAACAAGCGCGACCTCGCGGTGACGCTGCCGGTCGACCGCCTGCATCGCGCGCTCAATCCCAACGGTTGGCCGGAGTTCGAGGCGGTCGCCTCGACCGGCATGGGCGTGTCCGAGACGCTGCGCGCCGCGTGCAAGGCGGTGCTGGCGCGCCTGAGCACGGGGCAGACGCCCGCCGCGGGTGCGCCCGCACCGAGCGCGACGCCGACCTCGACGCCGGCCGCGACGACGCCGACCGCCGCGATGCCGCCGAGCGCGATCGCGCGCCCCGGCGCCGCACTGGGTTCGGTGCCGCCGCCGTCCGCGATCGCGACCCCGGGCGCGCCCGCCCGCCCCGCCCCGCGTCCGTACCTCGCGCGGCCGCTCAAGCCGCAGCCCACCGTGCTGCCGCCGCGACCCGCGGGGCCGCCGGTCGCGCGCGTGATCCATCCGCGCCCGAGCACGCCGAGCCCTGCGCCGACGCCGAGCGTGCCGGCCGCGAGTCCGCGCAAGACGCCCGGGGATCCCGCTTGAGCCGCATGAAGAAGGGCCTCACCGCGATCCCGCGGCGGCCCGCCACCTGGCTCGCCATGTTGGGCGTGGCCGGGTTCGCGCCCGTCGCACCGGCCACCGCGGGCAGCGCGCTCACCGCGCTCGTGGGTTGGTACCTCCCCGTGCCGACGCTGCCGATCGCGTTGGCGCTGCTCGTCGTGGGTACGGTGCTCGCCGTGTGGTGCGCCGGCGAGGCCGAGCGTGAACTGGGTCACGACGCCGGTCCCATCGTGGTGGACGAGGCGGTGGGGCAGGCGATCACGCTGCTGTTCTGCCCGCATCGCGTGGGCGCGTTCGTGGCCGCGTTCGTGCTGTTCCGGATCTTCGACATCTACAAGCCGCCGCTCGCCGATCGTGCCCAGGCGCTGCCCGGTGGGCTCGGGATCGTGGCCGACGACGTCGTCGCGGGCGTGGTCGCGCTGGGCGTGCTGCAGGGCCTGTTGTGGGCCCAGACGCAACTGGGCTGGGCGATCCTCTGAACTGAACGCGGTGCCCGTGGGAGCATCCACCACCGGACCGTGCCCGCGTCGCTGGCGTCGAACGTCCGCCTGAGGGAGGCTGCATCGCATGAACGCCGACCTGCGCACCTTCGTCCGTGACGCGCTCGCCCGCGGCGCATCGCCCGCGCAACTGCGCCAAGCGCTGCGCGACGCGCGCTGGGCCGACGCCGAGATCGACGCCGCGCTCGCCGAATGGCACGACGCCGGGCTCGGTGTCCCGGTGCCGCGGCGGCGCATCGCGCTCTCGTCGCGCGAGGCGTTCCTGTACCTGCTCATGTTCGTGGCGCTGCACATGGTCGCGTTCCACACCGGCGCGCTCTTGTTCGCGCTGGTGGGGCGGTGGTGGCCGGACCCCATGCTCGCCATGCCCCGCGGCAACGTGCTGGATGGCGTGCGGTTCTCGGTCGCCTCGCTGCTCGTGGCGTTCCCGGTGTTCCTGTTCACGTCGCGCATCGTGGGGCGCGCGCTCGCGGCCGACCCCGAGAAGCGCAACTCCGGTGTGCGTCGCTGGCTCACGTACCTGACGTTGTTCATCGCCGCCTGCGTACTCATCGGCGACTTCATCGCGCTGCTCCTGAGCGCGCTCAAGGGTGAGCTGATCGGTTCGTTCGCGGCACGCGTCGCGGTGGTGGGCGCCATCGCAGGCTGGTTGTTCGTGCACTACCTGGGCGGCATGCAGCGCGAGGAGAGCGACGAGGCGCGCGCGCCCCGCTCGCCCTGGCTGCCGCGTGCGGCGGCGCTGGTGGTGGTGCTCGCGATCCTGGCCGGGCTGTGGCTCTCGGGCACGCCCACGGTCGCACGCAAGAACGTGTTCGACCGGCAGCGGGTCGAGGACCTGTCGACGTTGTCCAACGAGATCCTCGCGCAGCGTCGCGTCACCGGCCGACTGCCCGACGATCTGAGTGCCCTGTCCGGGCCCGTTGCAAGAGCGGGTGCGCTGCGCCTGCGCGATCCGCTCACGAACGCGCCCTACGAGTACACGGTGGTCACGCCCGACTCGTTCACGCTGGGCGCGGTGTTCCAGCGTCCGGACTCGCTCGGGCCCTCGGGTGCGTTCGCCTCGCCGTTCTGGAGTCACGGTGCGGGGCCCACGCGCTTCGGGTTCGCGGTCCGCGCCGAGGTGGTCGCGCCGACCGACGAGGTCGCGAAGCCGCACTGACCGCGCCTCGCGCGCGCGTTGCGCCCCGACCAGCGCTGCGGCACAGTCGCGTTCCCCCTTGCTTCAGTTCCTCCGGCCGCGGGAATCCCACGCCATGCGCATCGAGATCGTCACCATCGGGAACGAGGTCCTCTCGGGCCGCACCTTCGACACCAACTTCGTGACGCTCGCGCGCGGTCTCGAGGAGGCCAACGTCGTCGTGGGGTGGCACACCACGGTGGGCGACACGGTCGAGGCGATCTCCGAGGCGCTCAAGGTCGCGCTCTCGCGCGCCGACGGCGTCATCATGACGGGCGGTCTGGGGCCCACGCCCGACGACCTCACGCGCAAGGCGGTCGCCACCGCGCTCAACAAGCCGCTGCAACTCGACGAGGGCGTGCTCGAGCACATCCGCTCGCGCGGCCGCAAGTCGGGCCGCAAACTGCCGTCGTCGGTCGAGACCATGGCGCTCGTGCCGCGCGGCGCGACGCTGTATCAGAACCCCGTGGGCGCCGCGCCCGGGATCCTGATCGAGCACCGCCGCAAGCCCGTGTTCCTGCTGCCGGGGCCGCCGTCCGAGCTCGAGGCGCTGGCGCGCGAGTTCACCGTGCCGTGGCTGCGCGAGCGCACCGGGGCCACGGTCGAGAGCTTCACGCTGCGCACGTTCGGCATGTACGAGAGTCAGCTGCACGAGCGCATCGGCACGCTGCCCGACGGTTGGCCGGGCGCGTCGCTGGCGTACCTGCCCAGCTACTTCGGCGTCGATCTGCGCGTCACCGTGACCGGCGGGCCCGCCGCGCAGGTGCGCGAGACGGCCGAGCGCGCGCACGCGGAACTGTTCGAGCGCGTCGAGGGCGTGGTCTACGCCGAGGGTTCGCGCGCGATCGAGGACGTGGTCGGCGAGTTGCTGTGGCAGCGCGAGTGGCGCATCGCGGTGGCCGAGTCGTGCACGGGCGGGCTGCTCACCAAGCGTCTGACCGACGTGCCCGGGTCCAGTCGCTACGTGGACCGCGCGTTCGTGACCTATTCGAACATGTCCAAGTTCGAACTGCTGGGCGTGTCCGAGAGCGATCTGTCCGTGCACGGCGCGGTGAGCGCGCCGGTCGCCGAGCAGATGGCCCGCGGGGCGCGCGAGCGCGCGAACGCGCAGGTCGGCGTCGCCATCACCGGCATCGCGGGGCCCGAGGGCGGCAGCGATCCCAAGCCCGTGGGCACGGTGTTCATCGCGGTCTCGTCGTCGCTCGGCGACGCGGTGCGCCTGCATCGCTTCCAGGGCTCGCGCACGACCATCCGCGAGCGCGCGGCGCAGACCGCGCTCGACATGCTGCGCCGGCATCTGTGCGAGTTGCCGATCGACCCCTCGGTCGAGTGACCGGGCGCGTCGCGTGCGGCTCGTGTCGCGTTCGCGCGGGGCGTGTGCGGCACGACGCGCGCGCGGGGTCGTGCACGTGACGCCCGCACCGGTGTTGCTCTACGACGGCACCTGCGGCCTGTGCGACGCCGCGGTGCGCACGGTGCTCGCGCTCGATCGCACCGAGCGGTTCCGGTTCGCGGCGCTCACGTCCCAGGCGGCGCGCACGTGTCTGGCCGAGCGGGGCGTGACCCTGACCGCGGCGGGGCCGGGCACGGTGATGCTGGTCGAGGGCGCGCGCGTCAGCGTGCGATCCGAGGCGGTGCTGCGCGCCTGCGTGCAGCTGGGCGCGCCGTGGTCGTGGCTCGCGGTGCTGCGCGTGGTGCCGCGCGCCTGGCGCGATGCGCTCTACGACGTCGTCGCGCGCC
Source organism: uncultured bacterium (assembly GCA_964655175.1). Taxonomy (GTDB): domain Bacteria; phylum Eisenbacteria; class RBG-16-71-46; order RBG-16-71-46; family RBG-16-71-46; genus JAIOPA01. The sequence goes on from CAZZLY010000007.1 coordinate 12,041, forward strand.
ACCGCTCGCGGATCGCGGGACGACTCGCTGCGTGTCGCGTGCCCACGGCGCGCGAACGGGCGCGGTTCCTGGACGCCGACGAGCGCGACTGACGCGACGTCAGTCGGTGCGCACCGAGTCGCGCTCGATCCACAGGGTCGAGCCGTCGGCCAGACGCACGACCTGGGGGGCGTGCAGTCGTGCGAGGAGCCCGGGGATCGAGTCCACCACGACCACCGGATGCGTCGCGAGGTCGTGCGTGCGCTGCCACGCCGCGACGCGCACGAGATGCGCGTCGTACCAGGGGTCCAGCGTGAGATCGCGCCGCACGCCCTCGGCCGCCTGCAGGTACATGAGCGGCCCGTAGGGGTCCCACTTGGCGAGCACGAGGCTGCTCTCGGGGATGGCCGCGAACTGCGCGTGGGCGCGATCGTGCGCGGTGCGCTCGTCGCGGAACGACGGCAGCAGCGTGCGCACCATGGGCGGGCCCTCGACGACCGGGGTGCGCCACGCCGGGTTCTCGGGCGCCGCGAGCGCGCGCATGCGCAGCGCGTGCGGCACCAGCATGCCGCCCACGACCAGCGCCACCACCGCGGCGGGGTGCCAGCGGCGCGCGAGCACGTCGAGCGCGGCGCCCGCGAACAACGCCACCGCGATCGTCGTGGTCATCATGAAGAGCAGCAGGAGCGCCCCGTCCACGATGCACGAGGCCAGCAGCGGCGTCGCGAGTCCCGCCGTCGCGAGCACGCCGACGAGTGCGCGGTCACGGCGCACCGCCACCGCGACGCCCGCAAGCGCCAGCAGCAGCGCGAACGGGCCGACCTCGAACAGGGTGTAGCGCGCCCACGCCAGAACCAGATTGCCGCCCGCCGTGGGCAGATGCGCCCACAGCGCGTGCGGCCGCGTCTCGGGGCCGCTCAGCAGGAAGTGCACGCGCTCGCCCACGTGCGCCCAGCGCTCGGGCGTGATCCCGAACTGCGCCGCCGCGGGCTCCACCACCATGTGCGCGTAGTTCGTGAGGTCCGGGCGCATGAGCGGCGCGAGCAGGCTCAGGTAGGGCGACAGCCCCAGTGCGAGCAGCGCGAGCGCGGCGAGCGCGCGCGGCCACGTGAGCACGCCCGCGCGCGCCGCGTCCGCCAGCATGAGCAGACCCGCGAGCGCGAGCAGTGGCGCGAACGACAGATGCACGGTCAGCGCCAGCCCCATCGCGAACGCGGCGAGCAGGCCATGGCGCAGCGTCAGCGTGCGGCGCGCGACCAGCGTGCGCCAGAGCGCGAACAGTGCCAACGTGAGTCCGAGCGCGTAGACCTCGACACGGATCGCCGCCCACCACGGGGTGAACGCCATGCCGAACAGCAGCGCGCCCGCCAGACACGCGCCCCAGACGATGCCGAGTTCGGCGAGCAGCAGCGCCACGAGCGCCACGCTCGCCGCGCCGCAGCCCGCACCGAACAACGCCACGCGATGCGTCGGGGTGCCGGGCAGCCACGGCGTGATCGCGCGCGCGAGCAGGGTGAAGGTGGGGTAGCCGCTCGGATGCGCCACGCCGCCCATGCTGCCCACCGCCGCCAGTTCGGCGCTGTCGCCGGGCTGCGGCCACGGCGCGGCACCCCACACGTACACCGCGAGCGCGAGCACGCCCGCGACGAGACCCGCGGTCCAGGCGCGCGGTGTGGGACGCTCGAGCGGCGGGGCGGGGGTGGGCACGGGCATGCGACTCCGATCGTGAGGGACGACGACGCCGGTGCGCGTGTCGCGCGCGCGGCGGGGCGAGTGTAGTCTAGGCGGCACGATGCGTCTTTTCATCGCCGTGTTCCCGCCCCCCCAGGTGCAGCGTGCCGCGTACGCCGCCACCGCGCCGTTGCGCGCCGGCGCCGGCTCCGTCTCGTGGGTGCCGCCCGACCAGATGCACATCACCATGCGCTTCCTGGGCGACGCCGACGAGGCGCAGCGCGAGCACGCGATCGCGGCCATGACCACGGTGGCGGCGCGTCAGCCACGGTTCGGGGCCGCGCTCGGTGGGTTCGCGGCGTTCCCCACCGCCAAGCGGGCGCGCGTGCTGTGGTTGGGCATGATGCAGGGCGCCGAGCCCATGCGGTTGCTCGCCAACGCCCTCGAGGACGCCCTGCAGGGCGCGGGGTTCGAGCCCGTCGAGCAGCCGTTCGAGCCGCATCTGACGGTGGGGCGCATCAGCGCCGCCGGCGATTGGACGCAGCGGCTCATCGAGGCCAACGCGCCCGAGGCGCGGTTCCAGGTCGATCGCCTCGTGCTGGTGCAGAGCACGCCGAGGTCGCGCGGCTCGCACTACCAGACGATCGCCGAAGCCCCGCTGGCCTGAGTCGGCGCGAGCGGGGGCGATGGGCCCGATCCACTGGGCTTCGGGGCGGCGAGGCGTGCCCCGGGATGCGACCCGCCCGCGCGGTCGTGCCGCGGGCCGCTGCACACGCGCGGGTGTCGCCGGGGTGCGAACGGCCGATGGAAGCCCGTAACTCGTTGTGCTGCAATGCGTGATTGATTCCTGAAAATTCCCCTTCCCGTCTACTGCACGGATGTGTAGTATGCCCAGCGTCAACAGTACGGCCGCACGCCGGACGCCCTCGGGCCCCCGCCGCGACACCGTATCCCCGCACTTATGACGCAGTGCCCCTGCGAAGGAGACGCAGACATGAACTTCAACCCGCCGCCCAACGCCAAGGAACGGTCGAAGGCGCTCGACCTCGCCCTGCAGCAGATCGAGAAGCAGTTCGGCAAGGGCTCCATCATGAAGCTCGGCGAGGGCAACGCCGCCCCCGAGATCGAGGTCACCTCCACGGGTTCGATCGGCCTCGACATGGCGCTCGGAGTCGGTGGTGTGCCGCGCGGCCGCATCATCGAGATCTACGGACCGGAGTCGAGCGGTAAGACGACGCTCGCCCTGACGATCATCGCCAACGCCCAGAAGAAGGGTGGCAACGCGGTGTTCATCGACGCCGAGCACGCGCTCGACTCGAACTACGCCGCCAAGCTCGGCGTGGACATCGCCAACCTGCACGTCGCCCAGCCGGACACCGGCGAAGAGGCGCTCGAGATCTGCGACACGCTCGTGCGCTCGGGCGCCGTGGACATCGTCGTCGTCGACTCGGTCGCCGCGCTCGTGCCGCGCGCCGAGATCGAGGGCGAGATGGGCGATTCGCACGTCGGTCTGCAGGCCCGCCTCATGTCGCAGGCGCTCCGCAAGCTGACCGGCTCCATCAACAAGAGCCACACGTGCGTGATCTTCATCAACCAGATCCGCATGCAGATCGGCGTCATGTTCGGCAATCCCGAGACCACGGCCGGTGGCCGCGCGCTCAAGTTCTACGCCTCGGTCCGCATGGACATCCGCCGCATCCAGACGCTCAAGGAAGGCGAGACCGCGGTCGGTAACCGCACCAAGGTCAAGGTCGTCAAGAACAAGGTCGCCGCGCCGTTCCGCGAGGCCGAGTTCGACATCCTCTACAACCAGGGCATCTCGCGCGAGGGTGAGCTCATCGACTTCGCCGTCGACAAGGGCGTCATCAACAAGGCGGGCACCTGGTTCAGCTTCGGTGACGAGCGTCTGGGACAGGGCCGCGAGAACACGCGTCTGTTCCTGCGCGAGCACGCCGACATCCGCGCCAAGATCGAGGCCAAGCTGTTCCCGCTGCTCGGTCTCAAGGTGGCGGGCGCCCCGGCGTCGGCCAACGGTGCCGCGGTGAACGGTGCCGCGGGCGAGGCGGGCAAGGTCGCGGCGGGCATCACGCCGGCGCGTCCGGTGGCCGCGCCCGCCATGGCGGAGCGTCGCAAGTAACACGCGGTACGACCGGGTGGGGCGCGACACACCCCGCGCCTCACCCGCGTCGCTTCGTTCCCATTCCTTCGTCCCCGGTGTGCGCTCCCCCGGGGCACGAGTCCGCCCGACCGCATGAGGTGATCGTGGCCGCACGTCGTCGTCGCAGCGAACCGCAGGAGGTGGCGGCCGACGATCCCGCCGCCTGTCGCGAAGCCGCGCTCAAGCTGCTCGAGCGCACGCGTCGCACCCGGCTCGACCTCACGCGACGGCTCGCCGACAAGGGCTACCTGCCCAACGTCATCGAGGCGGTGGTCGAGCGTCTGACCGAGGTCGGGCTCGTGGACGACGCCGAGTACGCGCGCGCCTGGCTCGCCGGCCGCTGGGGGCGCCGCCCCTCGGGTTGGCGGCGACTGCAGCAGGAACTGCGCATGAAGGGCGTCTCCGACGACGACGTCGAGAAGGCTCGCGAACTGCTCGCCGAGCGCAGCAGCGCACCCGACGAGACCGAGTCGGCGGCCAAACTCGTGGCGCAGGCGCGCCGCCGCTACGCCCGCCTCGATCCGCGCGTGCAGGAGCGTCGTCTGTACGCGCTGCTCGCCCGGCGCGGCTACGACGGCGACACCATTCGCCGTGCCCTCGCCCTCGAGACTCCGCTGGAGAGCGGCGCCGAGGTCTGAGCCCGATCAGCGGGGGGCAACCCTGCGGTCGAGTGCAACCACGGGGCGTCCCGGTGGGGGCGGACCGCAGGGGCCGAAGCCTCGGCAAACCTGCCCATCCAGCGAATTCGGCATTGAGCGCGACGTCGCGTCCCCGTAATCTCGCCGCAACTCGCGCCCCCCCTTGAGCGAGTGGACGCCGTGACCCGTGGCGCTGTGCGGCCGTGGGTCGTCCCGTGTGTCTCGAGTCCGGGGCGTGTTCATCCACGGCGTGCGGCCGAGCCTCACCGCGCACCGTCGGTGCCGCTGGCGACCTCGCCGCGCACCGTGCCACGTCGGTCGAGAGAGGGATCCCTCCATGATGCGTCGGTACTCGCTGCTGCTCGTCGTTCTCGCGCTGGCCTCGTCGGCCGGCCTCACCCACGCAGCCAAGGCCCCGGCGCCGTGGCGTCCCAACACCGCAGCGGCCGCCAAGCCGGCGCCGACGCCCACGGTGGACACGCCGATCGACGAGGACCCGGACCTGCCCGGTGCGCTGGGCGGCTTCCCCGACAAGCAGGCCTACCTGCAGGCGCGGTCGGACTTCTTCATGCGCCGCTTCGATGACGCCTCCTACGACCGCATCATCGCGGGTCAGTTGGCGGGTATCGATCAGCTGCGTCGCCAGCTGCGGCAGCAGGGGCCGTTCATCTCGGCGTCGGCGTGGGCCGCGATCGGACCCGCGCCCATCCCCAACGGCCAGACGACCACGACCTCGACCGCGATCAGCGGCCGCGTGACGGCGATCGTCGTGCATCCGACCAACCCCGACCTCGTCTACGTGGGTCTGGCGCAGGGCGGCGTGTGGCGTTCGGCCGACGGTGGCCTCAACTGGACCCCGCTCTTCGATCAGCAGGCCACGCTCGCGATCGGTTCGCTCGCGCTGGCGCCGTCGAACCCCGAGATCCTGTACGTCGGCTCGGGCGAGGCGAACCTGTCCGCGGACTCGTACTTCGGGCTCGGTCTGTATCGCATCGAGAACGCGAGCACGACCGCGGACGTGTACGGCCCGTTCAATCCCATCCCGACCACCGATGTGATCGGCGCCCGCACGTTCACGGGCCGCTCCATCAGCAAGATCCTCGTGGATGCGGCCGACCCGGCGACCGTGTTCTGCGCCACCGCCAGCGGCATCGGCGGCATCAACGGCGAAGCGTTCGCCTCCGGCCCGCCGACCACCGCACTGCGCGGCGTGTATCGCAGCACCGACGCGACCTCGCCGTCGCCCTCGTTCCAGAAGCTGACCGTGACCGCCGCGGCCAGCATCGCACCCGACGTGAGCGGCAACGCGATCGTCAACGACATCGTGTACGCGCCCGGCGATGCGACCGGCAACACGATCGTGGCGTGGGTGTACGGCAGCACCACGGTCGGCAACGGCGGCATCTACCGCACCACCAACGCCAAGGCGGCGACCCCGACGTTCACGCAGGTGTTCACCACGACCACCGCGAGCGTGCGCGGGGCGTTCGCGACCACCGCTGCCGGTGGCGCCAATCGCATCATCGTCGGCACCGGCGAGGCGGCCACGGGCACGTCGTGCACCACCGCCAACGGCGTGCTGCGCGTCTCGCGCGACGGCGGCGCGACCTGGTCGGGCAAGCTCGCCGGCGGTGGTGGCTACTGCGGCGCTCAGTGCTTCTACGACCTGCCGGTCGCCACCAGCCCCACGGACACGAGCCTCATCCTCATCGGCGGTGCGGGCAACTCCACCTGCTCGCGCGTGTACGCGCGCTCGACCAACGCCGGTGCCTCGTTCACGGGCTCGGGCGGTGCCGACGTGGGCCTGCACGCCGACGCGCACGCGATCGTGTTCGCCCCGTCGAACCCGAGCATCGTGTACCAGGGCAACGACGGCGGCATCTGGCGTTCGGCCGACGGTGGCGCGACCTGGTCGAGCCGCAACACGAACCTGTGCGCGGCCCAGTACATGGGCATCGCGCTGCACCCGACCGACGCCAACTTCACGATCGGTGGCACGCAGGACAACGGCACGCACTGGTACAAGCCGGACGGCACGTGGATCCGCGCGGACTTCGGTGACGGCGGCTTCGCGGTGATCGATCAGAACGCCGCGAACACCTCGGCCGTGTCCATGTACCACACGTACTACAACTCGCGGAACGCGCTCGTGGGTTACGCGCGCGTGACCAGCACCGCGTCGGCCACGGACAACGGTTGGACGTTCCTGGGCAACGGCTCCAACGGCATCGCGCTCGCCGAGAACCCCAACTTCTACGCGCCGCTCGTGCGCGGGCCGGGCAACCCGAACACGATCTACTACGGCACCGATCGTCTTCACCGTTCGGCCGACGGCGGCGCGACGAACCCCGTCGTCAGCCAGGCGCCGATCGCGGTCTCGGGCACGCTGGGTTCGCCGATCAGCGCCATCGGCATCGCGCCCTCGAACGACAACGTGCGTCTGGTGGGCCTCAACAACTTCCAGCTCTGGGGCACGGCGACGGGCTCGAGCGTGCTCACGAACATGACGCAGGCCGGCATGCCGTCGCACACGATCGGCGCGCTGCGCTTCGACCCGAACAACCCGGACGTGGCCTACGTGGGTTACGGCGGTTTCGGGATCGCCGCGGGGCAGCACGTGTGGAAGACCAGCAACTTCACGACCGGCACGCCGACGTGGACCGCGGCGGGCAACGGCCTGCCGGACGTGCCCGTCAACTGCATCACGATCGACAACGTCTCGTCGTCGCGCCTGTGGGCCGGCACCGACATCGGCGTGTACCAGAGCAACGACGGCGGTGCGAACTGGACGCCCTACACGACCGGCATGCCCGTCTCGGCCGTGTTCGGCATGGAACTGCACCCGGTGCACCGCATCCTGCGCGTCTCGACGCACGGCCGTGGCATGTTCGAGCGGCTCGTGGACGTTCCGGTCGCCACGCAGGTGTCGCTCGTCGGGACCGAGATCGTGGACGGCCACCCGCGTCTGACGTGGTTCTCGGCGGACGGCGCCAACGAACTCATGCGCGTGTACCGCCGCGCGGTGCCCGGCCCGTGGGAGTCCATGGGCGACGTGAGCGCCGACGGCAGCGGCATGATCGTGGTCGAGGACGTCAACACGATCCCCGGTCGCAGCTACGAGTACCGCCTCGGTCTGTTCGGACCGCACGGTGAGCAGCTCAAGGGCCAGACCTGGGTGGACGTGCCCGAGGCGGCGGTGTTCGCGCTGCGCCGCGAGGCCGGTTCGGATCAGGTCCTGCGCTTCGGCGTCACGTTGCCGCGCACGGGCGATGCGAGCCTCGAACTGCTCGACGTGGCGGGCCGTCGTCTGGAGGCGCTCGACCTCTCGGCGTTGGCGGCCGGCGATCACCAGCTGCAGTTCCGCGTCGCCCAGCGCAAGCCCGGCATGTACTGGGCCCGGCTGCGTCAGGGCGACCACATGCTCTCGACCAAGGTGGTGCTCGTCCGCTGATCGGACGCCGCCGCGCAGGACCCGGACGGCCGCTCCCGCACCTCGCGGGGGCGGCCGTTCCGCATCCCCGGGGCGGGACCGCGCGACGGGCGGCCGGGCGGGCTTTGGGCTATCCTCGCCGCGCTCGAGATCCCCTCGTCGCGTCCCCGGTCGCCCCGCGCCCGGGGCGCCGCCCCGTACCCGGAGATCGGATGTCCTCGTCCAGCACGCTCAAGACCGGCGCCGAACTGCGTCGCGCCTTCCTCGACTTCTTCGTGCGCAACGGCCACACCGAGGTGCCGTCCTCGCCGCTCGTGCCGCACGGCGACCCGACGCTCATGTTCACCACGGCCGGCATGGTGCAGTTCAAGCCGTACTACACGGCCACGGGCGACGTGCCGTACACGCGTGCGACCTCGGTGCAGAAGTGCCTGCGCCTGACCGACCTGGACAACGTCGGGCTCACGCCGCGCCACGACACGTTCTTCGAGATGCTGGGCAACTTCTCGTTCGGTCCCCGCGCCAAGGGCGCGTACTTCAAGGAGGAGGCCACCGCCCTCGCGTGGGAGTTCGTCACGAAGGTGCTGGGCCTGCCCAAGGATCGGCTGTTCATCTCGATCTTCGGCGGTGAGCCGGGCGTGCCGCGCGACGACGAGGCGGCGGCACTGTGGGTCAAGCTGGGCCTGCCCGAGTCGCACCTGGTGGCGTTGGGCCGCAAGGACAACTTCTGGGGTCCCGCCGGCGGTGCCGGCGCGTGCGGTCCGTGCAGCGAGCTGTACTTCGACCTCGGCGAGAAGCGCCCGGACTACCTGCCCAAGGACGCGTTCTGGGGCGAGGCGCCCGGCGACGCGGGCGATCGCTACATGGAGTTCTGGAACCTCGTGTTCCCGCAGTTCGACGCGCAGCCGGACGGCGAGCTTCGCCTGCTGCCCAACCCCGGCATCGACACGGGCATGGGCATCGAGCGGCTCGCGTTGATCATGCAGGGCAAGAACACGATCTTCGAGACCGACCTGTTCTCGTCGCTCGTCGAGTCGGTGCTGTCCAAGGCGACGCTCACCAAGGGCAACCTCAAGGCCGCCACGCGCGACGCCCGCATCATCGCCGACCACGTGCGCGCCCTGTCGTTCGCGATCGCCGAGGGCGCGCTGCCGGGCAACGAGGGCGCCGGCTACGTGCTGCGGCGCCTGCTGCGGCGCGCCGTCACGCGCGGCCGCTCCGAGCAGGGGCTGGCGCTCGACGGACCGTTCTTCGCCGACGTCGCCGGCCGCGCCATCGCACTGTTCGGTGGGCACTACACCGAACTGTTCACGCATCGCGAGCGCATCCTGCGCCTGCTCGATCAGGAGGAGGTCGCCTTCGGTCAGACCTACCACGCGGGCATGGAGCGGCTCGAGAAGCTGCTCGCGCAGGGGTACACCGAGCTCCCGGGGCACGAGGCGTTCGTGCTGCACGACACGTTCGGTTTCCCGTTCGAGCTCACCGAGGAGATCGCCGCCTCGCGCAACGTGACCGTGGACCGCGACGGCTTCAACGCCTCGATGGAGGCGCAGCGCGAGCGCGCCCGCTCCGCGAGCCGGTTCCTGCGCGACACCGGCAGCGAGCAGCGGCCGTGGACGCAGGTGAGCGAGGGCCCGGACTCCGTGTTCCTGGGCTACGACACGCTGCGTGCCGACGATCTCACGATCCGCATGTGCCGCGTGTACGGCGAGGATCTGGAACTCGTGCTCGATCGCACGCCCTGCTACCCCGAGTCGGGCGGCCAGGTGAGCGACTCGGGCGAGCTGCATCTGGGGAACTATCGCGCCGGGCTGCTGCTCGTGTACCGCGAGGGGCCGCACATCGTGCACCGCGTCTCGGTCTCGGTGGGCGACAACGACCCGTTCGTGGCGGCGGGTGCCAAGGGCGGGCTCACGGCGATCGTGGACGCGGCCAAGCGCCAGTCCACGCAGCGCCATCACACCGCGACGCACCTGCTGCACGCGGCGCTGCGCACGGTGCTGGGCGAGCACGTGCATCAGGCCGGCTCGCTCGTCGCGCCCGACCGGCTGCGCTTCGACTACTCGCACTTCGAGGCGCCCGCGCCGCTCGAGGCCGCGATCATCGAGCAGCGCGTCAACGATTGGATCATGGCCAACACCGAGGTGAGCTGGCGCGAGATGCCGATCGCCGAGGCCAAGGCGCAGGGCGCCATGGCGCTGTTCGGCGAGAAGTACGGCGAGCGCGTCCGCATGGTGACGGTCGAGGGTGTGGGCGAGGCGGACATCGCCGCCTCGCGCGAATTGTGCGGCGGCACCCACGTGCGTCGCACCGGTGACATCGGTCTGTTCGTGGTGACCGACGAGAGCGCGGTCGCGAGCGGTGTGCGACGCATCGAGGCGCTGTGCGGCCCGGCCGCGCGCACGTGGTTGCTCGACGCGCACGGCACGCTGGCGACCATCCTCGACATGCTCGAGTCGCCGCAGCATCGCGTCGTCGAGAACATCGGCAAGCTGCAGGACGAGTTGGCGCTGCTCAAGAAGCAGGTGACGCAGGCCAGCAAGCAGGGTCTCGAGGCGCAGCTGGTGCAGTTGGCCGGCACGGCCACGCAGGCGGCCGGTGGGCGCTGGTTGGTCGCCCGCATCGACACGCCGGCCGAGACGAACGCCGTGCGCGACGCCGCCGACAAGCTGCGTGGCGCGCTCGGACGCGGCGCGGCCGTGCTGGCGATCGTCAACGAGACCAAGTTCTCGTTCCTGGCGCTCGTGTCGGACGACCTCGTCGCCGAGAAGAAGCTGCGCGCCGACGAACTGGTGCGCGCGGTGGCCGCGGTCACGGGCGGATCGGGCGGCGGCAAGCCGCACCTGTCGCTCGCGGGCGGGCGCGACATGGGGCAGCTCGACGCCGCGCTGGATCTCGCGCGTCAGAAGTTGGCCGAGGCGTTCGCGTGAGCGGGCGCGAGTTGGTGGCCATGATCATCATGGCCCTGTTCATCATCGTCGGATTCCTGTGGCACATGAGGAACAAACATTGAAGGCTCTCGTCCTCGCGGGCGGTCGCGGCACGCGACTGCGCCCCATCACGCACACGCGCGCCAAGCAGTTGGTGCCCGTCGCCAACAAGCCGGTGCTGTACTACGGGCTCGAGGCCATCGCCGCCGCCGGTATCCGTGAGGTCGGCATCATCGTGAGCGACCCGCGCGAGCTGCTGCAGCCCGACCATCGCACCGGCGAGCTCGTCACCACGCTCGTGAACTCGCAGGCCGAGATCCGTGCGGCCGTCGGCGACGGCTCGCAGTTCGGGCTCAAGGTCACGTACCTCGAGCAGGAGGCGCCGCTCGGTCTGGCACACGCGGTCAAGATCGCCGAGGACTTCATGGCCGGCGATTCGTTCGTCATGTACCTGGGCGACAACCTCATCAAGGACGGCATCGTGCCGTTCGTGCAGGAGTTCGAGCGCGAGAAGCCCGAGGCGCAGATCCTGCTGGCCAAGGTGTCGCGGCCGTGGGAGTTCGGCGTCGCCGAGCTCGAGGGCGATCGCGTCGTCCGTCTCGAGGAGAAGCCCAAGCAGCCGCGCAGCGACCTCGCGCTCGTGGGTGTCTACCTGTTCACCAAGTCCATCTTCGACGCGGTCCGGGCCATCAAGCCGTCCGCGCGCGGCGAGCTCGAGATCACCGACGCCATCCAGCACCTCATCACCACCGGGCGCAACGTGCACTCGCACGTCATCCACGGCTGGTGGAAGGACACGGGGCGCGTCGAGGACCTGCTCGAGGCCAACCGCATCGTGCTCGCCGACCTCGTCACCGAGATCCACGGCACCGTGGATGCCACCACCGTCATCGAGGGCCCGGTCTTCATCGGCCCGGGCAGCACGGTGACGGGCTCGCGCCTGCGCGGCCCGCTCGTGATCGGTGCGGGGGCGCACATCGAGAACGCCTACATCGGCCCGTTCAGCGCCCTCGCGGACGGCGTGCGCGTGGAACAGTGCGAGGTCGAGCACTCGATCGTCCTGGACCGCAGCCAGCTGCTGCGCATCGAGGGCCGCATCGAGTCGAGCCTGATCGGTCGCGACGTCGTGGTCACCGCGAGCGACTCGCGCCCGAGCGCACACCGTTTCATGCTCGGCGACTCGAGCCGGGTGGAGTTGGCGTGAAGGTGCTGGTCACGGGCGCGGGCGGCATGCTCGCGCAGGCGGTGATCCCGGCGCTGACGGCCGCGGGGCACACCGTGACCGCGCATGCGCGCGCCACGCTCGACGTGACGCGGCTCGACGACGTGCGTCGCGCGGTCGACGCGGCCCGCCCCGACTGGGTCTGCCATCTGGCCGCCCACACGAACGTGGACGGCTGCGAGAGCGACGTCGAGAACGCCTTCCTCGTGAACGGCGTCGGTGCGCGCAACGCGAGTGCCGCCGCCTACGAGGTCGGTGCCGCGGTGCTCGCGGTCTCGACCGACTACGTGTTCCCGGGACACGAGCCCACGCCGCGTCGCGAGTACGACGCGATCGGGCCCGTGTCGGTGTACGGCCGCAGCAAGTGGGCGGGGGAGTGCGGCGTGCGCGAGACGAATCCGCGGCACGCGATCGTGCGTACCGCCTGGCTCTACGGTCAGGGCGGACGCAACTTCGTCGACACGATCCGCGCCAAGGCGCTCGCCGGCGGTCCGCTCGCGGTGGTGGACGACCAGCACGGCGCGCCCACCTGGACCGCGGACCTCGCCGCGGCGCTCGTCACGCTCATGGAGCGCGGCGCGCGCGGCACGCTGCACGCGACCAACGCGGGTGCGTGCACGTGGCACGAGTTCGCGGTCGAGATCTGCCGTCTTGCGGGCGCGTCGATCGACGTCGCCACCCTGTCCAGTGCCGCGCTCGCGCGGCCCGCGCAGCGACCCACGTGGTCGGTGCTCGATCTGGGGACGCTCGAGCACGTGCTCGGTCGCCCCATGCCGCATTGGCGCGATGCCCTCGCGCGTTACATGGCGCAGCCGGTCCCGGCGCGCGTCTGACCCGAAAGGACCCTTGCATGGCCTCCGCCAAGCGCATCGAACCCCGCAATCTCGAGGCCCAGGCCCGTGCCTCGCTCGCGGACAGCGTGCGCGCGCTCACGCAGGTCGCGCAGCACAACGCCACCGCCGTCGCCGCCGCCGCCGAGATGCTGATCGGCTGCTTCGAGGACGGGGGCACCGTGTACTTCTGCGGGAACGGCGGCAGTGCCGCCGACGCGCAGCATCTCGCGGCCGAGTTCTCGGGGCGCTATCTGGTGGATCGTCCGGGCCTGCCCGCGGTGGCGTTGACCGCCAACTCGTCCGCGGTCACGGCGATCGGCAACGACTACGGCTACGACGCGGTGTTCTCGCGCCAGCTCGAGGGCTGCGGCGCGCCCGGGGACGTGCTCGTCGCGATCACCACCAGCGGCCGCTCCGAGAGCATCCGGCGCGCGGTGCGCACGGCGCAGCAGCTGGGTATGAACGTGATCGGGATGACCGGCGCCAAGGGGGCCGAGTTCGCGGCCATGTGCGACGTCGCCCTGGTGACGCCGAGCGCCTCGACGCCCAACATCCAGGAAGGGCACATCGCGATGGGGCACGCGTTCTGCCTCATCGTGGAGCGCACGATGTTCCCCGATGCGGCCGCCGGTGGCGGACCGCGACCCGCGAAGCGCACGGCGGCCGCACGCAAGCCCGCACGCAAGGTCGCGCGTAAGCCGGCCGCGCGCCCCGCGGGCAAGCGCAAGCCCGCCTCGCGGAGGACGTCGTCGTGATCGTCGCGCTCGTCGAGGCGCTGCGCCCCAAGCAGTGGACCAAGAACCTGCTCGTGTTCGTGGGCGTGGTGTTCTCGCAGCACGCCGGCGACCCGGTGCTGCTGCAGCGCGCGGCCGCCGGCTTCCTGGCGTTCTCGCTGCTCGCGGGCACGGTCTATCTCATCAACGACCTGCGCGACGTCGAGGCCGATCGCCAGCATCCGCGCAAGAAGCGTCGTCCGGTGGCCTCGGGGCGTCTCGCGGTGCCCGTGGCGTGGGCGGCGGTGCCCGTGCTGCTCGCGATCGTGGCCGCGATCGCGACGTGGCTCGGCGCCGGTTTCAGTGCCGTGCTCGTGGCCTACCTGGTGAGCAACTTCGCCTACAGCTTCGGCCTCAAGCATCAGGTCATCCTCGACGTGTTCCTGATCGCGTCGGGCTTCGTGCTGCGTGCGGTCGCCGGTGTCGAACTGCTCAAGCCGGTCGCGCCCGAGACGGTGCTGTCGTCGTGGCTCCTGGTGTGCACGTTCTTCGGCGCGTTGTTCCTGGCCGTCTCCAAGCGGCAGCGCGAGATCGCCAACGCCGGCGCGGGGGCGACGCAGCAGCGCGCGGTGCTCGCCGTGTACACGCCCGAACTGCTCGACCGCATGCTCACGATCGCGGCCGCGAGCACGCTCATGTCGTACGCGCTCTACACGATCTGGCCGACCACCGTGGCCAAGTTCGGCACCGAACAGCTCATCGTCACCGTGCCGGTGGTGGCGTACGGCGTGTTCCGTTATCTGCACCTCGTGAAGGTGTCCGAGACGAGCGAGGATCCCTCGCAGGTGCTGCTCACCGACCGCCCGATCCAGTTCACGGTGGCGACGTTCCTCGCGCTCGCCGTGTGGATCCTGTACCGCGCACGGTGAGTCGCTCCCGGCCGCCGCGCCGCGTCACCGTCGAGGCGTGCGCCAAGCTCAACCTGGGGCTCGCGGTGGGTCCGCGGCGCGCGGACGGCTATCACGACCTCGTGACCGTGTTCCAGTCCGTGTCGCTGCGCGACACGCTGCAGGGCGAACGCACCGCGCGCGGGTTCACGTTGCGCGTGCGTCACGAGGACGTCGCGATGCGTGGCGGACGCGTCGGCACCGATCGCGCGCGCGTGCCCGTGGGGCCGGACAATCTGGTGCTGCGTGCCGCGCGACTCGTGCACGAGCGGCTCGCGTTGCCCGGTGGCGCGCGCTTCACGCTCGTGAAGCGCATCCCGACGCAGGCCGGCATGGGGGGCGGAAGCGCCGATGCCGCGGCGGCGATCGACGTCGTGCTGCGATTGCACGGCCGTCGGGTGCCGCGCGCGACCCGACTCGCGTGGGCGCTCGAACTGGGATCCGACGTGCCGTTCGCGTGCCTCGGGGGCACCGCACTCGGGCTCGGTCGTGGCGAGCGCTTGAAATCACTTCGACTTACAGAGCCGTTCCGGGCACTTGTCGCAATGCCGGCGTGGCGTGTGTCCACCGCGGATGCATTCAAGCGGCACCACTTGAACAGAATCCGCTTGACTCCATGGAGGGACCACCTCAGATTCGCGTCGTCCCTCGGCCGCCGACGACTGCCTGCGTCGGCGTTGCTGCGTCGGGGCAATCGTTTCGAAGCACTTCTCGGGAAGCATCGGCGCGACTTCGAGTCGCTGTGCGCGCGTCTGCGTGCAGCGGGATTGCAGGAACCACGCTTGACGGGAAGCGGTTCCGCGGTGTTCGCGATCGTGCCGCGTGGTGGTTCGGTCCGGGGGATCGCAGCACGCTTCAAGGGCGACGAGCCTCTCTACGAGGTGCGTTCGACCGCGAAGGGTGTGCGGCTCCTCCATCCACGTCGTCTGGACGAAACCCAGGGATAGGGTCGCTCGTTCGGACGGCCTCACGCACGACCGGCATCCGTGAGGGTGTCGCACGCGAGTCCATCGCCCCCCAGCGGTCGGCTCCGAGGTGGGAATCTCATGGTCGAGATCACCGAGGTCCGCGTCTCCCTGCGGAACGACGAGAAGCTGAAGGCGTTCGTGAGCATCACCCTGAACGATTCGTTCGTGATCCGCGGGCTCAAGGTCATCCGCGGCAACACGGGCCTGTTCGTGGCCATGCCGAGCCGCAAGCGTCCCGACGGGCAGCATCAGGACCTCGCGCACCCGATCAATGACGCTGCGCGTAAGTACTTGACGGACAAGGTGATGGCCGAGTACGAGCGCGAGTTGGCGAACCCCTCGGCGCACAGCCGCGCCCACGAGGAGCAGCACGCCTACTGACGTGCCCGCGGCCCCGCGGGTGCCCCCACCCGCGGCGGGCCCGCCCCGTGCGGCCGTGATCCCGCCGGCCCGGGGCCCGCTTCGGTCGAGCCCAACTCCCGAAGCGACCGGAGGTTGACGCCTCCGCCCGGCGACCGCTATCCTGCCCGCCGCAGTTCCCTCTATGCAGCACTCTGGGCCAGCAGCTTTCACCCCGTCCCGTCGTTCCGATGGGCGGTCCGTGACGGAATCCCCGTTCGTTGGTGGGGCGTGGCCAAGCGGTAAGGCACGAGACTTTGGCTCTCGCATCCGGAGGTTCGAATCCTCCCGCCCCAGCCACACTTGGCACCGGGGCCGGGGATCCGGCCCCGGTGACTGCTTTTCCCGTGACATCCAGGGTTCCCGGTCCGCCCGTGCGGTCCGTGTCCCGCCATGCGCCCAACACACCGGCTCGGGGGTCAGCCGCTCCCGCGTCCGGATCTGCAGTGTCCGTCCATCCGGAGGTCGGAGTTGGATCCGTTCCGCATCTTCTCGGGTTCCGCGAGCCAGCGACTCACCCAGGCGATCTGTGACCGCCTCAAGGTGCCGGTCGGCGACGTCGTCGTGTCGCGTTTCGAGGATGGCGAGGTCTCGGTCCGCTTCAACGAGAACATCCGCGGCAGCGACGTGTTCATCGTGCAGTCCACGAACGCGCCGGCGGACAACCTCATGGAACTGATGGTCATGCTCGACGCCGCCAAGCGCGCGTCGGCGCGACGCGTCACCGCGGTGCTGCCGTACTTCGGCTACGCCCGTCAGGATCGCAAGGACCAGCCGCGCGCGCCGATCACGGCCAAGCTCGTCGCCAACGTGATCACGGTCGCGGGCGCCGATCGCGCGCTCACGATGGACCTGCACAGCGCGCAGATCCAGGGCTTCTTCGACATCCCGCTCGACCACCTGTACTCGGCCCCGGTGCTGATCGAGCACTTCACCAAGCTGCAGATCCCGAACCTCGTCGTCGTCGCGCCGGACATCGGCAGCGTCAAGATGGCGCGCGCCTACGCCAAGCGGCTCGGCGCCGACCTCGCGCTCGTGGACAAGCGCCGGCCCAAGGCCGACAAGGTCGAGGTCATGAACATCATCGGCGACGTCGAGGGGAAGAACGCCGTGATGTTCGACGACGTGGTGACCACCGCCCGCACGCTGTGCCAGGCGGCGGCCGCCATCCGCGCGCGCGGTGCGCGCGACATCTACGCCGGTGTCACGCACGGCGTGTTCTGTCCCGGGGCCTTCGAGCGCATCGCGGAGTCGCCCATCAAGGAGGTCGTGGTCACGGACACCGTGAACCACGAGCCCGGGTCGCTGCCCCCGAAGGTCCGGGAGCTCACCGTGGCGGGGCTGCTCGGCGAGGCCGTGCAGCGCATCCACGAGGAGCGCTCGCTCAGTTCGTTGTTCGTCTGATCCGCCCACGGGCGCGCTGGGCGCGCCCCGGGCCGTTGCTGTACGTCACCCGCAGTCGCAGGCACACCAGGAGGGCATCATGGCAGTCATCCAGTTGAAGGGTTCGGCCCGTGAGGATCTCGGCAAGGGTGGAGCGCGCAAGGCGCGTGCCGCCGGTCAGATCCCGGGCGTCATCTACGGTCGCGGCACCACGCCGCAGGCGGTCGCGGTGGACGGTCGTGAGTTCGAGACCGCGCTGCGCAGCCACAAGGGCGCCAATGCGATCGTGAACCTGAACGTCGCGGGCAAGGACGTCACCGCGCTCATCCGCGACGTCCAGTACGATCCGCTCTCGCGCGCGATCATGCACCTCGACTTCCAGCACATCTCGCTCACCGAGCAGATCGAGGTCGAGGTCCCGGTGCACTTCGTGGGTGTCCCGTTCGGCGTCAAGGACGCCGGCGGCATCCTCGAGCACCTCGTCCGCACGCTCGAGGTCAAGTGTCTGCCGACCGCGATCCCGACGCGCATCGACGTCGATGTCACCGCGCTCAACGTCGGCGAGAACCTCCACGTGCGCGACCTCAAGGTCGAGGGCTTCACGATCGTCACCGACGGTGACGTGACGGTGGCCGCGGTCGTCGCGCCGGCGGCGGAGGAGGCCCCGAAGGCGGAAGGTGCCGCCGAGCCCGAGGTCGTGGGCGCGAAGGGCAAGAAGGACGCCGAGGGCGGCGACGCCAAGGACGCGAAGAAGAAGTAACCGGCCGTGCATCTCGTCGTGGGGCTCGGCAATCCGGGCGAGCGATACGCACGCACGCGACACAACATCGCGTGGTGGGTGCTCGACCGGCTGGCGGACCTGCACGGAGCCTGCGAGGGCCCGGGCGACACGACGTACCGCGTGCGACGCGTTCGCATCGCGGGTCACGAGGTGGATCTGCTGCAACCGCTCACGTACATGAACGCGAGCGGCGAGGCGGTGAGCGCGTGGCGGGCACGGAACGGGCAGGAATCCGGGTTGCTGGTGGTGAGTGACGACGTCTATCTGCCGTTGGGATCCATGCGCGTGCGCGCGAGCGGATCGAGCGGTGGACACCGGGGACTCGAGAGCATCGAGGCGGCGGTGGGGGGGCGGGACTACGCCCGGCTCCGCATCGGCGTCGGCGCGGCGGACAGTGCGGCCGCGCTCAAGCAGCACGTGTTGGACGAGTTCGCACCGGAGGAATCGCCGGTGCTCGACGACGTGGTCCGCCGAGCGGCGGACTGCACGGTGGTGTGGGTGACCGAGGGCGCACTCGGCGCCATGAATCGCTTCAATCGCAGGGTGCGCCAAGAGGAGACGGAACAGTGACCACCAAGTACGAGACGGTCTACATCCTCGAGCCGAGCTACGACGAGGTGAAGGCCCAGGAGTTCTGCGACAAGGTGACCGGCTGGATGAAGGACCTCGGAGCCGAGGTCGTCGAGATCCAGAAGTGGGGCAAGCGCCGGCTGGCCTACGAGGTCCGCAAGCGTCGCGACGGCGTCTACACGATGATCGTGTGGAACGGCGGCGGCCCCATGGTCAAGGAGATCGAGCGGCGCATCGCCCTCGAGGAGGACGTCATGCGCGTCCTCACGACGGTCCACGTTCCGCCGGAGCTGTGGCAGGGCGTGCCGGAGGCCGAGGCGGCTGCGGCGGGTGACGATTCCGACCGCGACTGAGTGAAGCGTCACGACCCCCGGGGAGCGCGCCATGAGTGAGCTCAGGCTTCCGGAACTCAATCGGATCGTCCTGTCCGGACGACTGACGCGGGATCCGGACAAGCGCCACGCCTCGGACGGCACGGCGATCACGACGATGCCGTTGGCGTTCCACCGCCGCTATCGCACCCGCGAGGGGGCGACGGCGGAGACGACGGGTTACGTGACGGTGATGTGCTACCAGCGACTCGCGGAGGTCTGCGCGCAGTACCTGCGCCAGGGCAGCCCGGTGCTGGTGGAGGGACGGTTACAGATGCGGGAGTGGAAGACGTCGCGGGGCGAGAAGCGTCAGAGTCTCGAGATCCGCGCCGAGTCGGTCCACTTCCTCGAGAAGGCCGCGGGGCCGGAAGGTGCCGCGACCACCGAGGATCCAACCTCATAAGAAGGAGTCGTTCGCGATGGCGAAGGACCGTGAAGGTAAGGGCGTCAAGAAGAAGTACTGCAAGCTGTGCCTCGAGAAGGTCGCGTTCGTCGACTACAAGGACGAGAAGCGCCTCGGCCGGTTCGTGACGGATCGCGGCAAGATCGTGCCGCGTCGCGTCTCGGGTTCGTGCGCGATGCACCAGAAGCAGCTGACCACCGCGATCAAGCGCGCCCGCGTGCTCGCGCTGGTGCCGTTCACCAGTGACCTCTATCGCTGAGACCCGCCGTCCGGCATCGGCTGCGCCGATGCTGCGGATGGTGCTCCTGCTCGTCGGGCTCGCGCTCGGCACGCTGTTCACCCCGTGGCCCTGGGCCGCGTTGTGGTGGGCGGTGCCGGTCGTGGTCGCCGCGTCACTGCTCCTCGCCTGGCGCTTCGGTGCCGTGGCGTGGACGCTGACCGGCGTCCTGCTGGGGGTGGCCGCCATGGCGGTCCTGCTCCCGGACACGGGCCTGCGACTCTGGCACGTCGTGTGGTTGCCGCTCGCGGCGATCACCGGGACGTGGATGGGGTCGCGCGAGGAGGGCGGGGGTCCCTCGCGGGGCGAGCGCGCGTGGATGCACGCGCCGCTGCTCCTCGGGGCGTTCCTCATGCCGGTGCTGCCGGGACTCCACGACGCCCTTGTGCGTTTCGAGGCCCGGGCCCGTGCCGAGGAGCGGCAGGTGCTCGAACTCACGCAGGGCTCGGCGTCGTCCGAGGGGCTGCGCCAGATGATCCAGGAGTCGACCAAGGTCCCCGCTGCGGACCGCGTCAAGACGCTCGCGATGATGCTCCCGCATCTCGCGTTCCTGGGGCTCGTGGTGCTCGTGGCCGCCGGACGATCGCTCGCGGGGCAACTCGCGGGACTCCGCGGTTGGCCGCGGTTGTCGAGTGCGCCGTGGTCGAGTTGGCGGTTGCCGGATGCGGCGCTCGTCCCGCTGCTCGTGGGGCTCGCGCTGTGGTTGCTCACCTTCGGTCGAACGGGCCTCGCGGCCGCGTGGTACCCGGGTGCCGTGTTCCTGCTGGTGCAGGCGTTGCTGGGCTATAGTGTGCAGGGGATCGCGGTCGGTCGCACGCTCCTCTCCGCGCACAACGCCCGTCCCATCACGATGTTCCTGATCCTGTTGGTGTTCCTCATCACCATGCCGGTCTGCCTCATCACGCTGGCCCTCATCGGGCTGTCGGACGTGTGGCTGGATCACCGGCGACTCGAGCCGTCCCCGCGCGGGGAGGCCTAGGAGAATCCGATGGAAGTCATCCTGCTCGACGATCTCAAGGGCGTGGGCCAGAAGGGCGCCACCGTCAACGTGAAGCCCGGCTTCGCGCGCAACTTCCTGCTGCCGCGTCGTCTCGCCATCCCGACCGGCACGAAGGCCGCGAACCTGTACCAGGAGCTCGCCCGTCAGAAGGCCGCTCAGGACGAGAAGCTGGTCGCCGCCGCCAAGATCGAGGCCGCCAAGGTCGACGGTCTGCAGGTCAACATCACGGCGCAGGCCAACGAGGAGGACACCCTGTTCGGCTCGATCACGAACGTGGACGTCGCCGATGCGCTCAAGGCCGCCGGTCACGACGTGGATCGCCGTCGCATCGAGATGCCGGAGCACATCAAGCAGCTCGGCAACTACGACGTGCAGGTGAAGTACTTCGGCGGCGTCACCGCGACCGTGAAGGTCTGGGTGGTGCGCGCATGAAGCGGCTCGGCCTCCTCGCGTGCGTGATGCTGGCCGCGCTGGCGGCCGGGGTGGTCGTGGCGGCGCCTCCCAAGGCGGCCACGGCCCGCAGGACCGCCGCGAAGCCCGCGGCGGCGGTGGTCAACGACTCGGATCGCGTGCTCGTCCGGATCGGTTCCGACGTCATCACGCCGCGCATGCTCGCGGCGCGGCTCCAGGAACTGCCCGAGCAGTACCGTCCGCAGTACTCGACGCCGGAGGGCAAGCGTCAGCTGCTCGACCGGCTCATCGAGGAGAAGGCCTGGATGCGTGACGCCGAGGCCAACGGCGTCACGAAGCGTCCCGACGTGATCCTGCAGCTCGAGGCGCAGCGTCGCGACCTCATCCTGCGCACGTGGGTCCAGGAGGTCATGGCCAAGAACCCGGCGCCGAGCGACTCCGAGGCCACGGCCTACTACCAGGCCCACCTCGACGAGTGGCGCACGCCGGGCACGGTCACGATGCGGCACATCCAGCTCAAGTCCGAGGCCGACGCGCGTCGGGTGCTCGCACTCGCCCGCACCAAGGGGCAGGACTGGGATCGTCTCGCCAAGACGTGGTCGCAGGACACGCTCACCCGCAACGCGGGCGGCGCACTGGGCACGACCACCCGCGAGGGTGGCTTCGCGAGCCTCGGCGCGCAGCCGGCACTGGCGGAGTCGGCCATGGCGTTGGGCAACGGCGCCATCGGCGGGCCGTACCGCACCGACCGGGGCTGGCACGTGATCAAGGTGGACGCCGTCCGTGAGGAGTCGGTGCGCGACTTCGAGCAGGTGCGCAGCTTCATCACGCGCCAGCTGCAGCAGGAGCGCACGCAGCGCTACTACCAGGATCAGGTCGAGGCGGTGAAGCAGCGCCACCGCGTCGTGTCGGACTCGAGCGCGGTGGATCGCTGGTTGTCGGCCCGCAAGTCGGCGCGCGAGCTGTTCCAGGAGGCCCAGGCGATCGCCGATGCGCCGTCGCGCATCGACGCCTACCGCCGCATCGTGGACGAGTACCCCGATGCCGACGTGACGCCGCAGGCGCTGTTCATGGTGGGCTTCATCCAGTCCGAGGAGTTGCGCGACTTCGATGCGGCCGAGCGCGTGTTCCGCGAGCTGCTGCAGAAGTACCCGTCGTCCGAGCTGGCGACCTCGGCGCAGTGGATGGTCGAGCACATGCGCACCGAGACCGTGCCGGACTTCATGCACGGGGACAGCACCGCCACGGGTTCCAAGAAGCCCGCGCCGAAGGGATCCGGCGGCAAGCCGTGACGCTCGTCGAGGTCCGCATCCACGGACTGGGGACCGAGCCCAAGACGCAGCAGCACGTGGTGCTGCTGCGCGAGGTGGACGGCCCGCGCGTGCTGCCGATCTTCGTGGGTCCGTTCGAGGCGCAGGCGATCGCGCGCATGCTCAAGCAGGAGCCGTTCCCGCGCCCGCTCACGCACGATCTGCTCGCGTTGATCGTCGAGGGTCTCAAGGCGCGCGTGGCGCGCGTGGTGATCGCCGAGTTGCGCGACGCCACGTACCACGCGGCGCTCATCCTGGAGCGCGGCGGCGACGAGGTCGTGTCGATCGATGCGCGCCCGAGCGACTCGATCGCGGTGGCGCTGCGCACCGGCGCGCCGTTGCTGGTGAACGCGGACCTGCTGCACACGCCGAGCGAGGCGACCACGGAGGCTGACGCGTCGGCGGAGCCCGGCGCGCCCGCGGGACCGCCCGCTGCGCCGCTCACCGACGAGCAGAAGGCCGAGCAGCTGCGGCGCTACCTCGAGAACCTGGGCCCCGAGGACTTCGGTCGCTTCTCGATGTGAGGCTGCGACGGGCGTGGCCGTGCGGCCCGCTCACGCGACGCGTGCGCCTCAATAGAGCGTGAACGCGATCCGGAACGCCGCCCAGACCTCGTGCACGCGGTCGTTCACGCGGTACGGGCGGTAACGGCACTCGAGGATCGCCTTGGCCGCCGCCGATTCGAGCAGCGGTTCGCGCGAGCCGCCGACGACCTGCACCTGTCGCACCATCCCCAGCGTGTCCACCAGCGCCACGAGTTCGACGGTCCCCTGGATGTCGCGCTCGCGCGCCTCCTCGGGGTAGGTGGGGCGCACGAGGCGCTCGATGACCAGTTCCTCCGAGCGCACGAGCGGGCCCTCGCGCGCGAGCATGCGGGCGCGTGCGAGCAGATCGCGTTCGGCGTCGCCCGGACCGTCGGGCGTGCGATCCTCGACGACCGGTTGGGCGTTCGGATGCGTCGAGCGGTCGCGCAGCGTGCGCCGACCCTTGCGCGCCTCGGTGGTCAGATAGGTGATCGCGTACAGCCCCTGCGCATCACGGTGCGCGAGTTCCTCGAGTCGGATGCGCTCGACCCACTGGTGCGGGCCCTCGAATCCGAAACGCTCGGGGCGGGCGAGGTCGGATTCCGCCACGCGGCGACCGGCGAGCACGAGCGCGAGCGCCGAGAGCAGGCTCACGGCCGCGAGCGAGGCCGCGAGTCGTCGCCGATGCGCGCCGAGTTCGCCGAGGTACTCGAGGATGCCGTGGGTGAGCGGGTGGGCCATCGGGTTTCCGCGGGGCGGCCGGTCGGGAAGCGTGCGGCGAGGGACGCACGGCGGTGGAGGTGAGGACGGGCCCGGACGACGGCTCAGCGCGGCAGTCGCACCTCGGCGTCGCGCTGCGAGTCTAACAGAACGATCCGTGCGGGCGCGGTCGCGTCCTCGACGATCAGTTCGAGCGCTCCCGGTTCGGTGCGTGCGAACCGCACGCGACCCTGCGGGTCGCTGGCGAGCACGAGCCCGCCGCCGAACCGCACCGGCAGGCCCGCGAGCGCGGCGCCGGTCGCATCGCGCAGCGTGATGGCATCGAGCGGCCATTCGGCCTGCGCGGGTGCGAACGTGCGCGCCAGCGCCAGGAACAACGCGTAGGCCTCGGCGCGCAGCCGACCCGGTGCGAGCAGGGCCGCCTCGTCGCGGTCCACGCGCGCGAGCGAGGCGTACAGGGCCACCGCGCTCACCTGCGCGAGCGGGTACTTGGCGGATTCGCCCACGGTGAGCGTGTCGAGCCCCAGCGAATCCAGCGTGGCCGACAGCGTCTGGCCCCAGCGACGACCGCCGCCGCTCGAGAAGTAGTGGCCCGCGATCGGCGGGGCGGCCGCATGCCCGATGCGCAGGTAGTGCGTCGCGGCGAACGCCTCGGCGCGCTGCACGCGCTCGAGTTCGCTGACCGAGCCCTCGCCCTCGCGCGTGAGGGCGACCTCGGCGCCGGCGGCGCGCAGCATGCCGGCGAGCGCACGCGCCACCTCCAGATTGAGCGAGGCCGCGCGCGTGCCGCCGGCTCCGAGCCCGGCCGGGTCGTCGCCACCGCCCTCGGGGTCGAGCATCACGCGGCGACCCTGCAGCACGCCCTGCGCGATCGCGGTCAGGCGCGGCGGCCACGTCGTGTCGGCGCCCGCGAACCGGAACCCCGGCACGAGCGGCGCGGGCCCGCGGCCGCTCGGTAGCGTGGCGAAGCCGTTGCGATCGAGCCAGCCCGGACGGCGCGCGTCGTCGAGTGCGAGCGCGGTGCCCTCGGGCTCGCGCACGACGAAACCCGTGCGCACCTGCGGCGCGTCGTGCAGGGTCGCGAGCGCGAGCGACGCGGTCGCGACCCTTGCACGCGGCACGAGCCGCGCGGTGAGCGACGCGTGCTCGGCGAGTCGCGCCGTCACGTTGCGCGCGCGTCGCAGATACGCGATCGCCACGCCGCCGCGCGCGACGACCGTGGTCTCGGCGGGCGTGAACGCCCCGCGCGGTTCGCTCGTCACCTTGACGCGCAGGCTGTCGGGCACGGGCAGGCCGTCGGCGTCGAGCACGCGCACGACCGCGGCGAACACGGGCCGCGCACCCGCGAGCGGCTGGCCGTTCACCGCGAGCGCCAGGGCGGCGGGCGGCTTGGCGAGGGTGAAGCGCACGCGACGCGTGCGGGCCGAGCCCTCCGTGGCGAGGCGCGCCGACAGCCGCGCCTCGTGCACGCCCGATCCCAGCGGTGCCGTGGGCGTCCAGCGCACGCGATCGCCCTGCACGAGCAGCGGGGCGGGTTCGCCGTCGAGGCGCAGTCGCACGTCGTCGAACGCGCCCACGAGCCGCGCCTCGAGCGCGGGCGCACGCGTGAACAGCGTGTCGGCGCGTCCCGCCGCATCGCGCGCCGCGAAGTCCTCGATGCGCGGCGCACGCCGCATGAACGCGCGCGCGATCCCCAGATAGATCGCCTCGGCCTCGAGTCGAGGTCCGGCCGGATCGCGCAGACGCGCCTCGGTGGGCGGGTAGGTGAGGTAGCTGCCCTCGGTGAGCAGCGCCGGCGCCTCGCTCGTGCGGATGACGAAGAAGTTGCCCGGGATCATGCGGCACGGCTGGATGCCCAGATTGCGCGCCAGCGAACGCTGCACGTCCTGCGCCACGTCGAAGCCGGGGCCGTCCTCGCCGATCGGGTAGTACACCTGCGTCTCGTTGACGTCGTGCGCGCCACCCGGGTCGGCGTTGTGATGGATGCTCACGAACAGATCGGGCGCGGCTTCAGCGCCCAGCCGTGCGCGCTCGGCCAGATCGGAGCGCAGCGAGGAGTCGGCCGGGGTGAGGAAGTCGCGGTCGGTCTCGCGCGTGAGGCGCACGTCGGCGCCCGCGGCCGCCAACAGGTCGCGCAGCGCCAGCGCCACCGCGAGATTGACCTCCTTCTCGGTGAGCCCGTTGACGCCGCGGGTGCCCGGGAAGGCCCCGCCGTGGCCGGGGTCGAGCACGATCCGGCGGCCCTTCAGCACGCGGGCGTCCACCGAGTCGAGCGAGTCGCGCCGACCCTCGTAACCGGCCGGTGCGACCGGGCGGGCGGCGGGCGCCGGCGGGGCCTGCACGGGCGCGGGAGGGGGCACCGGACGCGCGCAGCCGCTCGCGACGAGCGTGAGGGCGGCGAGTGCCAGGCCGACGTTCCGGCGCGTGGGCACGAGCGTGGCGAACGGGCGCTTCCCTGCGTCCGGAGAGGTCATGGCGCGGACGCTAGCACCCGTGCGCGGGCGGCGTCCATAACGGTTGCGGCCCTGTGGGGGGCGTGCTACTGCTCCCCGCTCATCCAGCATCCCGCCATCCGCGCTGGACCCCGCACCGCGGGCGATTCGGGCACGCGCCCGCGTCGACCCCGGCTCCGGTCCGACCACTCCCATGAGGGGGGCCTCCATGAAGCTTCGCCACGGTCTGCTGCTCGTCGCCGCGCTCGGCGCCACCGTCCTCGCCGCGGGTTGCGGCGGTGCGTCCAAGAAGGACGAACTCGTCGTCGGTGTGTACGGCTCCATGACGGGTGGCGACGCCACCTTCGGCCAGTCCACCAAGTCGGGCGTCGAACTGGCGCTCGCGGAGCTCGTCGCGAGCAAGAAGGGCCAGATCGGCGGCCTCACGGTGCGCACGGTGGTCGAGGACGATCAGGGCAAGGCCGAGGAGGCCGCCACGGTCGTGCAGAAGCTGGTCAACCAGGATCAGGTGATCGCGGTCATCGGCGAGGTCGCCTCGTCGCGGTCGATCGCGGCGGCGCCCATCTGCCAGACGGCGGGCACGCCCATGATCTCGCCCTCGTCCACGAACCCCAAGGTCACCGAGGTCGGCGACTTCATCTCGCGCATGTGCTTCATCGACCCGTTCCAGGGCACGGTGATGGCCAAGTTCGCGCGCCAGAACCTGGGCCTCAAGAAGGTCGCGATCCTCAAGGACGTGAAGAGCGATTACTCGGTGGGTCTGTCGCAGTTCTTCACCGAGGCGTTCACGGCGCAGGGCGGCACCATCTGCGTCGAGCAGGCCTACACGGCCGGTGACCAGGACTTCAGCGCGCAGCTGACGGCCATCAAGGCGACCGCGCCCGAGGCCATCTTCGTGCCCGGCTACTACACCGAGGTCGGTCTGATCGCCCGCAAGGCGCGCGAGCTCGGGCTCACCTGCCCGCTGCTGGGTGGCGACGGCTGGGAGAGCGAGCAGCTCATCGAGATCGGTGGCGACGCGATGAACGGCGCCTACTACTCGAACCACTTCGCGGCCGACAACCCGGATCCGGCGCTCAAGGCGTTCCTCGCCGCGTACCAGACCAAGTTCGGCGCCCAGCCCGACGCCATCGGTGGGCTCGCGTACGACGCGGCCAAGGTGCTGTTCGCCTGCCTCGAGAAGCTCGCGACCGATGAGCCCGCCACGTTCGCCGCGCTCGGCTCGTCCAAGGCCGGCACGCCGGAGCGCAAGGCGGCCCAGGCCAAGCTGCGCGACCTCATCAACGCCACGAAGGACTTCCCCGGTGTGACCGGTTCGATCACCCTCGATGACAAGCGCAACGCCAACAAGCCGGCGATGGTGCTCGAGATCAAGGGTGGCAAGAAGGTCTTCAACACGTCCATCAACCCGTAGCCGAAGCGAGGATCGGACGGGCCGCGGGTGACCCCCGTGGCCCGTCGCCACGCATGAGCGAGTTCCTCCAGCAGTTGGTCAACGGCATCACGTGGGGCAGCGTGTACGCACTCATCGCGCTCGGCTACACGATGGTGTACGGCATCCTGCGACTCATCAATTTCGCGCACGGCGACGTCTACATGCTGGGCGCGTTCATGGGTCTGTACGCCTCGCGCTGGTTCCACGCGGGGCAGGACCCGAGTCCGCTCAAGGCGCTGCTCGTGCTCGTCACGAGCATGGTGCTGTGTGCGCTCATCGGGCTCGTGATCGAGCGGGCCGCCTACAAGCCCGTGCGCAAGTCGCCGCGCCTGTCGGCGCTCATCACCGCGATCGGCGTGTCGCTGCTGCTCGAGAACGGCGGCGTGCTCGTGTTCGGCGCGAGCCCGCGGTTCTTCCCGCAGATCGTCGAGCAGAAGAACATCGCGCTCGGCATGGGCGTCACGCTCTCGAACCAGCAGCTCATCGTGCTCGTCGTGGCGTTCGGGCTCATGTTGGCGCTGCGCGGCCTCGTGCTGCACACCAAGGTGGGCAAGGCGATGCAGGCCGTGTCGCACAACCACATGGCCGCCTCGCTCATGGGCATCTCGGTCGACCGCATCATCTCGTTCACGTTCATGATCGGCTCGGCGCTCGCCGCCGCCGCCGGCGTGCTCGTGGCGCTGCAGAGCCCCAAGATCGAGCCCTACATGGGCATCCTGCCGGGCCTCAAGGCGTTCGTCGCCGCCGTGCTGGGCGGTATCGGCAACATCCCCGGTGCGGTGGTCGGCGGGCTCGTCATGGGCGTCGCCGAGGTGCTGGTGACCGGCTACCTGTCGCCCACGTACCGCGACGCGATCGCGTTCGTGCTGCTCATCGTCATCCTGCTCGTGCGCCCGGCCGGCATCTTCGGCAAGGCCGTCGCGGAGAAGGTCTGACATGAAGCGCCTGATCGCCCCGCTCGCGACGATCCTGCTCCTCGTGGGCCTCAACGTGCTGCTGCCGCGGATCACGAACCCGTACTACTTCCAGGTGCTGATCCTGATCGGCATCAACATCGTGCTCGCGGTCTCGCTCAATCTGGTCAACGGCTTCACCGGCCAGTTCTCGATCGGCCACGCCGGCTTCATGGCCGTGGGCGCGTACGCGTCGGCCATGTTCTCGCTGGTGTTGGGGCCGCGCCTGCTGGGCTCGCTCGCGATGCTGCCGCTGCCGGTCGCACAGGGTGTGGTGCTGCTGTTCGCGCTCGTCGCGGGCGGTCTGCTCGCCGCCGCCGCCGGCTGGATCGTCGGGCTGCCGAGCCTGCGCCTGCGCGGCGACTACCTCGCCATCGTGACGCTGGGCTTCGGCGAGATCATCCGCGTGCTCATCCTGAACATCGACGCCATCGGCGGCGCGCGCGGTCTGCCGGGCATCCCGCAGTACTCGAACGTGTTCTGGGTGTTCGGCGCCGCCGTCGTGGTGATCGCGCTCGCGCACAACCTGGCGCGCAGCACGCACGGCCGCGCGCTGTTCGCGATCCGCGACGACGAGGTCGCGGCCGAGGCGCTGGGTGTGGACACGACCCGCTACAAGGTGCTGGCGTTCGTCATCGGCGCGTTCTTCGCGGGCGTGGCCGGTGGGCTGTTCGCGCACTTCCTGAGCTATCTCAACCCCAGCTCGTTCACGTTCCTCAAGAGCATCGAGGTCATCGCCATGGTCGTGCTGGGCGGCATGGGCTCGATCACGGGTTCGGTGCTCGCGGCGATCGTCCTGACGCTGCTGCCCGAACTGCTGCGCTCGGTGAAGGACTTCCGCATGGTGATCTACGCACTCATGCTGATCGTCCTCATGATCACGCGGCCCCAGGGCCTCATGGGGACGCGCGAGCTGTCGCTGCCGTGGCGCCGCAAGGCCGCCGCGCCGGGCGCGTCCGCGAAGGAGGCGGCATGAGCGAGCCGCTGCTGCATCTGGATCACGTCACCATGCAGTTCGGCGGGCTCAAGGCCGTCTCGGACGTGTCGTTGGCGATCCATCCCGGCGAGCTCATCGGACTCATCGGTCCCAACGGCGCCGGCAAGACGACGGTGTTCAACGTCATCACCGGGGTGTATCGGCCCACGCAGGGTCAGGTGCGCTTCGAGGGCCGCGTCACGAGCGGTCTCAAGGCCAACCGGATCGCGTGCGGCGGCATCACCCGCACGTTCCAGAACATCCGGCTGTTCTCGCGGCTGACCTGCCTCGACAACGTCTGCGTCGCGACGCACCCGCACCGGCGCGCGGGGCTGTGGTCCGCCGTGCTGCGCACGGGCGCGTTCCAGCGCGACGAGCAGCGCCTGCGCGACGAGGCGCGCGCCATGCTCGAGGTGCTGGGCCTGGGCGCCTACGCCGACGAGCCCGCGACGAGTCTGGCTTACGGGCAGCAGCGCCGACGCGAGATCGCGCGCGCGCTCGCGGGGAAGCCGCGCCTGTTGCTGCTCGACGAGCCCGCCGCCGGGCTCAATCCGCAGGAGAGCGAGGAGCTCATGGGGCTGATCCAGGAGATCCGCACCCGGTTCGGACTCACGATCCTGCTCATCGAGCACGACATGAAGGTCGTCATGGGCATCTGCGAGCGCATCGCGGTGCTCGACTACGGTGTGAAGATCGCCGAGGGCACGCCGGCCGAGATCCGCGCGAACCCCAAGGTCATCGAGGCCTATCTGGGCGAGGAGATGCCGGCGTGAGCCAGCTCGTGGTGGAGGGGCTCGAGGTCTTCTACGGCGCGGTGCACGCGCTCAAGAACGTCTCGATCGAGGTCCGGCCCGGGGAGATCGTCACGCTCATCGGCGCCAACGGCGCGGGTAAGACGACGCTGCTGCGCACGCTGTCGGGCCTGGTGCCCGCCAAGTCGGGGCGCATCGTGTTCGAGGGTCGCGACATCACCCGCATGCCGGCGCACGAGATCGTGGCGCTCGGGCTGTCGCAGAGCCCCGAGGGCCGCATGGTGTTCGCCAACCTCTCGGTCGAGGACAACCTCGAACTGGGCGCGTACCGCCGTCGCGACGGCGCGGCCATCCGCAAGGACCGCGACGAGGTCTACCAGTTGTTCCCGCGCCTGCTCGAGCGTCGCAAGCAGCTCTCGGGCACGTTGTCGGGCGGCGAGCAGCAGATGCTCGCGATCGGCCGCGCGCTCATGAGCCGACCGCGCATGCTGCTGCTGGACGAGCCGTCGCTGGGCATCGCCCCGCTGCTGGTGCGCGACATCTTCAAGAACATCGTGACGATCAACCGCGGCGGCATGACCGTGCTGCTCGTGGAGCAGAACGCGAACATGGCGTTGAGCATCGCGCAGCGCGGCTACGTGCTCGAGACCGGCCACGTCGTGCTCGAGGACGAGGCGGCCAAGCTCGCCGCCAACGATCAGGTGCGCGCCGCCTATCTGGGCGGCTGACGCGCCACGCGGCACCCGGTGTCCATGCGGGCGGTCCCTTCCCGGGGCCGCCCGCCTCGCGTTCCCGTCCCGTGCGCGGTGGGGGGTTCCCCTGACGCCGGAGTCGCGCTAGCATCCCGAGCGGACACGCTCCCGGGAGGATGCATGATGACGATCTCGATCCGGACCCTGCGCGAGGCGGACGGCCGTTGGATCGCGGAGATCCCGGAACTGCCCGGCGTGATGGTCTACGACGCGACCGAGGCCGGTGCGATCGCCCGGGTGAAGGCGCTCGCTCTACGCGTGGTCGCCGATCGCCTCGAGCACGGCGGTCTGCCGGCGGGCTTCGCCGGTCTCCACTTCGACCCTGCGGCCTGATGCGATGGGGCAGCGCCCCCGCACGACGAGTCCTGCGCGCCCTGCTCCGCATCGGTTGGCACATCGCCCGCTCCCGAGGTTCGCATCGTGTCCTCGAACGTCCCGGTTGGCCCGTGTTCGTGTTCGCCTTCCACGACGGCGAGACGCTCGGCCCGGTCATGCTCGCCCGCATCGCACGGCACACGGGGCTGACGCCCGAGGACCTGTGAGGCGGGGCGTCGCGCCCGCTGCGGCGCTCTGCTAGCCTCGCGCGCATGAGTCAGGACCTGCTCCGCACGCTGCCCTCGGTCGAGAAGCTGCTCGCGCACGAGCCGCTCGCCGAGCTCCTGCACGAGCTGCCGCGCACCGTGGTCGTGGACGCGGTCCGCGACACGCTCGCCGAAGCGCGCGCCGCCCTGCGTCGGCGCGGCGCGAAGGCGGCTCCCGAGCCCGTGGCGCTGGCGCATGCGGCCGCTGCGCGTGCCCGCGCGGTCGCCGCACCGGCGCTGCGACGGGTGCTCAACGCCACCGGGATCGTGCTGCACACGAACCTGGGCCGCGCGCCGTTGGGCGAGGCCGCGCGCCGCGCGGTCGCCGACGTGGCCGCCGGCTACAGCTCGCTCGAATACGATCTCGCGAGCGGTCGCCGCGGGGATCGCGGCGCGGGCGTGTCGCGTTGGGCGACGCGGCTCACCGGGGCCGAGGCCGCCGTCGCGGTCAACAACGGCGCGGGCGCGATCCTGCTGGCGCTGGCGGGGCTCGCGGCCGGACGCGGCGTGCTCGTCTCGCGCGGCGAACTGGTCGAGATCGGCGGTTCGTTCCGCGTGCCCGAGATCATGGAGCTGTCCGGTGCGCGCCTGATCGAGGTCGGCGCGACCAATCGCACGCACCTGCGCGACTACGAGCGTGCGCTCGAGAAGCACGGCCGCGAGGTCGGCGCCATCCTGCGCGTGCACCGCAGCAACTTCCGCATGCAGGGGTTCGTGCGCCAGCCCGAGCTGGCGGACCTGGCGCGGCTGGCGAAGCGCCGTCGCATCCCGCTGATCGAGGACCTGGGCAGCGGCGCGCTCACCGACCTGGCAGCGTTCGGGCTCGAGCGCGAGCCCACCGTGGCCGAGAGCCTGGCCGCCGGCGTCACCGTGGTGACCTGCTCGGGCGACAAGCTGCTCGGCGGCGCGCAGGCGGGCCTCGTGCTGGGGCAGCGCACCGCGCTCGAACGCATCCGCAAGCATCCGTTCGCACGGGCCATGCGGCTCGACAAGCTGGCGCTGGCGGCGCTCGAGGCGACGTTGGCGGTGCACGCCGACCCGGAGCGCGCGCGCACCGAGTTACCGACGCTGGCGATGCTGTCGGCGTCCGCCGCGACGCTCGCCGAACGCGCCGAGCGCCTCAAGCGCGAGCTCGAGGCCCGCATCCCGGGGCTCGTGACCGCGATCGTGGCCGGGGCGGGCGAGGTCGGGGGCGGGGCGCTGCCGCTGCAGTCGCTGCCGGGGCCGGTGGTCGCGGTGAAGCATCCGGCGCACACGGCGGCCGAACTCGAGCGCCGTGCGCGCACCGCAGCGCCGCCGGTCATCGGCACGGTGCGCGCGGGCGCGTTCCGGCTCGACCCGCGCACGCTGGCGGACGCCGAGGTGGCACTGGCGGCGGTGGCGCTGGCCCGCGTCTGGGGCTGACCGAGGGCCCTCCCGGAGCGCCCCGGCAGGGGTGTCCGGGGCCTCCCGGCCCGGTGCTCGCCGCCGTCCACGACGACCCGGTCCGCGGACCCGTCCCGGTCGGCTAGCCGCTTGCAATCACGGTCGTTCCGTGGCGGTCCCGGCGCGCATTCCCGTTGACCGGGAGGGCTTGGAACCACTACTGTGCGGCACGGCACATCCGTCCCGCCGCCTCATGCCCGTGGGGTCGCCACACGCAGGGGTCTCCCGACCCCGGTGGCCCCGCTCGGCGCGTCCGGTCCCGTACGGGTGGGCCCCACCGAGACTTAGCTCACGCATCCCTTGAAACGACAACCGAGGTCTCGCCTCGATCACTGAACCGCGGGTCGACTCCCCGCGAACGGTGCCCGGGAATGGTCCAGCCCAGGACGGACCGACTGTGCGCGGGTGTGCCCGCCCCGCAGTCCGGTGTCCACGGCCCGGCCATGGCCCGAGACACCCGTGGAGTGCATGGATGTTCCTCTACAAGCTCGAGATCCAGGGCTTCAAGTCGTTCTGCGACCGCACCGAACTCCACTTCGGCGACGGCATCACCGGCGTCATCGGTCCGAACGGCTGTGGCAAGACCAACGTCTCCGACGCGATCCGCTGGGTGCTCGGCGAGCAGTCCGCCAAGCAGCTGCGCGGTGACTCGATGGAGGACGTCATCTTCAACGGCTGCCCGACGCGCAAGCCGCTCGGCATGGCCGAGGTGCACCTCACGTTCAAGAACGACGCGGGCATCCTGCCCACCGAGTTCTCCGAGGTCACCATCTCGCGCCGCGTGTTCCGCTCCGGCGCCAGCGAGTACTTCCTCAACAAGACGCCGTGCCGTCTGCGCGACATCCGCGACCTGTTCTTCGACACGGGCATGGGCAGCCACGCCTACGCCGTGATCGAGCGCTCGATGGTCGACAACATCCTCTCGGACAACACCAGCCATCGCCGGTTCCTGTTCGAGGAGGCGTCGGGCATCACCAAGTACAAGGCGCGCAAGAAGGAGGCGCTCAACAAGCTCGACGCCACCGAGAGCGACCTCACGCGTCTCAACGACATCGTGTTCGAGATCGAGCGCGAGCTGCGCTCGCTCGCGCGGCAGGTCGGCAAGGCGCGGCGGTTCCAGCGCCTGCGCGACGAGGTCCGCGACCTCGACCTGACGCTCACCGCCGGCACGATCGACGCGCTCAAGGCGCGCGAGGCCAAGGCGCGCGAGGAATGGCAGGAGGAGGTCGTGCGCCGCGAGGGCGTGTCGGCGTCGCTCGACACGCTCGAGGCGCAGCTGACCGATCAGAAGCTGGCGCTGCTCGAACTCGAGCGCGAGCTGCTCACCGCGCAGGGCGGCCTCAAGGATCGCGAGACCGCGCGTGTCGCCGCCGAGCAGCAGGTCATCCTGCTGCGCGAGCGCGCCGCCGGGCTCACGCGTCGTGCCGAGGAGGCGGCGCAGGAGGCCACCCGCATGCGCGAGCGTCTCGAGGAGACGCAGGCGCGCGAGCAGGAGGTCCAGCTCACGCTGCAGGCCACGCGCGAGCGCGGTCAGTCGGCGCTCATGGAGTCCGAGGAGGCGGAGGCCGCGCTCGAGAAGGTCGAGCAGGAGCTGCGCGCCGGACGGTCCAAGGCCGCCGAAGCCAAGCAGCTGTCGCTCGACCTGTTCTCGGTCGAGGCCGACAAGAAGGGTCTGCGCGACCGTCTGCGCGATCGTCTGACGTCGCTGGGCGAGCGCAAGGCCGCCGCCGAGGCCCGTCGCGCCGAGCTGCTCGAGCGCGTCGCCGACCTCGAGCGCGCGCAGGCCGAGGGCGCCGTGCGTCGCACCGAGCTCGAGGAGAGCGTCACCGCCGCGCGCGCCGAACTGGCCGCCGCCGAGGACACCATCCGCGCCGCCGAGGCCCGCATCCAGGAGGTCGAGGGCCAGCTGGGGCGCATGCGCCAGCAGTCGGCCGCCGCGCAGTCGCGTCTCGACACGTTGCTCGAGCTCAAGGCCAACTTCGAGGGCGTCTCCGAGGGCGTGAAGGTGCTGCTCGCCGAGCGCGAGTCGCTGCCCGGGCTCGTGGGCGTCGTCGCCGACGTCATCGAGGTGCCGCAGCAGCATCTCGATGCGCTCGAGGCGTCGTTGGGCGAGGCCGCGTCGTTCGTGCTGGTCGAGGACCGCGCCGCAGTCACGCCGTCGATCGAGCGTCTGCGCCGTCCCGAGAGCGGTCGCGCCACGCTGCTCGACCTGTCGGCGCTGCAGGCGCGCACGCTGCCGGACGTCCCGGCGGTGGACGGTGTCATCGGCCGCGCGTCGGACCTGGTGCGGTTCGAGGAGCGCTTCCGGCCGGTCGCCGAGCGGTTGCTGGGTTCGGTCATCGTCGTCGACTCGCGCGAGCGGGCCGCGACGCTGGCGCAGGAGTCGCCCGCCGGGCTGCGCTTCGTGAGCGCCGACGGCGAGGTGTGGGAGCGCGGTCGCGTGCGTGCCGGTGCCGCCAAGACGTCGGGCGGTCTGCTGCACCGCGAGGCCGAGATCCGCGACCTGTCGGGCACGCTCACCGAGCTCGCCCTGTCGCTCGACGCGCTGCAGACGCAGCGTGAGGCCGAGGGTCAGGCGCGCGAGCAGGCCATCGAGCAGCGCGACAACGCCCGCTGGATGCTGGACGAGACCAAGACCGCGCTCGAGGCGCAGGTTCGCGAGATCGCCGGCATGGAGCGCGAGCGCACGTTCGCGGCGAACGAGGCCGGCGAGCGCGTGCGCGAGATGGAGGCGTTCGCGGGCGAGGTGGACGGGCTCACGCAGCAGCTCACCGAGGCCGAAGCCGAGCTCATGCAGTTCCAGGGCGAACTCGACGTCGTCCGCACGCAGCTCGCCGAGAGCGACGGTGCGGTGCGCGACCTCGAGACGCGCCGCGACGACGCCTCGTCGCGCGCGCAGGCCGCTCGCGAGCAGCTGCTGCAGCTGTCGCGCTCGTCGAGCGAACTCGAATCCCAGTGGGCGCGTCTCGAGCAGACGGTGCAGGAGCTCACGAACGGCATCGCGCAGCGTCAGAGCGAGTCCGAGCAGCACCGCAGCGGCATCGACGAGATCGAGGCGCAGGTGAACGGGCTGGCGGCCGGCCTCACGGGCCTGCTCGAGTCCGAGGGCTCGCAGCGCGAGCGCGTCGTCGAACTGCAGATGCGCTTCAACGAGCTCAAGGGCGAGGTGCAGAGCCTCGACGACCGGGCGCGCGACCTGCGCTTCCAGAACACGGAGCTGGGCGAGCGTCTGCACGGTCTCGACATCGACCGCGTCCAGGCGCGCGCCGAGCTCGACCGCACCTACGAGCGCATCAAGACCGAGTACGAGATCGACCCCGAGCAGTTCACGCCGCAGCCGCTGCCCGAGGGCGTGACGCTCGAGGAGGCGCCCAAGCGCCTCGAGTCCGCGCGCACCACGCTGCGCTCGCTGGGCCCGGTCAACCTGCTCGCGCTCGAGGAGTACAGCCGCAAGAAGGAGCGCTTCACGTTCCTCACCCAGCAGCGCGAGGACGTGCTCCAGGCCAAGGCGCAGCTGCTCGAGGCCATCGAGAAGATCAACGTCACCGCCTCGGAGCTGTTCAGCGAGACGTTCGCGAAGGTCCACAAGAACTTCAAGGACATCTTCCAGACGCTGTTCGAGGGCGGCGATTGCGAGCTGCGTCTGCTCGGCGACGATCCCATGGACGCCGAGATCGAGATCGCGGCCAAGCCGCGCGGCAAGCACCTGCAGAGCATCACGCTCATGTCCTCGGGCGAGCGCTCGCTCACCGCGATCGCGCTGCTGTTCGCGGTCTACCTGGTGAAGCCGTCGCCGTTCTGTCTGCTGGACGAAGTCGATGCGCCGCTCGACGACGCGAACGTGGAGCGCTTCCTCAACATGCTCAAGCGCTTCGGCGATCGCACGCAGTTCGTGGTCATCACGCACAACAAGAAGACCATGGAGTCGGCCGGCTGCATCTACGGCGTCACCATGCAGGAGCTGGGTGTCTCCAAGCTCGTCTCGGTCAACCTCGACGGTGTCGACGTGAGCCACAGCACGCGTCGCATCACGCCGGTCGAGCCGGCGACCGTCTGACGTCACGGAGGATGGACGTGCGCGCGGTGTCGGCCCCCCGGGGTCGCACCGCGCGTCGTGCTTCACGACCATGAACCTGTGGGATCGTTTCCGGCGCGGACTCGAGCGCACCCGTGAGGCCCTGACCACCGTGGTCGGCGCCGCACTGGGTCGGCGCACCGTGGACGCCGCGACCGTCGAGTCGCTCGAGGAGGCGCTGCTCGCCGCCGACGTCGGGCCCGCCACCACGGACCGGCTCATCGCCGATGCGCGCAAGCGTCTGGACCGCGACGCGACGCTGGATCTGCGCGGCGCGCTCGAGCAGGCCGCCGAGGGGATCCTGTCGGCGCAGCGCGCCTCGTTCACACCCTCGCCCGAAACGCCGTGGGTGGTGCTGCTCATCGGCGTGAACGGGGTGGGCAAGACCACGTTCGCGGGCAAGCTCGCGGCCACGTGGGCGCGCGAGGGGCGCAAGGTCATGCTCATCGCGGCCGACACGTTCCGGGCCGCCGCCGCCGAGCAGCTCGAGGTGTGGGCGGGCCGTGCCGGCGTCGAGATCATCCGCGCGGGCCGTGACGGCGCCGATCCGGCGGCCGTGGTGCACGACGGGCTCGCGGCGGCGCGCGCGCGCGGCACCGACATCGTGCTGGTGGACACCGCAGGGCGCCTGCACACCAAGCACAACCTCATGACCGAGCTCGAGAAGGTGGCGCGCGTGTGCGGCCGTCAGGTGCCCGGTGCGCCGCACCACGTGCTGCTCGTGCTCGACGGCACGCAGGGACTCAACGGCCTCGCCCAGGCGCGCACGTTCACGCAGTCGGTCCCCATCACGAGCCTCGCCGTGACCAAGCTCGACGGCACCTCGCGCGGCGGCGTCGTGCTGGCGATCGCCGGCGAGCTGGGCCTGCCGGTGAGTCTGGTGGGACTGGGCGAGGGCGTCGACGACTGGCAGGCGTTCGATGCGGCCGCCTACGCCCGCGGCCTGTTCGAGTAGCACTCCACGCGTTGCCGATGTGACGAGGCCCGGGACGCGCACGCGTCCCGGGCCTCGTCGTCGTCGCGCCGCAGAGGTCAGCGCTTCGGCTTGGGCTTCGGTGCAGCGGGCTTGCCGCCCTTGCCCGCCGCTTCGCGGGCGCGCTGCTCGGCGATCGTGGCGCGGTACTCCACGGGCACCATGCGCGCCTCGAGTCCGCCGCGGCCCATGCCGATCAGGCGTGCCGTGCCCAACGCGCGGTCACGCGTCGTGAGCGGGGTGGCGTCGCCCGAGCGACCGATGAGCCACGCCTTGCGCGCGGCCGACGACTCCACGTCCTCGCGCACGAGGTGCGTGAGCGGGATCTGCAGCGAGAAGTGGCTGGTGCGGTTCTCACGCACCTCCTGGTACACGGAACTGTCGCCGACGCTCTGCGTGGCGCCCGTACCCTGCTTGAGCAGCACCTTGAGCGTCTTGTAGTCGCCGACCGGCGTCGAGCAGGTGTCGGTGCCCAGCGTGTCGCGCGTCCAGCGCACGGGGTTCTTGACCTCGCGGCGCGTCTTGAGCGTGCTCGCTGCGGGCTTGTTGATCTCCAGTCGCGGCTCACCGTCCTGATTGAGCGTGTTGATCGAGACGCGCGTGTAGAACTGCAGGCGCTGCACCGCCGAGGTGTCCTTGAACGCTTCGTACGAGACGAGCGAGGCGAGCACCTCGAGCGGCTGCCCGGGCACGTCCTTCCAGGTCTCGAGCCAGAACCCCGGGTCGCCCCAGAAGTCGTATTCACCGGCCACGAGCAGCGTGATCGTGTAGTCCTCCTCGACCCCCATCTCGCTGCGACCCGTCATGCGGTAGCGCAGCCAGTCGCCGACCTTGAAGTCGGGCTTGTTCGCGTAGTCCACGAGTCCGATGCCGTTGATCTGGACCGGGGCGGCGTGGGCCGCGCCGGTGAACAACGCGACGAGCACGAGGGAGAGGGCGAGCAGGGCACGGATGGCACGACGCATGCAGTGAGTCTCCGCGAGGCGGGGCCGTGTGGCGCCGCACGAGGGTTCGGGACGACCGATCGCACCCGCACGAGGGCGGGCGTCCCTCGATTATAGCAGTGGGTCCAGCCGTGCGGTGGGCCCGCGCCCCCGGGCAGGAGGAGTTTGACGATGACCGAACCGATCCGGTCGCCGGGGCTCGCGCTCGTCGGGCCCGACGCGGAGACGACACCGCCCCCGAGCCGGCCGCGTCCGCTCGGCCCCCGTGCCCGGCTGCGTGAGGCGGGCCCGGGCGCGTTGTCGGGGGCCGAACTGCTGGCGCTCGTGCTCGCCACGGGCACCCCGGACCGTCCCGCGCTTCGCGTCGCTCGGGCGCTGGCGCGGCATCATCCGGCCGAACTGGGGCACTGGCCGTGGGCGCGCTGGCGTACCGCGACGGGCGTCGGCCCCGAACAGGCGGACGCGCTCTCGGCCGCGTTCGAGCTGGGGCGACGGGCGCACGACGTGCCCGCCCATCGGACGCCCATCCGCGGGCCCGAGGACGTGTTGCCGCACGTGCGCGACCTGACGCGGGCGCGGCGCGAGCACTTCGTGGTGCTGCTGCTCAACGCGAGGCACGAGCTCGACCGGC
This sequence comes from uncultured bacterium, assembly GCA_964655175.1. Taxonomy (GTDB): domain Bacteria; phylum Eisenbacteria; class RBG-16-71-46; order RBG-16-71-46; family RBG-16-71-46; genus JAIOPA01. The sequence goes on from CAZZLY010000007.1 coordinate 51,629, forward strand.
GCGAGACGGTGAGCATCGGCTCGCTCAACGCCTCGATCGTGCATCCACGCGAGGTGTTCCTGCCCGCGATCCTGCACTCGGCGGCGAGTCTCGTGCTCGTGCACAACCATCCGAGCGGCGACCCCGAGCCGAGCGAGGAGGACCTGAGCATCACACGGCGCCTGCTCGAGGTCGGCGAACTGGTGGGCATCGGCGTGCTCGATCACGTCATCGTGGCTTCGCGCGGCACGGTGAGCTTCCGCGCAAGGCAACTGCTGTGACGCGTCAGCGGCGCGGCGGGCGCGGCAGGAACGCGCTCGTGCGCGCCGCGTACGCGTCCCACCCGGGGCGGCCGCGCATGCCCGCCTCGAGCATCGCGACGCCCGAGACGCGCGTGAGCAGGAACGTCATGAGCCCTGGGCCCGCGAGCGTCCACCACGGGGCGCGGGCCGCGAGCGCGAACAGCGCCACGCCCCACCACACGCACGCGTCGCCGAAGTAGTTGGGGTGGCGCGTCCACGCCCACAGGCCGCGGTCCATGATCCGGCCACGGTTCGCGGGGTCGCGCTTGAACGCGGCCAGCTGCGCGTCGCCCACGACCTCGAACAGGAACCCGACCAGCCACACCATCAGTGCCAGCGCATCGAGGAGCCCGAGCGGTGTGCGCGAGGCCGCGAGGCTCGCGAACGGCAGACCGATGACCACCACCAGCGCCGCCTGCAGCAGGAACACGGTCACGAGGCTCGTGAGCGGGAACGTGCGCGGGGCGCGCGCGCGCATCGCGGCGTAGCGCGGGTCCTCGGCGTGGCCGCGGTTGCGACGGTGGATGTGCAGGCCCAGCCGCACGCCCCACACGGTCGTCAGTACCGCCACGAGCCACGCACGCGGGCCCGCGTCGGGCGCGAGGGCGAGCTGCAGCCACGCGCTCAGTGCGAACGCCGGGCCCCAGACGCGATCGACCAGACTCGCGTCGCGCGCCCGCACGCTCACCGCCCACAGGGCCACGAACAACGCGGCCACGGGCCACGCGCCGAGGACGAGGGGCGACATCAGCCCTCGCGCTTCGGCACGAGCCGCGCGTGGGTCACGAACCAGTCCTCGCCGGTGCCGAAGCCGAACAGCTCCTCGCACGCCATGAAGAACAGCCGCCAGCGCTGGAACCAGCGGGCCGCGTCGCGCGCGCCGTACGTCTCGGCGAGGATCGGCATCAGGGCGTCGCGTGCGGCGTCCTGGTGCTCGAGCCACGCCCGGCTCGTGCGCGCGTAGTGCATGCCGTTGACGCGCCAGCGGCCCGCGAGCGTGTAGTCGCGCGCGCACTCGGCGAGCAGCGTCTCGGACGGCATGAGCCCACCGGTGAAGAAGTGCCTCGCCAGCCAGTCGCTGCGGCCGTCCACCTCGAAGAAGTAGGTGGCGTCGCGCATGCAGAACACGTGCACGAACAGCGCACCCTCGGGGGCGAGCCAGCCGTGGATGCGCGCGAGCAGACCCTCCCAGTCGCGCATGTGCTCGAACATCTCGACCGACACGACGCGGTCGTAGCGTGCGCCCGCGGGCGGGGCGAACGCGTTCATGTCGGCGGTGATCACCTCGACGTTCGTCAGCCCCCGTTCGGCCGCGCGCGCCAGGATGAACGCACGCTGCGAGGTGCTGTTGGAGACCGCGGTGATGCGCGAGGCGGGGAAGTGCTCGGCCATCCACAGCGTGAGCGAGCCCCAGCCGCAACCGAGCTCCAGGATGCGCTGGCCGTCGACGAGGTCGGCGCGCTCGGCGGTGATCGCGAGCATGGCCTCCTCGGCCTGCGCGAGCGTGCGCGCGCCGTCCCACCACGCACTCGAGTACTTCATGCGCGGGCCCAGCACGTGCGTGAAGAACGCGGCCGGGACCTCGTAGTGCTGCGTGTTGGCCTCGCGCGTGTGCAGGGCGATCGGTGCGGTGCGCATGGCCTCGCGCACCGCGGCCGCGCGTGCGGCCATCGCGGTGGGCCCGCCGTCGCGCTCGAGTCGCGCCTTGTCCGCGCACAGTCGCCGGATGCCCCACCGCACCAGCGCGTCGGGCACGAGTCCGCGCTCGACGAGTTCCATGACGACGTCCATCACACCGTCCCGCGTGTGGGCGAGGTGACGCCCGTGCCCGCACGCGGGCCGGACAGCACCACCTGCAGCAGGCCGATCGTGCGCTCGAGGAAGCCCGCCGCGCAGTAATGGAAGTACCAGCGCCACAGTCGGCGGAACGTCTCGTCGAAGCCCATCGCCGCGATCGTGTCGGCGGACGCCTCGAACCGCACGGCCCACTCGTGCAGCGTGCGGGCGTAGTGCGGCGCCAGGTCCTCGAGGTCGTCGATGCGCAGCGACGTGCCCGCGATCGAGCGGCTCATGGCCCGCAGCGACGGCAGCGCGCTGCCCGGGAAGATGTGCTTCTGGATGAAGTCCACGTTGCGCCGGTACACGTCCTCGTCGCGGTCGGGGATGGTGATCGCCTGCACCAGGCCCCGGCCGTCGCTCGCCAGCGTGTCGCCGAGGACGCGGAAGTACTCGTCGAGGTGATCGTAGCCCACGGCCTCGATCATCTCGATGCTCACCACGCGGTCGTAACGCTCGCCCCGAGCGGGCAGGTCGCGGTAGTCGCACTCGAGCAGCGTGATGCGATCGGCGAGCCCCGCGGCCGCGAACGCCTCGCGCGCGTGGCGCGCCTGCTCGCGGCTGATCGTGGTCGTGGTCACGTGGGCGCCGCGGCGCGCGGCGTGCAGCGCGAAGCCGCCCCAGCCCGTGCCGATCTCGAGCACCGTGTGCCCCGCGCGCAGCTCCAGCTTGTCGCAGATCACGTCCAGCTTGTGCGCGGCGGCCTCGTCGAGCGTGGCGTCGGGGTGGGGCCAAAGCGCGCAGGAGTACATGCGCGTGCGATCCAGGAACAGGGCGAAGAAGTCGTTGCCGAGGTCGTAGTGCGCGGCGATGTTGCGTCGGCTGCCGGTGCGCGAGTTGCCCTGCAGCGCGTGCAGGGCGCGCAGCGCCGGCGTGCGCAGGCGCGCCAGCCCACGCTCGAGCCCGGCCAGCACCTCGCGGTCGCGCGCGAGGACGCGGATGAGCGTGGTCAGGTCGTCGCTGTCCCACTCGCCGCGGGCGTAGGACTCGGCCGCGCCCAGCGCACCGCCGGTGGCGACCTCGACCCAGAAGCGCGGGTCGTGGACGACGATCGACGCGGCGAGGTCGGTGGGGGTGCCCAGCGTGGTCGTCGTGCCGCCCTCGGTCACGCGCACGGTGCCGCCGCGCACGGTGGCCAGACGTTCGCACACGCCCTCACGGGCGAGGCGTTCGGGAAGGTTGCCGCGCGTCGGGGTCGGGGGCGCGCTCAGCGTCGTCGGGGTCATGACGGGTCTCCGGGGGAGGGCGCATCATACCCGGCGCGCGGGACGGCCGGGAGGCCCGCTGGGCTATTCCGGCGACGCGGCCTTGAGGTCGTCCGGATGGCGGTGGTACGGCACGCGGCGCAGCCACAGCATCAGGGCGTGCCCGTAGATGCCCGCCAGCACCGACAGGGTCATGAACGGGTGCGTGACGAGTGCGCCCAGGATCGCGCGACCGGTCAGCGGGCGGCGTTCCATCGCCAGTCCCGCCGTGAAGCCCGCCCCGTCGGGACCCTCGTTCTCGACCCCGACGCCCAGCCGTTCACCGGGCACCGAGAAACGGAACCGATGCGTCAGGTCCATGCCGAGGAACGGCGAGATGTGGAACGCCTTCGGCACCTCGAACGTGAGCGCCCCGCCGCGCGCATCGAACACGTAGCAGTGGCGCTGGTTCCACGGCGTGTTGTTGATCTCGGCGACGATCGCCTGGAGCGTCGTGCCGTCGGCGGCGAAGCAATAGAAGAAGCTCACCGGGTTGAACGCCAGACCGAACGTGCGCGGGTGCGTGAGCAGGCGCACCGTCCCGGTGGGCGTGAAGCCCAGCCGCTCGTGCACGAGCGCGCGGATCGCCTCGGCGAGCGATCGCGCGGGGTCCCCCGAGTGATCGGCACGGCGGAACCACAGCAGTGCGGGTCTCGTGGACAGCAGCGGCCACGGGCGCGCCGCTTGCGGCAGTTCCGCGAGGTCCAGATACAGCATGTAGAGCGGCCAGCGCAGCACGTGCTCCACCGGGCGGCGGCGCGCGTGGCGGACGTGGCCCACGTACAGGGCGCTGTTCACGCGCGCGAACCCAGCACGAGGTCGGCCACCGCGTCGCCGCTCACCAGCCCGTCCTCGTGGAAGCCGTTGCGCCAGTAGGCGCCGCAGAAGTGCACGCGATGCGAGCCGCTCACCTCGGCGTGCCGCGCCTGCCACGCGATCGAGTCGTGCGTGAACGCGGGATGGGCGAACGTGAGTCGCTCGAGCACGCGGCCCGGCGCGACCGTGTCACGGTCGTTGAGCGTGAGCAGCAACGGCCCCGGCGTGCGCAGATGCTGCAGGCGCGCGAGGTCGTAGGTCACCATCACCGGCGCGGTGCGGTCGGCGGGGACGTGGTAGTTCCAGCTGCTCCAGGCGCGTCGCGCGCGCGGCAGCAGCGCGGTGTCGGTGTGCAGGACCGCGGTGTTGGTGCGGTAGGGGAACGCTGCGAGCGCCTCGCGTTCGAGCGGCGTGGGGTCGGCGAGCAGCGCCAGGGATTGATCGGCGTGCGACGCCAGCACCACCTGATCGAAGGTCTCGGTGCCCGCATCGTGCGTCACGCGCACGCCGTCGGCGCTGCGTTCGATCCGGCGCACCGGACACGAGGTGCGCACGCGATCGGCGAACGGTTGCGACAGCGCGGCCACGTAGTGCTGCGAGCCACCGTCCACGCAGTACCACTGGTACTGCCGCGCGGGCGGCTCGAGCATGCCGTGGTTGGCGAGGAACCGCACGAAGAAACGGGCCGGGAACGCCGCCATGTCGCGCTCGCTCGCCGACCAGATGGCCGCCCCCATGGGCACCAGATAGAAATCGCGGAACGCGCGCGGCAGCCGCTCGCGTTCGAGCAGCTCGCCCAGCGTGGCATCGGCGTGCGGGCCCGCGACCCAGTCGCGGGCGTGCGCGTTGAAGCGCAGGATCGCGCGCAGCATCCCCAGGAAGCTCGGATTGACCAGGTTGAGCGGCTGCGCGAACAGGCCCGCGAGCGTCTCGCCCGCGTACTCGAGCCCGCTCGTGGCGTCGTGCACCGAGAAGCCCATCGAGGTCGGCGACGTCGCGACACCGAGCCGCTCGAACATCGCCTTGAGCCCGGGGTAGGTGTGGTGGTTCCAGACCATGAACCCGAGGTCGGCGGCATGCGTCGCGGGGCGATCGCCGCCGGTCGTGACGCGCGTGGTGCGGCCATGACCGTCGGGGGTCGCGAGCGAGGCGCACACCGCCGCATCGTTCACCGTGCGCGTGAGCGCGTGGCCGCCGAGGCGAGGCTCCGCCTCGAAGACGGTGAGTTCGTGATGCGGGTGCAATCGGGCGGCGGCGGTCAGGCCGGCGATCCCGGTGCCGACGACGGCGATCCTCATGGGGGCTCCTGGGGACACGGGCCTCGGCCACGGGGGGACCGTGATGCGCGGGGCGGTCTGGGCCGCGAGAGTGCCCCGTATTGCATGCGGGCCGCAAGCGGCGGCATCATGCGGTGCTGCCGTGCCCGCTCGGGCACCGCTCCCGATCCGATTCCTCCGGAGACCGTCCATGCTCGATCCGACGCCGCCGCCTGCGCTCACCACGCTGCTCGACACGCTGCGCACCCCGAACACCGCCTTCATGACGGCGCACCCCGGGGACCCGCCGCGTCGTCAGCCGGTGCACGTGGTCTATGGCGGGGGACATCTGTTCCGTGCCGACACGGCGGCCAAGTTGGGCGAGGTCGCGCGTCGGCTCATGGCCGAGTACGCGCCGTCGCCGGCGGAACTCGACGCCGCGCTGGGGCTCGGCGCGCTGGCGGAGCCCGTGTACACGCGCGTCGTGGACAAGTTGCAGCGCGAGCCCGTCGAGGACTTCCGCATCGACTTCGAGGACGGCTACGGCACGCGACCCGACGCCGACGAGGACCGTGACGTCGCGGCGGCCGCGCGCGAGGTCGCCAAGGGCCATGCGGACGGCACGTTGCCGGAGTTCATCGGACTGCGGGTGAAGCCGCTCACCGAGGAGCTGCGCACGCGCAGTCTGCGCACGCTGCGGCTGTTCCTGGGCACGCTGCTCGAGTCGGCGGGCACGCTGCCCGAGAACTTCATCGTCACGCTGCCCAAGATCACCGCGCTCGAGCAGCTGCAGGTGTTCGTCGAGGTGCTGGCGCGACTCGAGGCCGAGTTCGGGTTGCCGGCGGGCCGGCTGCGGTTCGAGGCCATGATCGAGACGCCGCAGAACGTGCTCGACGCCGACGGCGGCAGCATGATGCCGCGCATGATCCCGGCCGCACAGGGCCGACTGCAGGCCGCGCACTTCGGCACCTACGACTACACCGCCTCGCTCGGCATCACGGCGGCGCACCAGCGCATGCGGCATCCCGCGTGCGACCACGCCAAGCACGTCATGCAGGTGTCGTTCGCGGGCACCGGCGTGTGGCTGTCGGACGGTTCCACGGCCATCCTGCCCGTGCCGGTGCATTCCACCGCGGGCGGGCGCACGATCACCGACGCGCAGCGCGCCGAGAACCGCCAGGGCGTGCACGCGGCGTGGCGTCTGCATGCCGACGACGTGCGGCACTCGCTCGCGGGCGGCTTCTATCAGGGCTGGGACCTGCACCCGGGCCAGCTCGTCTCGCGCTACGCGGCGGTGTTCGAGTTCTTCCTCGCCGGGCTGCAGCCCGCGAGCGAGCGGCTGCAGAACTTCATCTCGAAGGCGGCGCAGGCGACCCTGGTGGGCGACGTGTTCGACGACGCGGCCACGGGGCAGGGCCTGCTCAACTACTTCCTGCGCGGCGTGCAGTCGGGCGCGGTGAGCGAGGCCGAGGCGGTGCGACTGTCCGGGCTCACCGTGGACGAGATCCGCGGACGGTCGTTCGTGCGCATCCTCAAGGCGCGCGGTCGCGCCTGAACGTCGTCGCCGCGCGGTGTCATGGCGTCCCGGTCGCGACCTCGTCGTGACCGGGACGTCGCGTCACGAGCCGCGGTAGGTCGAGAACCCGAACGGCGACAGCAGCAGCGGCACGTGGTGATGTCGCAGCTCGCGGATCGCGAACACGATCACGACCTCGGGATGGAAGCTGTCCACCCCGTGGCTCGCGAACCACGCACCGGTCTCGAACGTGAGCCGGTAGCGGCCCGTCGTCGTGAGCGGCGTGAACGCGTCGCGCACGCGGCCGTCGGCATCGGTGGTCGCCTGACCGTGCGCGTGCCAGTGCCCGTCCTGCTCGCGTTCGAGGCGCACCGCGACGCCGGCGGCCGGGGTTCCCGAGGTGAGGTCGAGCACGTGGGTGGTGATCGCGGTCATGCGTCCTCCATGGCGTGGCGCGCGGCGTCAGGCGCCGGCGAGCAGTTTCTCGAGTCGGAGTCGGGTGATGCGCCAGAGTTCGTGTGCCGTCACGTCGAGTTCCGTGGCGGGGTCGTTCGTCATGCGGGACTGCAGCGCGGCCAGCATCTCGGCGGCACTGCGGCCGCTCGCGCACAGGATGAACGTGTGCCCGAAGCGCGCCTCGTAGTCGCGATTGCCCTGCGCCAGCGCGGCGCGCGTGTCCGCGTCGGCGTCGCGCGTGCCGGCCTGTTCGCCGGCGGACCAGGTGCTCGCCTGCGCGCTCACCGTGGCGGCCGCACGCGACTCACCCAGACGCGGATGATGCGCCACCGCCTCGGCCAGTTGGGCGCGCGTCAGGCCCGCCCACGCGCGCTCGGCGGCCGACAGCAGCGCGTGATCCTCGGCCCACGGGCGGCTCGCGAGCGTCGCCTCGACCCAGTGCGATGCGCCACAGCACGCGGTCAGCGCGGCGCGCAGCGCGTCGTCGGGCAGTGCCGAGAGCTCGCGGGCGGTCATGCGCGGCGTCAGCCCTGCACCGCGCCGAACAGGCGCAGGCGCGCCACGCCGCCGTCGGGGAAGATGTTGAGTCGCACGTGCGTCGCGGTCACGCGGGACGGCAGGTCCCACGCGTGGCGCGCGTGCGGCTGCAGCGGCGTCTCGGCCACGAGCGGCTGCCACGCGGAGCTCGCCACGAGCGCGTCGGCGGTCGCCTCGGGGGCGTCGCACCACTCGAGCGTGCAGCGACCCGGGGCGTTGCCCTTGAAGTGATCGGTGTCGAGCTCGATGCGCTCGAGGCCACCGCGCGCGGCCAGTCGCACGATCGTCCAGTCGTGCCCGGGCCCGCGCCGACGACGCGTCTCCCAGCCGTCGCCCATGTGCGTCGAACGTCCGGGCAGGATCAGGTTCTGGCGATGCCCGAAGAACATGTCGCTGCACACCATCACGTAGCCGCCGTGCTCCATGGCGGCCAGGTCCACGACGCGGCCCGGTGCCAGGCGCGCGGGGTCGGGGCGCGCCTCGCCGTGCACGCGCAGCCGCGCCACGCCACCGTCGGGGAAGATGCGGAAGCGCAGGTGCGTGATCCGCTCGGGGCACGACACGGTGAACGCGTTGCGCGAATCCCCCGCGAGCGGCGACTTGGGCACGAGCACGTGCCAGCGCACCGCGGGGTCGGTGTCGAGTGCGACCGGGTCGGGCACGCCCGCGACCGCGCAGCCCTCGAGCTGTGCGTGCTCGGGGTAGTTGCCGCGGAAGAACGCGGTGTCCACGACGACGCCACGCACCACGCCGGGCAGGCCCAGCCGCACGAGGCACCAATCGTCGCCGGGCGTGCGACGGCGACGCGTCTCCCAGCCGTCCATCCACTTGCCGCGGTCGGTGTACTCGTGCTCGCGCCATTCGGCGGCGGCGGGACGCAGCAGCGCCTCCTTGGGCGCGAAGAACTCGTCATTGGCCCACAGCACCGCGCC